>NZ_DGNN01000026.1:0-482943 GCF_002388965.1 Leisingera sp. UBA4491 | reverse complement strand
CGCGCGCGAAACATTTGGTCAAAGTTGCTGCCGTAAAACTTTGGAATTCATCAAGAAATGTGAATTTAGGGTAAGGGCGGCGGGCGCTGGGTTTACCGTTTGATTACGGGTGCCGGGGGCGGGCCGGATTGCCGGTGACGGTCTGGCCCGCGGCGACGTGTTTGGTCACCACAGCGCCTGCGCCGACGATGGCGCCGTCGCCTATGGTGACGCCGGGCAGGATGATTGCGCCGCCGCCGATCCAGACGTCTGCGCCGAGGGTGACTGGGCATGCGATTTCGAGGCCCTTCGCCCGTAAGCCTCTGTCTGTGTGGTGCTGGGCGCAGTAGATCTGCACGTTCGGCCCCAGCATGGTGCGGTCGCCGATGGTCACGGGCGCGGTGTCCAGGGTGGTGCAGCCCGCGTTCATGTAGACGTCGTTTCCAAGGGTGATGTGGATGCCGTAGGCGCAGTGGAAGGGCGCCTCGATCAGGCAGTTTTCGCCTTGGGCGGCAAAGGGTTTGGCCAAGGCTGGGCTGAGCTGTTCCGCAGGATCAGGGGGCGCCCCATTGTGCTGGTGCACCGCTACCCGGGCCTGATGGCGCAACGCTGACAGTTCGCTGTCCCGGCAACAGTACCACTCACCCGCCTGCATTTTCTGCCGTTCTGACTTGGTCATGGGGGGCCTCCTTGCCGCGAGTGAAGGGTGGGCGGCAGGGATTGTCAATTGCCCGGGGAGCTCCCGCGCCCGCAGGTGCCTTGGCTGCGCCAAGGCGCCTTTGTGCGGCCTTGGGCCGCGCACCGCTGGCGCGGTGTGAAGGGGATTGGCTGAGAAGCGCTTCAGGGGCAGGTTTGCCCTGAAGACGCGTTTTCGAGTGTGTGATCCGCTGCTTGCGCGTCAAGGGTGAACCGTGCTGCGCACGGCGGCTGTGCCGCCCTTGACCCGCAACCAGCGGCGGGGCGTCAGCGCATGCGCAGAGCGCCGTCGATGCGGATCACCTCGCCGTTGAGGTAGCCCATTTCGACGATGAAACCTGCGAGGCGGCCGTATTCGCGCGGATCGCCCAGGCGGGCGGGGTTGGGGACGTCTGCCGCCAGCTGCTGCTGCACTTCTTCCGGCAGGCCCGCCAGCATCGGGGTCATGAAGATGCCCGGCGCGATGGTCATCACCCGGATGCCGGAAGACGCCAGATCGCGCGCCATCGGCAGGCACATGCCGGCAACCCCGCCTTTGGAGGCGGCATAGGCGGCCTGGCCCTTTTGCCCGTCAAAGGCCGCGATGGAGGCGGTGTTGATGATCACGCCGCGGGCGTTGTCATCATCGGGCGTGTTCTTGGCGATTTCCACGGCGGCGAGGCGGGCGACGTTGAAGGTGCCGACCAGGTTGATGTCGATGGTGCGCTTGTAGGCATCGAGCGGGTGCGCGCCCTCCTTGCCCACGGTCTTGGCGCCGATGGCGATGCCCGCGCAGTTCACGCAAGCGGTGATCTTGCCCATCTTTTCCGCCGCATGGGCGATGGCGGCAGAGACCGACTCTTCGCTGGTCACATCGGTCTGGGCGAAATGCCCGCCGATTTCTTCTGCCACCTGGGGGCCGCGCTCCGCATCGCGGTCGAGGATGGTGACCTGGGCGCCTTGTTCGGCGAAATAGCGCGCGGTGGCCTCACCCAGGCCGGATGCGCCGCCGGTGATCACGGCTGCGGTATCTGCAAGTTTCATGAGCGGGGCTCCTCCCGGTTATCTGAACATGCGTTCATATAATGGGTTTGCCCCCGGCCTGTCCAGCGGGACGGGGCGTCGCGGCAGCGGCAGTGCGGATGTCAGCCTGCCATCAGGCGCCGGTCGAGCCGTGCCAGCGGGCGCAGCAGGCGGCCGAGCGGCGGCCAGAGGCCCCAGGTGCCGCCCAGCCGGTGCAGTCTGGCGCCGGTGCCGAGCTTGAACCGGGCCAGGCCGGGGGCGTCCTCGGTATTGATGAGGCCCAGATCCAGGCGGCAGATGCCTTTTGAGGCAAGCCAGCTGGCGGCCTCCCACAGCAGGAGCGTATGGGCGCTGAGCTGTTTGCCGCGCCGGGTGGTGTGGGCGATGTGGTAGGTGGCGGTGCTGCCGTGGGTGAGGATCAGGATGGCGGCGGCGGGGTCCTTGCCCTCAAAGGCCTGAAAGAGTTTCGCCTGCCCCTTATTTTCGCGCGCATAGGCGAGGGTGAGGCCAATGGGCCAGCTGCGGTAACCGCGCATCGTTTGCTGTTGCGCGTCGGCCTGAAACAGCCAGTGGCGCACGTCGTGCGGCAGGTTCTGGCGGGTGAGGCGGAGGGCCTGCGCCTCGCCGTGTTTCAGCCGGTTGCGCCATTTCTGATGCAGGGCGGCGCGGCGCTGGTCCGGATCGCCGGTCAGATCCCAAAGCGCAGCATGGGCTGGCGTGGCCAGCGGCACCGCGCCGAGGCGGGCGAGATGCGGCGCCGGGGCCTCTGGCGACAGGATCAGCGGGGTGCGGCCCAGGCCTTGGCCGCGCAGCGCGGCCATCAGCGGGGCGGGGTTGCCGAGGTCCGCCCGGTTCACCATCGCCAGCCGCAGCCCGCCGGGCAGGCGGCGCTGCAGCACCAGCGTGCCGTCCAGCACCAGCGGCTCCTGGCCGCAGGCCATCAGCGCGCGGGCAAACTCCGGCGATTGCTGGAGGGCGCGGAGCTGCGGGCGGGCGGTTGCCGCGGCGGGCAAGTCGGGATCGGGGGCGCTGTCGAACATGGCCCCATTAACGCGCTGGAAACCTAAATCAGGGTTAATGAACGCATGAAAAAGGCAACACAGATCATGGGGCAGACGGCGGCGGCCCCGCGGATGACCAAGGCAGCGGCGCTGCTGATTGCGATCGGCCTGTCGGTGCCGGTGTTTCTGGTGCTGACGGTGGTGGAGGCGGTGGTGTTCTGAGGCGGCCGGCCGGGCTCCCGCGCCCGCAGGTGCATTGGCTGTGCCACTGCGCCTTTGTGCGGTCTTGGGCATGGCGCCGCTGCGCGGCGCGCTGCTGCGCAGCAAATAGATTGCTGAGAGGCGCTTAAGGTCAAATCTGCCCTTAAACGCCAGTTCCAGTCTATTCCGGCCAGCTCCGCCTCAAGGGTAAACCGTGCTGCGCACGGCCGCTGGCGCGGCCCTTGACCCGGTGCTGGCCTCGGTGCTGGCCTGTTGCGGACCGCAGCCAGGGAAACGCCGCCGCGCCGCGCGGCAGCGCGGCGCCATGCCCAACCATGAAGCTCCATCTTTGATGCAGCTGGAATGGGCGGGAGATCCTGCGGCCAAGAAAAAAGGGAGCGCGAAGGCTCCCTTTCTCCCGTTTCATGCCGAATGGTTCAGCCGTCCAGCCGCACCAGGGCGTGGCGTTTTTTGCCCGCGCTCAGCTTGATCGGCGAGGCCAGCGCGCCCGCGTCGATCATCAGGCCTGCGTCGGTCAGCGGCTGGTCGTCGATCTTGGCGCCATGCTCCGCAATCAGGCGTTTGGCATCCTTGCCGGATTTGGCGAGGCCGGATTTCACGATCAGCTGCACGATCGAAATGCCGTCGCCCAGATCGGCGGGCGACAGGGTCAGGGTGGGCAGGTCATCGCCGACACCGCCCTTCTCGAACACCTCGCGCGCGGTGGCCTCTGCCGCCGCCGCCGCTTCGGCGCCGTGGCACAGGGTGGTCACCTCATTGGCGAGGATCACCTTGGCGGCGTTGATCTCCGATCCTGCCAGCGCGCCCAGACGCTCGCATTCCGCCACCGGCAGCTCAGTATAGAGCTTCAGGAACCGGCCCACGTCTGCATCGGTGGTGTTGCGCCAGAACTGCCAGAACTCATAAGGCGACCGCATCTCCGCATTGAGCCAGATCGCGCCTTCGGCGGTCTTGCCCATCTTCTTGCCGTCCGAGGTGGTCAAGAGCGGCGAGGTGAGGCCATAGACCTCATGGTCGATCACCCGGCGGGTCAGGTCGATGCCGTTGACGATATTGCCCCACTGGTCCGAGCCGCCCATCTGCAGGATGCAGCCGTAGCGGCGGTTCAGCTCCATGAAGTCGTAGGCCTGAAGGATCATGTAGTTGAATTCGAGGAAGCTGAGCGACTGCTCGCGGTCGAGACGCGATTTCACGCTTTCGAACGACAGCATCCGGTTCACCGAGAAATGGCGGCCGATGTCGCGCAGGAATTCCAGGTAGTTCAGGCCGTCCAGCCATTCGGCGTTGTTCAGCATCAGCGCCTTGTTCGGCGCGTCGGTGTCATAGTCGATGTAGGCAGAGAATACCTTCTTGATGCCCGCGATATTGTCGTCGATCTGGGCTTCGGTCAGCAGCGGGCGCTCGTCGGCGCGGAAGGAGGGGTCGCCCACCTTGGTGGTGCCGCCGCCCATCAGGGTGATCGGCTGGTGGCCGGTCTTCTGGAACCAGCGCAGCATCATGATCTGGATCAGCGAGCCGACGTGCAGCGACTTCGCGGTGGCGTCAAAGCCGATATAGGCCGGGCGCACACCTTGCAGCAGGGCTTCGTCCAGCCCCTGATAATCGGTGCAGTCCGCGAGGAACCCGCGTTCCATCATGACTGCGACGAAATCCGATTTCGGTGTGTAGGTCATAACATGCCTCGGTCTATGGTTTTGCCCCATGCCCTATAAATCGCATTGACGTGGGTTGGAACCTGTTTTCCCGGCAAAATATGCGCTGTAGTATGCGACACGAACGGGCGGGACGGCCCGGATCCTAGAAAGGGGCAGGGGCCATGAGCAAGGCCATTGGGAAAACGGGCGCGGTCAGGGCGCTTGGCGCGATGAGCGGCACCTCGCTGGATGGGGTGGATGCGGCGGTGGTGATCACCGACGGCGCGCGCATTCACGGGTTTGGCGAGAGCAGTTACCGGGAGTATTCGGCAGAGGAGCGCAGCGTCCTGCGCGCGGGGCTGGGCAAATGGACCGGTCCTGAGGTGGAGGCCGCGGCCGAGGTTTGCGATGCGGCCCATGCGGCGGCGCTGGCGGAGTTCGCGGACGTGGAGATTGTCGGCTTTCACGGCCAGACCCTGGCCCATGCGCCGCGGCTGCGGGGGACCCTGCAGGTGGGCGACGGCGCGGCGCTGGCCGAACATCTGGGCAAGCCGGTGGTCTGGGATTTCCGCAGCGACGATGTGGCGATGGGCGGCGAGGGCGCGCCGCTGGCGCCGTTCTTTCACTTTGCCTGCGCGAAATACATCGGTGCGGAACGGCCCTTATGCTTCCTGAACCTCGGCGGGGTCGGCAACCTGACCTATGTGGATCCGCGGTTCGACCGGCCCGAAGAACCGGGCGCGCTCTTGGCGTTTGACACCGGCCCGGCCAATGCGCCGGTCAATGATCTGGTGCAGGAGCGCTTGGGCATTCCCTGGGACGCGGACGGCAAGGTGGCGCGCTCCGGCACCGTGGAAACCGGCGCGCTGGAGCTGTTTCTGGCTGAGCCCTATTTCGCAAGGATGCCGCCCAAGTCGCTGGACCGGAACGATTTTGCCGAGATGGTCGGGCTGGTCAAGGAGCTGAGCGATGCGGATGCGGCGGCGACCTTGGTCGCCATGTGCGCAGCCGCTGTGACACAGGGCATGGAGCATTGCCCGGAATCGCCGGAGGTCGTGCTGGTCACCGGCGGCGGGCGCCGCAATCCGGTGCTGATGGAGATGCTGCGGGTGTCGCTCGATTGCCCGGTTAAGCCGGTGGAGGATGCTAGGCTCGACGGCGACATGCTGGAGGCGCAGGCCTTTGCCCATCTGGCGGTGCGGGTGGCGCGCGGCCTGCCGACTTCGGCACCCGGCACCACAGGAGTGAGTGCCTGTGTCGGCGGCGGGGTGGTCAGCGTGCCGGATGCGTGAGCGCTGCGGCGGGGCGCAAGAATTTTCTGAAAATTCTTGCCAAATTTCTTTAGAAGAAATTTGCGCTCAGCCGCGCGGGATGTCGAAGCCTGGAGCGGCGAGCTCGAAGCCTTCAAACTGGAATCCCGGCGACACCGTGCAGCTTACCAGCGTGTAGTCCCCGGTGCTGCGGGCGGCCTGCCAGTGGCCTTCCGGCACGATCAGCTGCGGTGCGCCCTTGGCCAGATCCGGGGTCAGCAGGTGGTCCTGCGCCGGGCCTTCGTCCGTTGCCGCCAGCGACAGCACCAGCGGCGCGCCGGCGTGGTAGAGCCAGATCTCAGCCGCATCGACGCGGTGCCAGTGGCTGGCCTCGCCGGTCTTCAAAAGGAAGTAAATACAGGTGCCTGCGGGGCGTCCTTCGTTCCCGGCCCGCCAGGTCTCTCTGTACCAGCCGCCCTCCGGGTGCTGCTGCAGGCCCAGGTGTTCGATGATCTGATCCGCGTCCATGCCTGCTCTCTCCGCTTTCATGCTGGTAAATCTCAATCCCGATCATATGTTTGGGCCATGACACTCAGGATCCCTTTTGACAACACCTACGCCGCTCTGCCGGGGCAGTTCCACTCCAAACTGCCGCCGCAGGCGGTGAAGGCGCCCCGGCTGGTGGCGTTCAACGAGGATCTGGCGCGCATCCTGGGGATCACGCCCGGAGACACGGCGGAGATGGCGGAGGTGTTCGGTGGCAACCGGGTGCCGGACGGCGCCGATCCGCTGGCGCAGCTCTATTCCGGGCATCAGTTCGGCACGTACAACCCGCAGCTTGGCGACGGGCGCGCGATCCTGCTGGGCGAGACCGTCGGCACCGACGGCAAACGCCGCGACATCCAGCTGAAAGGGTCGGGGCGGACGCCCTATTCCCGGGGCGGCGACGGGCGCGCCTGGCTGGGGCCGGTCCTGCGGGAATATGTGGTGAGCGAGGCGATGCACGCGCTTGGCATTCCGACCACCCGGGCACTGGCGGCGGCGGAAACCGGCGAGACCGTCTGGCGCGAGGGCGGCTTGCCCGGTGCGGTGCTGACGCGGGTCGCGGCAAGCCATCTGCGGGTGGGGACGTTCCAGGTGTTCGCCGCCCGCGGCGACAAGGCGAGCCTGCGGCGGCTGACGGACTATGCCATTGCCCGCCATTACCCGGAGGCGGAGGGGCCGATGGGGCTGCTCAGCGCGGTGCGCGATGCGCAGGCGGAGCTGATTGCGGCGTGGATGGCGGTGGGCTTCATCCACGGGGTGATGAACACCGACAACTTCTCGATCTCAGGGGAAACCATCGACTATGGGCCGTGCGCCTTCATGGATGTCTACCATCCGCACACGGTGTTCTCCTCGATCGACCGCGGGCGGCGCTATGCCTATGCCAACCAGCCCTCGATTGCGGTGTGGAACCTGGCGCAGCTGGCAACCGCGCTGATCCAGCAGCTGGACGACCCGCAGGATGGTGTCGAGGCGGCGACGGAGATCGTTCATGCGATGCCTGCGCTGACGGAGGCGGCCTGGCTGCGGCGCTTCCGCGCCAAGCTGGGGATCACCTCGGCGCAGGAGGGCGACCTGGAGCTGGTGACCTCCCTCTTGGGACGGATGGCGGAGAATCAGAGCGATTTCACCAATACCTTCCGGGCTCTGGCGGATGGCACGGCACGGGACCAGTTCACCGATCCGGCGGCTTTTGAGGCCTGGGAGCCGGATTGGAAGGCACGGCTGGAGGGGGAGCCGGACCCGCAAGCGGTGATGCGCCGCGCCAACCCGGCGTTCATCCCGCGCAACCATCGGATCGAGGACATGATCGCAGCCGCGGTGGCAGGGGATTACACCCTGTTCCACCGGCTGAACGATGTGCTGGCCCGCCCTTACGACGACCAGCCGGAGCACGCCGATCTGCAGCGCCCGCCGCTGCCCGAGGAAGTGGTGCAGGCGACCTTCTGCGGCACCTGAGCGCTTGTTCTTCTGGCTGGAAATATCCTCGGGGGTGAATTGAGCCGCAGGCTCAAGAGGGGGCAGACAGCCCCCAGCGCTCCCCCCCTGCGGCCGGATGCCGGTTGTGCTTGGGCCGCATTGTGCGCCACACTTTCGCAAAGTCCCGGAGAGAGAGCAGATGCCGAAGAAACCGCCGCCGGATACCCTGCGTATTGCCACCTACAACATCCAGAAATGTGTCGGTATGGACTTGCGCCGGCGGCCGGAGCGCACCTTGCAGGTGCTGTCCGGGCTGGGCGCCGATGTGGCGGTTCTGCAGGAGGCCGACAAGCGGCTGCCGCCGCGGCCTGCAGCGCTGCCGCATTTCCTGGTCGAGGAGACCGGCTGGCAGGCGGTGGATCTGGGCGGGGCGGGGTCACTGGGGTGGCATGGCAATGCGGTGCTGTTCCGCGACAGCGTGCGGCTGCGGGCCGAGGGCCATATCGCGCTGCCGGGGCTGGAGCCGCGCGGTGCGGTCTGGGCGCTGTTTGAAACAGAGGCGGGGCTGGTCCGGGTGATCGGTGCGCATCTGGGGCTGACGGGGCGCGCCCGGCGCGGGCAGATGCATGCGCTGGCCCGGGCGGCGGAGGCGGATGACGCCGCAGTGGTGCTGGCCGGGGATTTCAACGAATGGTCGCGCTCGCCGGTGCTGGAGCATATCGCCCCGGCGCTGACCTTTCTGCCGCCGAAAGCCAGCTTTCCGGCGCTGCGGCCGCTGGGGGCGCTGGACCGGATCGCCCATTGCCGGCGGCTGGAGGCGGTGGCGCATGGGGTGCATGGCGCGCGGCCGGCGCATATCGCCTCCGACCATTTGCC
Source organism: Leisingera sp. UBA4491 (assembly GCF_002388965.1). Classification (NCBI taxonomy): domain Bacteria; kingdom Pseudomonadati; phylum Pseudomonadota; class Alphaproteobacteria; order Rhodobacterales; family Roseobacteraceae; genus Leisingera; species Leisingera sp. UBA4491. Next base: position 474,318 of record NZ_DGNN01000026.1, on the reverse strand, counting down.
GGTCTGGGCGGATTTGCGCGCGGTCTGACTGTCAGACTGGCTGATTGTCTCGGAAGGGGAGGTCTCCCGCGCCCGCAGGGGTTTCAGGCTGCGCCTGAAACCCCCTGGCGGCCTTGGGCCGGGCGCTGCTGCGCAGCGCCGAGTGTTTTCTGCTGAGAGGCGCTTAAGGGCAGGATTGCCCTTAAGCGCCATTTCAAGTGTGTGATGTGCTGATCCGCGTCAAGGATGAACAGCGCTGCCGCGCTGCGGCTTTGCCGTCCTTGACCCGGATCAGCACGGGGATCGGTCAGCGCGCGCGCTGTTTCTGGCCGCGGCGCTGGGCGTTTGCGGGGGCCCCGCCCTGCGGTTTGCCCTGGCCGCTGCTGCTGCCGGCGCCGCCACGGCGGCGCTGGCCGCCGGGCTTGCTGCCGCCGCGGCGTCCACCGGGACGTCCGCCCGGTTTGCCGGCGGGCGCTGCCGGGTCAGGCATCGCTTCCCAGGCGCGGCCGGAGGCGACGGGAATGGTGATTTTCATCACCTTCTGGATCGCTTTCAGCTCTTCCATCTCATCCGGGGCGCAGAAGGCGATGGCGGCGCCATCCTTGCCCGCGCGCGCGGTGCGGCCGATGCGGTGCACATACGCGTCGGGCACGTTCGGCAGCTCGTAGTTGTAGACGTGCTTGACGTCCGGGATATCCAGGCCGCGGGCGGCCACGTCGGTGGCAACCAGCACCTTGATGTCGCCGGATTTGAATGCGGCGAGGGCGCGTTCGCGCTGGCCCTGGCTTTTGTTGCCGTGGATCGCGGCGGCGGCAAAGCCTGCCTTGTCCAGCACCTTCATCAGCTTTTCCATGCCGTGTTTGGTGCGCCCGAACACCAGCGCGCGCTCGTGCTTGTGCTCTGCCAGCAATTCCTTCAGCAGGCTCAGCTTTTCGGCCTTGGCGATGAAGTGCACCGACTGGGTGACCTTGTCGGCAGCCTTGCCCGGAGGCGAGACTTCGATGCGGACCGGGCTTTGCAGGTAGGAGTTGGCGATCTCGTTCATCTGCTTGGGCATGGTGGCCGAGAACAGCATGGTCTGGCGTTCGGCGGGCAGCAGCGCCGCAATCTTGCGCAGGGTGTGGATGAAGCCGAGGTCCAGCATCTGGTCGGCCTCGTCCAGCACCAGGAAGTCGCAGGAGCCAAGGTCGAGCGCGCCGCGGTCGAGGATGTCGATCAGGCGGCCCGGGGTGGCGACCAGGATGTCGGTGCCCTTGGCAATGCGGGAGATCTGCGGGTTGATGGAGACGCCGCCAACCACCAGGCCGACCTTCATCGGGGTGCCTTCGGTCAGGCCCTTCAGGGTGTCGGCGATCTGGTTGGCCAGCTCGCGGGTGGGGGCCAGCACCAGGCCGCGCACGGTATTGGCGGCGGGTTTACGGCCGTATTGCATCATCTGCGCGATCAGCGGCACGCCAAAAGCGGCGGTCTTGCCGGTGCCGGTCTGCGCCAGGCCCAGCACGTCCTTGCCGTTCAAGGCATGCGGAATGGCGCGGGCCTGGATCGGGGTGGGGTCATTGAGGCCCATGTCCTGGAGACGGGCGAGGAGCTTTTCAGGAAGCCCCATGGTCGAAAATTCAGTCACGTATCGTCCTTTCACGGCCCTGCGCTCAGCACGGGCCGGATCCGCTGCAGCACAGCGGTGTCTTGCGGGGCAGGGACCTCGGGCGCGCGCTGGCCGGATGCCAGGCCGCTGGCCTCTGCAATCCCCACGCGTGATTTTGGGAATGGCGGCATATCACTAGACCCCGGGTGTTCTGTCACGCACATGCGGTACGGCCGGTATTGGTCTCTGCTCACGCGGCAGGGAGGGATGCCTGTGAGCCAAATGGCTGTGGATAAGCGGTTTGTCAACTGTTGATGCGTGTGAAAAGCCGGTTTTCGGCGCAGGTTGCATCCGTTAAAGAGGAAGCCCAGAAAACCGCGAGGACGCAAATGGCAAAGACGATTATCGCCCGCTGCGAGCGCAAGGGCCTGCGCATGACCGGCCAGCGCCGGGTGATTGCCCAGGTGCTGCAGGACAGCGATGATCACCCGGATGTCGAGGAGCTGTACGCCCGTGCCAGCGCGATGGACGCCGGCATTTCGATCGCCACCGTGTACCGGACGGTGAAGCTGTTTGAGGAGGCGGGCATTCTGGAGCGGCTGGAGTTCGGCGATGGCCGCGCGCGCTATGAGGATGCCGAGCGCGAGCATCACGACCACCTGATCGACATGAACACCGGCGAGGTGATCGAGTTCTGCGATCCGGAGATCGAGGAGCTGCAGGAGCGGATCGCCCGCAAGCTGGGCTATGAGCTGCGCGGCCACAAGCTGGAGCTTTACGGGGTGCCGCGCAAGACGGATTGAGGCGGCGCTGGCGGCCTGCGATGCATGTCGTATCACAAAAGGTGATATGTCTGCTAACGTCTTGTCATGCAGCGGCGCCGGAAACGGAGTTGCCGGGGCGCGGGCGCTGATGTTTTTTGTCCGGACGGTCCGGCACGCAGCCGGTCCGCAAGACAGGACGCGCCTTCATGAACAATCTGCACGGCATTCTGCTGGTCATTGCCTCAATGGCTTTCTTCACGCTTGAGGACATGTTCATCAAGCAGCTGTCGGGCACCTTGCCGGTCGGGCAGATCCTGATCTGCCTGGGGGTTGGCAGCGGGCTGGTCTTTGCGGTGATGGCGCGGATGCAGGGGCATAGCCTGTTTGCGCCGCGCTGCTGGCGGCTGCGGCCTGTCCTGCGGGCATCGACTGAGGCGGTGTCGGCGATGAGCTTTGCCTCGGCGCTGGCGCTGGTGGATATTTCGGTGGTGGCGGCGGTGTTTCAGGCAACGCCGCTGGTGATCACCATGGGGGCGGCGCTGTTTCTGGGCGAGCAGGTCGGCTGGCGGCGCTGGCTGGCGATCTGCGTCGGCTTTGCCGGGGTCTTGCTGATCATCCGGCCGGGGCTGGACAGTTTCGAGCCTGCGGCGCTGCTGGTTGTGATCGCGGTGCTGGGGGTTGCCACGCGGGATCTGATGACGCGGGTGATGGACAGTGCGGTGCCCTCCACCGTTGTTAGTTTTCAGGCGTTTCTGGCGGTGATCCCTGCGGGGCTGCTGCTGCTGGCCTTCACGCCCGGCGAGGTGCAGGTGATGGTGCAGAACGAATACCTGATGATGGCAGGCGGCGTGCTGTTCGGGGTTATGGGCTATTACGGCATCGTGACCGCGACGCGGGTGGGGGATGCCTCGGCGGTGACGCCGTTCCGCTATACCCGGCTGCTGTTCTCGATCCTGGCGGGCGTGCTGGTCTTTGGCGAGCGGCCCGATGCGCTGACCCTGGCGGGGGCTGCGCTGATTATCGGGTCGGGGCTTTACACCTTTGTGCGCGAGCAGCGGCTGGCACGGCGGGCGCGCCGTGCGGCAGCGGCTGCGGCCTGACGTCCCGGCTGGCAGAAATCCTCCGCCCTGTTGGCGCAAACAGCGGTTTGTTAGCCCTAACCTGCCGGATTTAGGCGTGTTAGCGATAACGAGCGTGGTTTACATTTCCGCCGCGGCTGGTATGACGCTGGCAGCAAAACGCGCCGCTTTCAGGCACCACACAAGGATGGACAGATGAGCACCATTATCGACATTCACGCCCGTGAGATCCTCGACAGCCGGGGCAACCCGACGGTTGAGGTCGACGTGATCCTGGAAGACGGCACCATGGGCCGCGCTGCCGTGCCCTCGGGCGCGTCGACCGGCGCCTATGAGGCGGTGGAGAAGCGCGACGGCGACAAGTCCCGCTACATGGGCAAAGGCGTGCTGGAAGCGGTTGCCGCCGTAAACGGCGAGATTGCCGAGGAACTGGTCGGCTTTGACGCCACCGAGCAGGTCGCCGTTGACCAGGCGATGATCGAGCTGGACGGCACCGAGAACAAGGGCCGCCTGGGCGCCAATGCGATCCTGGGTGTTTCCATGGCGGTGGCCAAGGCCGCGGCCGATTTCACCACCCAGCCGCTCTACCGCTATATCGGCGGCACCTCGGCGCGGGTTCTGCCGGTGCCGATGATGAACATCATCAACGGCGGCGAACATGCCGACAACCCGATCGACATCCAGGAATTCATGATCATGCCGGTGGCGGCGGAGAACATCCGCGACGCGGTGCGCATGGGCTCGGAAGTGTTTCACACCCTGAAGAAAGAGCTGTCGGCGGCGGGTCTGTCGACCGGGATCGGCGACGAGGGCGGCTTTGCCCCGAACATCGCCTCTACCCGCGAAGCGCTGGATTTTGTGCTGAAATCCATCGAGAAGGCCGGTTACAAGCCGGGCGAGGAAATCTACCTGGCGCTGGATTGCGCGGCGACCGAATATTACAAGGACGGCAAATACGTGCTGTCCGGCGAGGGCAAGACCCTGTCGTCGGAAGAGAACGTGGCCTATCTGGCGGCGCTGGTGAAAGACTACCCGATCATCTCGATCGAAGACGGCATGTCCGAGGATGACTGGGACGGCTGGAAGGCCCTGACCGACGAACTGGGCGGCAAGGTGCAGCTGGTCGGCGACGACCTGTTCGTGACCAACCCGGCGCGTCTGGCCGAGGGCATTGAGCGCGGCTGCGCCAACTCGATGCTGGTGAAGGTGAACCAGATCGGCTCGCTGACCGAGACCCTGAAGGCCGTCGATATGGCGCATCGCGCGCGCTACACCAACGTGATGTCGCACCGCTCCGGCGAGACCGAGGATGCGACCATTGCCGACCTCGCTGTGGCCACCAACTGCGGCCAGATCAAGACCGGCTCGCTGGCGCGCTCGGACCGGCTGGCGAAGTACAACCAGCTGATCCGCATTGAGGAAGCGCTGGGCGAAGTGGCCGAATACGCGGGCCGTTCGATCCTGAAGTAAGAGCGTTCCGTTTGGACGCTGAAAAGCGCCTCAAACGTTTGTTCGGGGCGCTTTTTTTGGCAGGGGAGCCGAATGTGTCTGACGGCGGTCTCGCGCAAGGCTGGCTCTGGAACGCCGCAAGCGCCGCGGTGCCTCGGGCAGCGGGGGCGCGAAGTCATGACGGGACATTAACACGCATCAAGGACCGCGTTGCCGGAAACAGGCATTCTGGACCCGCACCACCCTTAGCGCAGGAGCCTGATATGACCCCCGTTCGCCTCATTTTGCTTGCTCTGATAAATCTGCCGCTGCTGCTTGCAGCGTGTACGGAGCCCGGCGCCTATCCCGTCAGCGGTGAGGAGTGCGGGCCGGATGATCCGGTGCTGGAGCTTGATGCAGCCGATTGCCCGGCGGGGTCGGCAATCTGATCCGCTTGCCGCGGCAGCTGCCCGCGTCCGGGCCTGAACGGTACAAAGCCGGGAGGGGCGGAAACCCTTCAAAAGCGCGCGTTTTCTGGCTTTTACCTTCCGGAAGCTGCATGTGTGGCCCGGATCACAGACGCTCACGCAGGCGTTACGGTATGGTGATCCTACGCAGCGCAAGGGCGGTGCGGGAAAGGGGAACAGGCCATGAGGACGCGAATTCTGCGCACAGTGGCGATCTGTGCAATTCTTTCGGCAATAATCGGGTGCAGCGGGCCGGGGACTTATCCGTTCACCGGGCAGACCGCCTCGGCGGACGATCCGGTCAAACGGCTGAACCTCGGCGCGGAATTGCGCTGAAACCGGATGCGCGGCCAGACGTCAGGCCGCGTCCGGAGATCTGGCGCCCTGGCGGGGGAGGGCGCCAGATCAAGTTCACTTAACCAGGTTCACTTAACACGGGGCAGTGTAATAGGTGCCGTCGCCGCGGGAATAGGCGCATTGCTTGGTCTGGTTGTTCTGGGCAACCATAGTGCCTGCCGCTGCGCCGCCGAGGGCAGCGATCAGGCGCCAGTCGTCGTCGGCCTTGAGCGCGTCAGCCGCGATCAGGCCGGCTGCGGCGCCGCCTGCCACTCCGGCAACGGTGCGCTGTTCCGGGGTCAGGTTGGTGCAGGCGCCCAGGCCCAGTACGGCGCTGCTTGCGAGAGCAGGAATCCAGCGGAAAGTCATATTCTTCCTCCATTTTCATTGGTCCGGCCGGCCAGTTTAAGGGCCGCAGGTGGCACTATAACTCCCGCGGCTTCCATATGGTTCCGCCATGTTGCGTGATTTTCCGGCTGCGGCGCTAATCCGCCCGCAAGGGGCTGCGGCGGCGGGCTTTTGCCTCAGCCACGGGCGCACCGGAGGCAGGCGCGCCAAACGGCGGCCGGGTGCAGCGCTACAGGGTTTTCGTCATCAGGATGCAGTTCCTGCGCGGCTGGAAGCGGGTGCGCAGATAGAGCCGCTGGGCAGTCTCGTTTTCGCGGTCGACCTCCAGATGCAGGGCGCGCACGCCCGCTGCTGCCAGTGATTTCGGCAGCTCGGTCAGGACCTCGGTGGCGATGCCGCGGCCGCGCACTGCGGGGCGGATGTAGAGTTCATCGACAAACCCGTCCATGCCGCCGAACTCCACCGACCAGCCGAAGGTGATCACGATATAGCCGATCGGCGCGCGGGTGGGGCCGATCAGGTAGACCGCGCCGTAAGGGTGGCCGTTCAGGAGCGGATCAATCCCGGCGCGGCGGTGCGCGTCGCTGCTCTCCAGCCCGGATTCGGCGTGAAAGGCGGCAACCAGCGCCAGCACGGTGTCGAGGTGTTCGGGCTTGGCGAGGTGCAGGGCGGCGCTCATAGGCGGGCCAGCCTTTCAGTCAGGAGGGTGAAAAAGCCGTCGGCGTCGGCGTCGCCGATGAACAGGGCATTGGGTGTGCGGTCCGTGACGCCCCACCAGTCGGCCACCGTCATGCCGAGGGTCAGGCTGGAGGACGTTTCGATTTCCACGTTCACATGGCGGCCGGAGAACAGCTCAGGCTTGAGCAGCCAGGCGATGACGCAGGGGTCATGCAGCGGGCCGCCTTCGGAGCCGTATTTCTCCATGTCGAAGCGCTCGAAGAAGTCGAGCATCTCGGCGGTGAAGCGGCCAACGCGGGTATTGAGGGCGCGGATCGCCTCGACACGCGGTTTGGTGGCCAGCACCTTATGCGTCACATCCAGCGGCATCACGGTGATCGGGGCGCCGGATCTGAACACGATTTCAGCGGCTTCTGGGTCGGCGTAGATGTTGAATTCTGCTGCCGGGGTGATGTTGCCGACTTCGAAATAGGCGCCGCCCATCATCACGATCTCCTGCACCCGCTCGATGATGTCGGGGGCGGTGTTGAAGGCGGCGGCGATATTGGTGAGCGGGCCCAGGGTGCACAGCGTGACGGTGCCCGGCTCCTGCGCGCGCAGGGTGGCGATGATGAAATCCACCCCGTGACCCTCTGCCAGCGGCATCTGCGGCTCCCACAGCTTGGGCCCGTCAAGGCCGGTCTGGCCGTGCACATGCTCTGCCGTGATCAGCGGCCGGGCAAGCGGCGCCTTGCTGCCTGCGTAGACGGGCACATCGGTGCGGCTCGCGGCCTCGCAGGTAATGCGGGCGTTCTTGCTGGTGAGTGGCAGCGGCACATTGCCGGCAACGCAGGTGATACCGAGCAAATCCAGATCCTCTGGACTGGCCAGCGCCAGCAGGATGGCGACCGCATCATCCTGGCCGGGATCTGTGTCGATGATGATTTTCCTGGCGCTCATTGCGGTCTCCGTAAATCGTGAGCCACGAGACTACGCGCAGTTCGGACGGGATTGAACCGCTGGCAGGCGGGCCGGTACAAATCTCCGGAGATTTCCCGCGACGGAAACGTGCGGTCCTCCCGGCGGCAGGGCGCCGGAACTTGAGTATTTATAGAAAGATGAAGCAGAAGGCGCGCGCTCAGGCGCGCTCGTCTGCCTTCACCGCGTCCCAGAGTGCATCCATTTCGGCCAAGTCGCTGTCTTCGGGGCGTTTGCCGCGGGCGGCGAGCTTGGCCTCGACGCCCTCGAACCGGCGGGTGAACTTGGCGTTGGCGGCGCGCAGGGCGGCTTCGGGCTCGACCCCCAGGTGGCGGCCAAGGTTGGCCATCACGAACAAAAGGTCGCCGAATTCCTCCTCGACCTCGGCGTGGGAGAGGGTGTCGCGGGCCTCCACCAGTTCGGCGCATTCTTCGGTGATCTTGGCGATGACATTGGCTGCTGACGGCCAGTCAAACCCGACACGGGCGGCGCGTTTCTGCAGCTTGTAGGCGCGCAGCAGGGCGGGCAGGCCGATGGCGACCCCGTCCAGCGTGCCTTTCTGCGCCTTGCCTGCGCGCTCCGCGGCCTTGATCGCTTCCCAGTCGAGGGTCTGCTGTTCGGCGGATTTCTCGCGGCTTTCCTCCCCGAACACATGCGGGTGGCGGGAGACCATCTTGTCCGACATCGTCCGCACCACGTCCTGAAAGGTGAAGTGGCCGGCCTCCTCAGCCATCCGGGCGTGGAAGACGGATTGGAACAAGAGGTCGCCCAGTTCCCCCTTCAGCTCATCCCAGGCTTCGCGCTCAATCGCGTCTGCGACTTCGTAAGCCTCTTCAATGGTATAGGGGGCGATGCTGACAAAATCCTGTTCGATGTCCCAGGGGCAGCCGGTCTGCGGATCACGGAGCCGCGCCATGATTTCCAGGAGGCGCTCGATGCCCGCGGACTGGTCGTGGATCAGGTCTGTTTCTTGCATTGCGGCTGCTCTTTTTCCGGTGTCAGATGCATCATCCCGAGTCTGGAGCAGGAGTCCACCCCAATGCCCGTTGTGAACCGTATTGCCGATTACGCCGAGGAGATGAAGGCCTGGCGGCGGTATCTGCACCAGATCCCGGAGCTGGCACTGGACCTGCCCAAGACGGCCGCCTTTGTGGCGGAGCGGCTGCGGGAGTTCGGGGTGGATGAGCTGCACGAAGGCATCGCGCAGACCGGCATGGTGGCGATCATCAACGGGCAGGGGGAAGGACCAACGATTGGCTTGCGTGCTGACATGGACGCGCTGCCGATCCCGGAAGAGACAGGGGCGGAATACGCCTCAGGCCATGCGGGCAACATGCATGCCTGCGGCCATGACGGCCATACCGCGATGCTGCTGGGGGCGGCGAAGTACCTGGCGGAGACGCGGAACTTCAAGGGGCGGGTGGCGCTGATCTTTCAGCCTGCGGAGGAAGCCATCGGCGGCGCTCGCATCATGGTCGAGGAAGGCATCATGGAGCGGTTCGATATCGGCGAGGTCTATGCGCTGCACAACGCGCCGGGCCTGCCGGAGGGGCATTTCCTGACCACGCCGGGGGCGCTGATGGCGGCAACGGATGAGTTCCGTATTCATATCAAGGGGGTGGGCGGCCATGCGGCGATGCCGCATGAGACCCGCGATCCGGTGATGGCGGCCTGCGGCATGGCGCAGGCGATCCAGACCATTGTCAGCCGCAACCATCACGCGCTGCAGGATCTGGTGGTCTCTGTCACCCAGATCCACACCGGCACCACCGACAACGTGGTGCCCGATACCGCCTATATCAACGGTACGGTGCGCAGCTTTGATCCTGCCGTGCAGAAGATGGTGATGCGGCGGATGAAGGAGATCGTTGCGGGCCAGGCGGCGAGCTATGGGGTCGAGGCGGAACTGGACTATGAAACCGGCTACCCGGCGACCTACAACGATGCGGAAAAGACTGCCTTTGCGGTGGAGGTCGCCAAGGAGATCTCCGGCGCGGGCAATGTCGAGGCCGAGGGCGGCCGCGAGATGGGGGCGGAGGATTTTGCCTATATGCTTCAGGTGCGCCCCGGATCCTACCTGTTCCTGGGGCAGGGCGAGAGTGCCGGGCTGCATCATCCGAAGTACGATTTCAACGATGACATCGCGCCGGTGGGGGCATCCTTCTTTGCCCGGCTGGTGGAGCGTGCGCAGCCGCTTGGCGGGTGAGGCCCGCCGCAGGTGACAGCGGCCGGCGCAGCCGGTATCTGATCAGAAACGGAAGCCGTATCACAGGGACGCAGAGCCATGGCACTGGAAGACGCGAAACATATGATCGACCACGCCTTCACCCGCGAGGATCTGAAGGGGTTGAGTTTCGAGATCACCTTTGGCGGCGCCACGTCTTTCCTGCGCCGAAAGTACACCAAGGATCTGACCGGCGTGGACATTGCCGTCACCGGCGTGCCCTTTGACCAGGCGGTGACCAACCGGCCCGGCACGCGGCTGGGGCCGCGGGCGATCCGCGAGGCCTCTGCCCTGCAAAGCCCGGATGAGCCCTATGGCTGGCCGCATAAGCCGCTGAGCACGCTGGCGATTGCGGATTACGGCGATCTGGCCTTTGACCATGCCAATGTGCCGGAATTCCCGGCTGCGCTGACGGAGCATATCCGGGGCATTCTGGCCGCGGATACGGCCTCGGTCGTGCTGGGCGGCGATCACTTTATCAGCTTTCCGGTGCTGAAGGCCTATGCGGAGAAGTACGGCCCGATCTCGCTGTTGCAGTTTGACGCCCACACCGACACCTGGCCGGATGACAACATGGAGCGGGTGGATCATGGCACCATGTTCTATAAGGCGGTGAAGACCGGGATCGTGGACCCCGAAACCTCGGTGCAGGTGGGGATCCGCACCACCAATGAGGATACGCTGGGCGTTAATATCATCGACGCCCCCACGGTGCATGAGATCGGCCCGGTGGAGACCGCAAAGCGGATCAAGGAAATCCTGGGGGACCGGCCGACCTATCTGACCTTTGACATCGACTGCCTGGACCCCGCCTATGCGCCCGGCACCGGCACGCCGGTCTGGGGCGGGCTGACCTCGGCGCAGGTGGCGCGCATCCTGCGCGGGATTGCCGGCATCAATATCAAGGGCGGTGACGTGGTGGAGGTCTCTCCCCCCTTTGACACAACCGGTGCAACTGCTATTGCCGGGGCACATGTGGCGACGGAGATCATCTGCCTTCTGGGCTGGAACATGAGAGACAATGACTGACTTCAATCAACCGATCAGCGGAAATGACCTGGCCCGGTTCTCGGGGCCGAACACCTTTATGCGGCTGCCGCAGGCCACCTCGCTGGACGGCTTGGATGTGGCGGTTCTGGGGGTTCCGATGGATATCGGCACCTCCTGGCGGTCCGGAACCCGGTTCGGCCCCAAGCAGATCCGGGCCGAAAGCGCGATGCTGCGGCCCTATAACATGGCCACCGGCGCGGCGCCGTTCGACAGTCTGAACATTGCCGATATAGGCGATCTGGCGATCAACACCTTCTCGCTGCCGGATTCGCTCAGAATCATCCAGGACAGCTATGAGGCGATCCTGTCGGGCGCGGTGATCCCGGTGGCGATGGGCGGCGATCATTCGATCACGCTGCCGATCTTGCGCGCCATTGCCAAGAAATACGGTCCCGTGGCGCTGGTGCATGTGGATGCCCATGCCGATGTGAACGACGAGATGTTCGGCGAGCGCGAGACCCATGGCACCGTGTTCCGCCGCGCCTATGAAGAAGGGCTGATTGTTCCGGATAAGACCTATCAGATCGGCATCCGCGGCACCGGTTATGCCGCCACCGATTTTTCCGAGGCGCAGAGCTGGGGCTTCCAGCATTTCCCGGCGCAGGAATTGTGGAACCGGCCGCTGCACCAGATGGGTGCGGAAATTCGCCGCGATATCGGCAATAGGCCGGTCTATGTGAGCTATGATATTGATAGCCTTGACCCGGCCTATGCGCCGGGCACCGGCACGCCGGAAATCGGCGGGCTGACAACGCCGCAGGCGCTGGAGCTGATCCGCGCGCTGAAGGGGGTCAATATCGTCGGCTGCGACCTGGTGGAGGTGTCGCCGCCTTACGATCCCTCTGGCAACACCGCTTTGGTGGGCGCAAACCTGCTCTATGAGCTGCTGTGCGTGCTGCCGGGCGTGGCAACGAGATAAGCGGTCCGGCCTCACGCAACAGGCCGGGGGAGGGCCGCGCAGGGAGGAGGCAAGGCTTGACCTTGAAACCGCATTGAGGCGGCTGATGCTGCTGGGCTGGCTGCTGCTGGCCGCCGTTGTCGCCGGGCTGGGGTTCATCCGCCTGGCGCCAAGCGATCCGCTGGACTGGAACACCCAGCCGGAGTTCACCGAGGACAAGGAGTTCCGCGGCGGCGTGTTCCGGGTGGTCAGAACCGGGCCGGACGGGCTGGAGCGGTTCCACCGCATCGCCAGCCATGCCCCGCGCACCAGCGTGCTGGCGGGCGGGCCGGACGACGGGATGGTGACCTATATCACCCGCACCCAGGTGCTGGGCTTTCCCGATTACACCACCGCGGCGCAGGACGGCGATCTTCTGAAGGTCTATGCCAGGCTGCGGTTCGGCCGCTCCGATCTGGGTGCCAACAGGGAGCGGATCAACGGCTGGCTGGCGGAGATGGACGGCGCCTCGCAGGAAGCCTCCGCCGGGCAATAGCGGCGCGGGGCGCTCCCGCCTGCTCGCGGGCTTTTGAAAAAGCCCCTCGCAGTTGGGCCGGGCGCCGCGCTGGGCGCGGCGCGGGCTCTTCCGCCTCTGGCGGCAGAGCCTGTGGGTTTTGCTGAGAGGCTCTTCAGGGGGGGCAGCGCGTGAAGACGCCATACAGGTTGTGTTAGTTTTTGCCGCGTCAAGGGCAAGCCGCGCTGAAGCGCGGTGGCTGCGCCACCCTTGACCCGGTAAAGAGACAGTACAAGAGTGACTCTTGGGCATCCAAAGGCAGGTGATTTTTGAAAGTGTTGAGCAGAAAAGATTTCTCTAGCAAGGGAAGACTGACTTGAAGAAACTGTTCTTTGCGCTCAACGTCCTAATGATCTTTCTGCCCGTGCACGCAAGTGCGAAAGAGCCATTGCAAATAAGCGTGCACGGTGTGCCGCCTAAGTTCTTCGAGTATCTTTGGCGGCACGATGCCGAGGCAAATAAATTTGATCAGGGGGGAGCTTGGGTTTCCGATCAAGACGCGGACATAATTGTTATAGTTCTATCAAGTTTGGAAGATGAGCATTTTATTCCCCCGAATTTTCAAACGGAGTATACAAATGCTCTGGCTTTGTCAGGGGCACCGTTCGTCAGGGTACAGGCGGGATACTATGATGGATCAACAGATCGCGCCGTGATATTCGTCGCTATGGATTCACTCAATGAGAAGCTGGACAGGAAGCAGTTGGCACCTCCGCCAGATTCTGCCTCTAGGCCGGGTTACGTGACATGCTTCACCGCCGGTTGGGTGAACAGGCAGTACAGCCCTGCCGAAAAAAGGAAAAACTATGATGAACTTTCGAGGATTTGCCATTCTTGGGTAGGTTTAGGGCAATAGCTGCTGCCTGTTGCGGGCAATTGAATTTTGAAGCTCAATAATACTCGTACAAGCGTCCGTTTAGGGATGCTTACCTGAACATCTACCCTTCTTGAAGGGCGGATAAGAAGATTGGAAAAGGTCTCAGAGTTGTGGCAGCACATTTTGAATGCGCGAACTCTGTACATCCCCAAGCGACGCCGACAGGCAGCTGCTTTGCACCTCGCGCCACATCGGCACGTTCAGCGACATCTGGCATTGCGCCATGAACATGCGGCCGTCGACTTGCAGGCAGCGCAGCTCTCCCAGTTCCACGCGGGCGCCGGATTTGTCGGTGCAATAGCAGTCGATGGTCTTGCCGCCTGGCCCCTCCACGTCCGCCAGTCCCAGCTCAGGCAGGGTGAGGAGGATTGTGGCAATAAGGACTCTGGCATGTCGCATGGCTCTAGCATATCACATGGGGGTCACTTGGCCAAAACATGAACAACAATAGGCGCGCCCATGGTTCCCGAAGAACGGCTGGAACAGATCCTGCAGCGGTTTCAGTATCTTGAAGCCGCAATGGCAGATGGCGCCGGCGGCGGGGACATTGCGGCACTAGCCAAGGAATATTCCGACCTGCGCCCGGTGGCGGAGCAGGTGACGGCCTACCGCAAGCTGCTAAGCGATCTGCATGAGGCCGAGCTGATGCTGGCGGATCCGGATATGAAGGATCTGGCAGCGGAAGAGATTCCGGCGCTGAAGGCGGCGATCCCGGAGGCCGAGCATGCGCTGCAGCTGGCCTTGCTGCCCAAGGACGCCGCCGACAGCCGTCCGGCGATGCTGGAGATCCGTCCCGGCACGGGGGGCGATGAGGCGGCCTTGTTCGCGGGCGATTTGCTGCGCATGTACCAGCGCTATGCCGAAGGGCAGGGCTGGAAATTCGACATCATCGAAGAGCAGATGACCGAACTGGGCGGCATCAAGGAAGTGGTCGCGCATATCAAGGGCGAAAATGTTTTTGCCCGGCTGAAATACGAATCCGGTGTGCACCGGGTGCAGCGGGTGCCCGCGACCGAGAGCGGCGGGCGCATCCATACGTCGGCGGCGACAGTGGCGGTGCTGCCGGAGGCGGAGGATGTGGACATTCACATCGACGCCAACGACATCCGCATCGACACTATGCGGGCCTCGGGCGCAGGCGGGCAGCATGTGAACACCACCGACTCGGCGGTGCGGATCACCCACCTGCCGACGGGGCTTATCGTGACCTCGTCTGAAAAGTCCCAGCACCGCAACCGCGAGATTGCCATGCAGGTGCTGAAGACCCGGCTTTATGACATGGAACGGCAGCGGATCGACAGCGAACGCTCGGCGGACCGGGCGAGCCAGGTGGGCTCGGGCGACCGCTCGGAGCGGATCCGCACCTACAACTTTCCGCAAGGCAGGATGACCGACCACCGCATCAACCTGACGCTTTACAAGCTGGATCAGGTGATGGGCGGCGATCTGGATGAGATTATCGACGCGCTGACGGCGGACAATCAGGCCCGGCTGCTGGCCGAGATGGGGCAGTGAGCATGGCAGAGACCGCGGCACAGGCGATGGCGGCTGCAACGGCGCGGCTGCGGGCGGCAGGGGTGCCGGATCCGGCGCGGGATGCACGGGTGCTGCTGGCCCATGCGGCCCGCATCGAGGCCAGCCGGGTGACGCTGATCGCGCCGGAGGAGCTGGCGCCGGAGGTGGCCGAGCGCTATGAGCAGCTGATTGCGCTGCGGGCGGTGCGGGTGCCGGTCTCGCATCTGATCGGCGAGCGGGAGTTTTACGGCCGCCGCTTCAAGGTGTCGCGCGATGTTCTGGACCCGCGGCCCGAGACCGAGATACTGGTCGAGGCGGCGCTGGCAGAGCCTTACAGCCGGGTTCTGGACCTTGGCGTCGGCTCCGGCTGCATTCTGGTGACGCTTCTGGCCGAGCGGCAGGAGGCGACCGGGCTGGGGGTGGATATCAGCGAGGCGGCCTGTCTGCAGGCCAGCGCCAATGCGGTGCTGCACCGGGTTCAGGCGCGGGCCGATATCCGGCAATCCGACTGGTTTGAGGCGGTTGAAGGACAGTTCGACCTGATCGTCTCGAACCCGCCCTATATTGCGCTGGACGAGATGGAAGGCCTGTCGGCGGAGGTGCGCGGGCATGAGCCCGGTATTGCGCTGACCGATGGCGGCGACGGGCTGGGGGCCTACCGGCGGATCGCCGCGCAAGTGGCCGGGCATCTGGCGCCAGGCGGACGGGTTCTGCTGGAAATCGGGCCGTCGCAAGGCCAGGCGGTCAGCGCGCTGCTGGAAGAGGCCGGTCTGAGCGGCATTGCCGTGCTGCAGGATCTGGACGGGCGCGACCGGGTGGTGCGGGCGCATTCCAGCGTAAAGAGCGGCGTTTGACACGGAAATTCGCGAATTCGAAAGAAAAAACACAGAAAATACCATTGTGCCCCTTGTCTGGGGCTGCGGAAAATGGTTACTCAGAAGGAGCCGCTTTAGGAGAAAGCTCTCGAAGCCTTCCCGCGGCATCAAGCCCAAAAAAGCTTATGATCCGGCGTTGAGGCGCGCACGATATGGGTCTACGGCGCATTAACTCAAGGCTTACGTTAGGCATATGAGATCGTCCAAATCACGTTCACGTTCCAAGTCGAACCGGAACCGTCCCAATGGCGCCAATGTTGTCAACCGCGTGTTCGACAGCTCCGGTCCCGAAGGCAAGGTGCGCGGAACGCCCCAGCAGATCATCGACAAATACAATCAACTGGCCCGCGATGCGCAGCTGAGCAATGACCGGGTTGCCGCTGAGAACTTTCAGCAGCACGCCGAGCATTACCTGCGCATGCTGAATGAAGCACAGCGCGAGATCGAGGCGCGCCGCGAGGAGCAGGAGCGGCAGAACCGCGAACGCCAGGCCGAGCGCGACCGCGAGCGGGCCGAACGGCTGGAGCGCCAGGAGCGTGAGGCCGCATCGGCTGCTCCGTCGGCAGACCCGGCCGGCAGCCCGCAGCCCGAGGTGATCGACCCGCGCGGCGATAACGGCAACGGCGCTGACAGCGGTCTTGTCGAAACACCGGAAAGCCAGTCGGCACCTTCGGATGCTGCGGCTGAGGCCGCGCCGAAAAAGGCCCCGGCCCGCAAGCCGCGGACCCGCAAGCCGGCATCCAAAGGGGATGACACGGCAGAGGCCAGCGACGGCGGCGGCGATGCGGAGGCAAAACCCGCGCCGAAGAAAACCAGCCGCCCGCGCGCGAAGCCGAAGCCCAAGACCGAAGACGGCCCGGCTGAAGCTGCTGAATAAGCGGCGCAAAACCAGAACAGCGAAGGACCCCCGGTGCCGATGGCGCCAGGGGTCTTTGTTTTGGTGAGCGGCTGTTGCGGGAGAAATCCCAGGTTTGCAGCTTGGGCTACCAGTAGTCCGGGTTGTTCAGGGCCTCGATGCAGGATGACGGGCCGCGCAGGGGCGCAAGCTCTGCGCCGCTGAGCGGTTGCGCCAGCCATCCCTCCGGGAAACGCAGCGGCACGGGGGCCGCGGCCTGCGCCTCGGTTATCTGGCGGAACCCGGTCTTGCCGTAATAGGCGGGATCGCCGTAGGTGACGGCAACGTCCACGCCGTGTTCGCGGATCCTGCTCAGCCCGTGTTTTAGCAGCGCCTGCCCGATCCCCTGCCTTTGCCGGCTGGGCGATACGGCAACCGGCGACAGGAGGAAGACCGTGCGGCTGTCCTGATCGTAGCGCAGCCGGGAGAACATGATGCAGCCGATAAGCGTGCTGCCGTCCCAGGCCGAAAAGACAAACAGGTCCTGATCCGGCGTTTTGGCGAAGATATCGCGGACCAGGCCCGCGATCAGGCCGCCTTCGGCTTCGCCCTCCGACGCGGTAAAGGCCGCACGGAAAAGACCGATGATTTCGCGGGTGTGGCCGCGGTATTCTGACAAAAACTCCATCCGCCGCTCCTGCACCTGCTGGCTGGCTGTTGCAGGCAGCATAAGGCAGCCGGGGGGCGGGCCGTCAAGATCCGCACCGGCTTGGACTGCCGGGCGGTTACGCCGCGTGGCCCAGCACCCGCAGGTAGCGGCGGACCGCCTCCGGAAAGCCCAGCATGAGCGCATCTGCGGTGATCGCGTGGCCGATGGAGACTTCGGCCAGATCCGGGATGGCCTGGCGCAGGGCGGGCAGGTTGTCCACGGTCAGGTCGTGGCCGGCATTCATCATCAGCGCAGTGCTGGCGCCCGCCGTGCCAAGCTGGCGGGCGGCGTCTGCTGTAGCCTTGATCCTGGCCAGTTCCCGGCCGGTGGCGTCCGGGCTGGTCTGATCGGCGTAAGGCCCGGTGTAGAATTCGATCCGGTCCGCGCCTGCCTGCTGCGCCAGCGCGGGGTCCGCCGGGTTGGCGTCCACGAAATAGGAGACCCGGATGCCCGCGGCCTTGAACTCCTGCGCGACGGGCAAAAGCATCCCGCCATCGGCGGCAAAGTCCCAGCCGTGGTCGGAGGTGGACTGTTCGGGCGTGTCGGGCACCAGCGTCACCTGATGCGGTTTGTTCTCCAGCACCAGGTCGATGAAATGGCGGGTCGGGTAGCCTTCGATGTTGAATTCCGCCTGCGGGAACTCCTCTGCGATCAGACGGGAGAGGTCCGGCAGGTCCGAAAACCGGATATGGCGCTCATCCGGGCGCGGATGCACGGTGATGCCATGGGCGCCGGCCTGCAGGATGGCGCGGGCGATGTCGGTCAGGTTGGGCCAGGGCACCTCGCGCCGGTTGCGCAGATAGGCAACCGCGTTGACGTTCACGGACAGCAGGGTCGGGCGGGAGGAAACCGGTTGGGTCATCGGGGAATCTGGCTCCGGCAAAGACTTCGGGGATAGGGCTCAGGCCTTGGCCAGCTCGCGGGCCAGCGCGCAGAAGGCCTCCAGGCTGACCTGTTCCGCGCGCTCGGTCGGCGGGATGCCGGCGGCGGTCAGATGCGCCTCGATATCGGGGGAGATCCCCTTGAGCGAGGCGCGCAGCATCTTGCGGCGCTGGTTGAAGGCGGCAGCCACCACCCGCGACAGGATCGCGGCATCGGCCGGGAAACGCGGCTCGGGCAGGGCGTCGAGATGCACCACCGCGCTGGAGACCTTGGGCGGCGGTGTGAACGCGCCGGGCGGCAGCGACAGCACGATGCGGGCATCGGCGCGCCATTGGGCCAGAATCGCCAGGCGGCCATAGGCCTTGGAGCCGGGCTGCGCCACGATGCGCTCGGCCACCTCGCGCTGGAACATCAGGGTGAGGCTTTCCCAGAAGGGCGGCCATTCCTTGGGCGTCAGCCAGCGCACCAGGAGTTCGGTGCCGACGTTGTAGGGCAGGTTGGCTGCGATGCGGATCGGCGGCGTCAGGTGTTCGAGCGGGTCGATCTCCAGCGCGTCGCCGTTGATCACTTCGAACCGGCCCGGGTAGGCGTCCGCGATTTCCTGCAGCGCCGGCAGACAGCGGCTGTCCTTCTCCACCGCCAGTACCCGGCGGGCGCCCTCGGCCAGCAGCCCGCGGGTGAGGCCGCCGGGGCCGGGGCCGATCTCCAGCACGTCGCAACCGGTGAGGTCGCCGGCCTGGCGGGCGATCTTGGCGGTCAGGTTCAGGTCGAGCAGGAAGTTCTGGCCCAATGACTTGCGCGCGGACAGCTGATGCGTCGCGATCACCTCGCGCAAGGGGGGAAGGCTGTCGATAGCGCTCATGTCATCTGGACCTTGGGACAGGGCGCGGGCGGCGCGCCGGAACTTTCATGCCTCCGGCGGGGATATTTCCCGCCAGAAGAAGAATCAAGGGCTGGCGGCCATGCGCTGCGCCAGCTTCAGGGCTTCGATCAGGCTGGCCGGGCTGGCCTGGCCGGTGCCTGCGATGTCGAAGGCGGTGCCGTGGTCGGGCGAGGTGCGAATGAAGGGCAGGCCCAGGGTCACGTTGACGCCGCGGTCGAAGTCCAGCGTCTTGATCGGGATCAGCGCCTGGTCGTGGTACATGCAGACCGCTGCGTCATAGCGGGCGCGGGCGGCGGCGTGGAACATGGTGTCGGCCGGGTGCGGGCCGGTGACCGCCAGCCCCTCGTCCTGCATCCCGCTGATCAGGCCGTTGATCCAGTCCAGCTCCTCGGTCCCCATGGCGCCGCCTTCGCCCGCGTGCGGGTTCAGTCCCGCGACGGCGATGCGGGGGGACGCGATGCCGAACTGATCGCGCAGCCCGGCGGCGGTGATTTCGATGGTTTCGCGCAACAGGCCCGGGGTCAGCACCTTGGGCACGTCCGCAAGCGCGATGTGGATGGTGGCAGGCACCACCCGCAGCTGTTCGCTGGCCAGCATCATCACCACGCGGTCGCGGCCTGCGAGGGCGGCAAGAAATTCGGTATGTCCGGGGTAGGCAAAGCCTGCGCCGTCGATCAGCGCCTTCTTGTGGATGGGAGCGGTGCAGACCGCGGAGGCCTCACCCTGCTGGACCAGCCGGACGGCGGTTTCGATGGACTGGATCACACCGGCCGCGTTGGCCGGGTCGACGGTGCCCTTCACGGTATTGCCGCCAAAGGTTAGCGGCAGCACCGGAAAGCGGTCTGCGCAGGCGGCTGCGGCCTCTGCCGGGGCGGTGATTTCCCGAACCGGAGTGCCGGCGGGCAGGTGGCGCGGGTCGCCGATCCAGAAGAACGGGCAAGCGGCGCGCAGGGCGTCCCAGGCCTTGACGGCGATTTCCGGGCCGATGCCTGCGGGCTCGCCGCAGCTGAGCGCAATGGGCCCGGGCCGGTTCATTTGATGTCGATCCGCGCATCCGCGCGCAGCTGCTCCAGGTAGCTGTCGACCAGCGAAGTCAACCGCTGCCCCGTAAGCGCATTCGCCACCGTTTCGCGGTTCGCGCCCTCGCCAAGGTCGGCGGTGCGGCCGCAAAGCATCAGCACCATCAGAGTCTGGCCGTTGTTGCGCGTCAGCGCGGTGGAGGTCTCGCCCGGGTCCAGCTTGGCCAGCTCCAGCGCGATATCGCTGGGGATCTCCGCGGGCGGCAGGCTTTCGACCGCCAGAACAGACGGATCCTGCCCTTGCGCCAGGCCATAGAAGTCCTCGCAGGTGTCGACGCTGTTCACCACCTGCTGCGCGGCGGCCAGAGCTTCGGGCGTGCGCCCGCCGGGCAGGAAATAGGTGGCATATTCAATGGCGGAGAAGCGCGGGGCGGCGCCCTCCACCTCGCGCAGGCCGCGCATCTGGAACAGCGCCACCGCGCCCTGCAGCGGCAGCGGCTCGGACACTTCGCCCGGCTGCAGCGCCAGCACAACCTCTTGCAGCTGCGGCGGCAGCTTGGTCAGCGGCATCCAAGGCAGGCGGCCGCCATCGCCGCGGCTGCCTGCCGCCGAATACTGGGCGGCGGCGGCAGAGAAGCTGTCGTAGCCCTTGAGCTTGGCGACCTGCTCCACCAGCTCTTCGACCTGGGCGGCGTTCTGGTCGTTGAGCGGCACGATGAATTCGCTCAGCAGAACTTGGACGCTGCCGGTGCCGGCTGTGCCCATGGCGCGGTCGATTTCCTCTGGCGTGGGCCGGGCGCGGGACAGGAAACGGGCGCGGGTGTATTCGCGCCAGCCAAGCCCGACCTTGGTGAAATCGCGCAGTGTCTGCGGCGCAACGCCCTGCTGCTGCAACACGGTCAGAAACTCGTTGAGCGACAGGTTGGCGCGCCCGGCCAGTTCTTCCATGCCGGCGGTGATGTCTTCTTCGCTCAGCTCAATTCCGGCCTGCTTCAGCACCATCAGCTTGAGCCGGTCATTGATCAGCTCCTCGCGGGCGGTTTCCAGCGGATCGCCCGGAACCCGCAGCGCGGCCTGAAACCGGGCGCGCTGTTCCAGCTCATACCGGGTGATGACCTGATCATTCACGGTGATGGCCGGGGCAAAAAGGTTCTGTGCGCCCGCGGGCAGGCCGCTCCAGGCGAGCCCTGCGGCCAGCGCCAGCGCGGCCGCAGTTCTGAGAGCACGGGAAAGGAAGGGAGCCGGGAACCGGGTATTCACGTCTTGCTGCATGACCGCCTGTACTGTTTGCTGCCGCTTTTTACGGAAAATCCGCTCAGCGAGATGGTAAAGCCGAAATCCGTGGTCGGCTCAACACTTGTTGTGGAGGTATAGCGTCGGTTGACCGAAACGTCGACCGTCACGCATTCGTTGCTGTAGGCCACGCCAAGGCCAGCGCGGGTGGCCTGGGCGCCGGCGATGTCATACCGCAGCCGGGCACTGGCAGACCAGTTGGGGTTGATGTCGTAGCGTCCGTCCACCCACAGTTCCGAGCTTTCCTCGTCCCGGTCTTCATCCGGGTCGGTGCCCAGCCACAGGTAGGTGCCGGCAAGGCTGGAGCGGCTGTTGTGCCATTCACCGCGGAGCTCCGCCTTGGAGAAGTTGAGGGAACCGTTCAGCAGGCCGCGGGTGGAGATCGCCAGGCTGTCGCCGTATTTGATCTGGCCCGCCAGCAGGATATCCGATGTGCTGCCGCCCAGGCCCGAGCTTTTGGTGAAGCGGTCGTCACCGTCGCTGCGCAGCACTTGGCCCGCGGTGGCGTAGGCCTGCCAGCCGGTGGGCGCATAGCGGGCCCAGTTGGCGCCGTAGACCAGGGTCAGCCCGTCTTCGCGGGCGTCGTTTGCAGGGAAGCGCGACAGCGACAGCAGGTTGCCCTGGTCGAATTCGACAAAGCGGCTTTCCTCGCTGACCACGTTGCCGCCGCCCTCGTCGCGCCAGCCCAGCTGCAGGATCGGCTCCAGGTACTGGCTGGCGCCGCCGGCTTCGCGGCGGATCATCGGCAGGCGCAGGGTAAGCGCGCTGCGCGGGGTGAGGCGGGTGACTTCTTCGGTGAAGACAGCGTCGTCGTAGGCGCGGAAGGCGTCGCCGGCGGCACCGATTTCCCATTCCGCGAGGATGCCGTAGCCCAGGCGCCAGCTGCGGCGCCAGTCGACGTCAGCGGTCAGCCGGGACAGGTCGCGGCCGTTGCTGTCGGTGGCGGTGCCTTCGATGCTGGAACTGCGGTGGTGGCCGTGGCCCTGCAGCGTCAGCCGCAGCTCGCCGCCGGTGAGGGCCGGGAAATAGCGGGTCTGGTAAAAGGCCTCGGCGATGCCGGAGGGGATATCGCTCTGCTCCTCGCTGTCGCGCAGGGTCTTGTAATGGGTGAACGAGGTGCGGAACAGGCTGTCGCGCTTGGACCGGGTCAGCACCGCCTCGGACCGCAGGCGGTCCAGATCGGGCAGGCCGTAGTCCGCGACATAGGCGTCGTCCGAGACCGCCTTGACGTCGAAGGTGAAGCGGAAATCGCGCGGCAAGTCGAACTGGCCCTCGCCGAAGATATAACCGCGGTCCTCACCGGAGAACAGGTCGTCGCGGGTATAGGCGGCGTTGAATTCGATCCTGCCGCGGCGGAACGCCTGGCGGTAGCGCATATCCAGCGTCTGGGTACTGGAGGAGATATAAGGGGCCAGCGTCAAATCGCGGTGCGGACCCAGCGTGAAGAAATACGGCACCTTGATCCCGGTGCCCAGGTTCGAGGTGGAGCGCACCGAGGGCACCAGGAACCCGCTGGCGCGTTCCAGCGAGGGATCCGGCAGGCGGATCGCCGGGAAGTAGAACACCGGCACATCCAGCACCCTGAGCTGGGCACTTTCGAAATACAGCTGGCGTTCCTGCTGGTCGTGGATCACCCGCTCAGCCCGGATCTGCCAGAGCGGCGGGCGGCCGTCGTCGCAGACATGGCAGGAGGTGACGGCGGTTTTATAGAGCTGGGTGTAGCGGCCGCTGACCCGTGTCATCTGCAGCGAGGCTAACTGCAGCTGCTGCTGAAACACCATGCGGGCGCCGGTCAGCAGGCCGTTGCGCAGGTCCCGGTCCAGCTCGGCAGCATTGGCCAGGATGGTGATGCCGCCATTCTGGTCGATCCGGATCGGGCCTTCGATCTGCAGCGTGCCGTTGGTTTGGTCAAAGGTGATCTTGCGGGCGCGCAGGCGGATATTGCCCTGGAACGCCTCGACGTTGCCTTCGGCGACCAGGGTGCGGTCCGGGGTGATGAAGACCTGATCTGCCACCAGCATCGCAGGCTGCGCCGGATCGGGCGGCGCCGCGGTCTGCGCCTGCAGGGCAGGGGCTGTCAGCGCCAGCCACGGCAGCACGGCGGAAAGAAGCAGCGCCCGGCGCAGGTTACCCGTCTTCGGCATGGAGAAGCAGTCCCAAGGTCAACAATATTGCAGCAGCGGGCGGCGCCCAGGCGGCCAGGGCCACCGGGATTTGCCCGTTCTCGCCAAGGATTTGCGCGAAATTGCGGATGAAATAAAGCCCGAATCCCAGCAGTACTGCCATCAGCACGGCCAGGCCGGTGCCGCCAAAGCGGGCGTGCCGCATGGTGAAGGAGGCACCGACCAGCACCATGGCGATCAGAAACAGCGGCCGTGCCAGCTCTGCCTGATAGCGCACTTCATAGCGCTTGGTGGTGAAGCCCGCGGCAGACAGCTCGCGGATGGTGGCGGGCAGGTCGTAGATCGAAATACCGCTGGCGGTGCCCAGCGTGTCGCGGATGCGGTCGGTGGTCAGCGTCGTCGGCAGCTGCAGTTCGTCATGCGAAGCGGCGCCGGCTTCCGGGTTGATGCCGGCCGTCAGTGGCCAGGATTTGGCATTGGTCAGGATCCAGTTGCTGCCATCCAGCCGGGCGCTCTCGGCGATAATGCGGCGCACCGGTCCGCCGGCGTTGCTGTAGGCATGGATCGACACGTCATGAAGGGTGATGTCGGCGGCATCGCCGCTGTAGCCCTTGGCGTGAATGACCGACTGGCCGCGGGCGCCGCCCTGGCGCAGCCACAGGCCCTCGCCGCTGAGCGACAGCGCAGAGGGGCCGCCATTGTGATAGGTTTCGGCCAGATCCTGGTAACGGTTGGCAGTGGCCGCCGCGATCGGGTTCAGCATGGTGACCGCCAGAACCCCGATCCCGGCCGCCGCCAGCACCGGCGCCGCCAGCGCCCGGATGCCGGAGCGGCCAATGGCGCGGGTCACCACCAGTTCGCTGCTGCGGGCCAGGCCGACAAACAGCACGATGGTGGTCAGGATCATGATCAGCGGCAGGAACTCACTGAGCGCGGCCGGGATGTTCAGCAGGCTGAGGCCAACCAGCTGCGGCAGGCCGAGGCTGGCCCCTTCGAAGCGGCGGATCTGCTCGTTCAGATCGATCAGAATGACCAGCGTCATCAGAACCGCGCAGATCACCAGGAACCATTGCAGGAAGCGGCGCGCGTAATAGAGATCCAGCTTCATGCGGAAGCCTCCTGCCGGATGCGCTTGGGCCGGGAGGCCAGGATCAGGAAGATCAGCGCCACGGCCAGACCCAGCAGGGTGGGCAGGTAGATCAGCGGCCACAGACCGGGGTTGTCCAGCACCGGTTCCGACACCACGCCGCGCAAGCCTTCGACAAAGATCAGCACGACAAAGGCCAGGAAGGCCTGCCGCCAGACGCCGAAGCGGGAGAACGTGCCCAGCATCAGCGCCGAAAATCCGATCAGGGCCACCGCCACGCACACCAGCGCGCGGGCAAAGCGCAGGTGCAGCTCCTCCGCCTGGGCGCCGGCGGAATAGCCGTCAGTGCGGGTCACAGTCTCTGCGCTGGTCATCAGCTCCAGGCTGGGGATGGCGCGGATGTTGCGGGCCGGGTTCTCAGCTTTGCGCGCCAGGGTGCTGATATCGTATGAGAAATCAGAAAAGAACGTGGTCGACATCCGCTGCGTCTTGTGGTCCAGCCGCTGCGCCATGCCCTCTACCATGATCAGATGCGCGCTGCCTTCGTCGCGCACCAGAAAGGCGCGGGCGCCGGTATAGGTGACGGTTACCGCCGGGTCGCGGCGGTCCGACAGGAACACGTCGTTCAGGGTGCCGTCGGGGTCAATCTGGCGGATGTAGAAGGTGACGCCTTCGGCGGGATGCAGGAAGTCCCCCTCGCTCAGCAGCTTGGCGGTGATGTTGCGGGACACCTCGCTCTCGCGCTCTTCCAGCTGGTTGATCGAGGCGGGCAGCAGGTAATGGGTCAGCGCCGACATCATCAGCGCTGTGATGATGCCAAAGGCCAGCGCAGGCCTGGCCATCTGCCAGGGGCTGGTGCCGGTGGCGCGCAGCACGGTCAGCTCGCTCTCGCTGTTCAGCCTGTTGGTGACCCAGACCGCGGCGCCGAAGGTGGCGATCGGCAGCACCATGCGGATCAGGTTCGGCAGGGTGAGCGCGGTGAATTCCAGGAACACCAGGGCCGACTGCCCGTTGCCGATCAGCGTGTCAAACAGCACAACCGCCCGGTTGACCCAGAACACGGCCACCAGAATCAGGGCAAAGAAGCCGAAGAAGAGCAGATACTGTGACAGCACATATCTGTCGTAGCGTGACACCCGATCCCCCCAGACCTTGCCGTTGTTATTTTCCCGGACCTTAGTGGATTTGATTGGCGGGGAAAACTGCATTCTCGCAAGGCAGCAGGATCGGCGGCGGATTGCAGATAACCGGACTGAACGGCCGGGTCTGGCCAAGCGCCGCTGCGCAGGATACCTCTTGAGCCAACAATCAGGTGATACCAGCAGGAGTTCGCAACAAATGAGCAGTCTTACCCCGATCCGTTTTGCCGAATACGACCCCAAAGCGCTGGCAGAGATGACCGGCCGCGTGGCGGTGATGGTCACGCCGGAGGGCAGCATGGATCAGGCGGCGCGCAGCGCCAACCGTCTCAGCAAAGGCGCCATCGCCCGGCTGATCGGGTCCGAGGGGTTCAAGAAGGCGAAGTCCGGCGACGTGATCTCTGTGAGCTGGCCTGCGGGGATGCAGGCGGAGGCGATGGACGTGCTGGTGCTGCCGCGCAAGCTGACGCCGGTGGAGGCGCGCAAGGCAGGCGCCAATCTGGCCAAAGGGGCCGCGGGCAAGCGTCTGACGGTGATGGCTGGCGGCATGAACAAGGCCGCCGATCTGACCCAGGGCATTGCGCTGCGGGACTATGAGTTCGACAATCACAAATCGCCGAAAGACGACAAGCCAAAGGGCGAGGTGGTGATCGCCTGCAAGGCGCCTTCGGAGCTGGAAGCCGCCTGCGCGCCGCTGCTGGCGGTGGCCGAGGGCGTTCACATGACCCGCGATTTGATCAATGAGCCGGCCAATGTGCTGACCACCACGGAATTCGCCCGCCGCATTGAGGAGATGAAGGGGATCGGCCTGGAGGTCGAGATCCTGGAAGAAGCGGATCTGGAGAAGCTGGGCATGCGCACGCTGTTGAGCGTCGGGCAGGGGTCCGACAGCCCCTCCAAGGTGGCGGTGATGCACTGGAAGGGCGGCGCCAAGGATGCCGCGCCGCTGGCGCTGGTCGGCAAGGGCGTGGTGTTCGACACCGGCGGCATTTCCCTGAAGCCCGCGGCCGGCATGGAAGAGATGACCATGGACATGGGCGGCGCGGGTGTCGTGACCGGGACCATGAAGGCGCTGGCGCTGCGCAAGGCCAAGGCCAATGTGGTGGGCCTCGTCGGGCTGGTGGAGAACATGCCGTCGGGCAACGCCATCCGCCCCGGTGATGTGGTGAAGTCGATGAAGGGCGACACGGTGGAGATCATCAACACCGACGCCGAAGGCCGTTTGGTGCTGTGTGATGTGCTGTGGTACGCGCAGGAGCGGTTCAAGCCAGCGGGCGTCATTGATCTGGCGACGCTGACCGGTGCCATCATCATCGGTTTGGGGCATGAGAATGCCGGCGTGTTCTCCAACGACGACGGCCTTTGCAATGCCTTTCTCAAGGCCGCCGGTGCCGAGGATGAGGGCGCCTGGCGGATGCCCTTGGGCAAGGCCTATGACGAGCAGCTGAAATCGCGCATCGCCGACATGAAGAACGTCGGCGGGCGGCCCGCGGGCTCGATCACCGCCGCGCAGTTCCTTCAGCGCTTCATCAAGGACGGCATGCCCTGGATTCATCTGGACATTGCGGGAGTCGCCTCGGTGAAGACGGATACCGCTTACGCGCCCAAAGGCGCCACCGGCTGGGGCGTGATGGCGCTGAACCGCTTGGTCGCGGATAAGTTCGAGGCGGAATAAACACTTATGGGGGCTGCCTATTTCTATCATCTGACCCGCAGGCCGCTGGAGGAGACCTTGCCGGTCCTTCTGGACAAGGCGCGCGGGGCGGGCTGGCGCATTGCGGTGCGCGGGCGCGACCCCGAACGCATGGCCTGGCTGGATGACCGTTTGTGGCAGGGGCCGGAGGAAAGCTTCCCTGCCCACGGCCTGGCGGGCGGCCCCTATGATGTACTGCAGCCGGTCCTGCTGACGGCAGGGCCGGAGGCCGCCAATTCACCCGATTGCGTGATGGCTGTGGATGGCGCCGCCGTCACCGCGGAAGAGGTGCAGGCGCTGCAGCGGGTCTGCATCCTGTTTGACGGCACCGATCCGGAGGCCGTGCAGCACGCCCGCACCCAGTGGAAAAGCCTGACAGACGCCGGCTGCTCTGCCCAGTACTGGTCCGAGGAAAGCGGGCGCTGGGAAAAGAAGGCAGAAAAATAGGCTGCCCCGCCCCGCAGATCGGCAGGTTTCCGCCAGTTCCCGTCAGTTTTATTTCAATTGTGCAGGAAATGCTCGCGCGACTGCGGTTCGCGCATTAATCCTCCCCGTCAAAAGATCCAGACATTGGGGGGACAGATGATTTCGAAGCGTGTGTTTCTGCGGCCGCGGCTGCTGCCTGTTGTTGGGGCGGCACTGCTGGTGCTGGCAAATTGCGGCGCTCCCCAGGGCGGGTCTGTCGGCCGGGCCGAGGTCGACGCCGAGCGTCTAGACTTTGCGGTTCAGGAAGTCCGCTCCCTGCGGTCCAAGGGCAAGCGGGTGTGGTGCGTACCGTTTGCGCGCAACGCCAGCGGCATCGAGATTTACGGCAATGCCAAGACCTGGTGGTCACAGGCCAATGGTCAGTTCAGCCGCGGGAAGCAGCCGCAGCCCGGCGCGGTGATGGCCTTTCAGGCGACCCGCTCAAACCCGCTGGGCCATGTTGCGGTGGTGTCCAAGGTCGAAGATTCCCGCCGGATCGAGGTCAATCATGCCAATTGGCACCGCAACAAGGTGTCGCTGGGCATGGCGGTGATAGATGTGTCGGCCGCCAATGACTGGTCCGCTGTGCGGCTGGAAAGCAATCCGGGCGCTTTCGGGCGCGTGTACCCCATCCTTGGCTTCATCTCGCCGCAGCCCGGCGCCGGGTGAGGCATAAGGAGAGCAGCTGTCAGCTGTTCTGAATGCCGCCGCGCTGGATCATCCGGGCGGAAATCTCCTCAAAGGCCCTGCGCCACAGCGCTTCAAGCTCGGGGGTGAACTCTTCTCCCAGCGCGTTGCGCAGGGAGTCGACCAGTGCTTCCTCCATCGGGGCAAAATGGGAGGTGTGGACGCCGAGGCTTGCGTGTCTTTTGCCGAGTTCCTGAAAGTGCGGGTCGACGGCGGATTCATCGCCTAGCTTGGCAAGAATGACGCCCAGCGTTGTCATGAACTTCATGCCCTGGCCTTCCAGATCCTCCCGGAAAAGCTGCCGCAGCTCAGGCGCGTGCCGGAACAGCGCGTCATAGAAAAACGCGGGATCCCTGACGGCCTCGTCCTTCAGCTTGCTGTAGCTTTCTGTCAGTTGTTTCAGTTCTGCATCTGTCACGGGGATATCAAGCTCCTTTCTGGTGTGTCAGTCGCCACCCAGCTTAGGAGCAATTGAGCCGGAATTCCTTGATCCGGCTCAATAACCTGAATTGCGGAGCTCTGCTGCCGGCAGCGGTTACCGCGTCAGGACCAGGGCGCCATTGCGGATCTCGATGCTGGACCAGCGCTGCAGGTAGCCCATCCCAAGCAGTGACTGGTCAAGCGCCCCCTTGTTGACCCAGACACGCACGCCGGTGTCGGTTATGCCGCCCAGCGACATTTCATCAATCCAGACAGAGGCGGTGCGCACTTCGCCATTGGCGGTTTGGGCGCGGCCGAGATAGGCGAGGTTTCCGGTATCAATCCCGGCCCGCCGGGCGTCGCTTTCGTTCAGCACAACCTGGCTGGCGCCGGTGTCCACCAGAAACTCGATCGGAGTGCCGTTCACGTCCAGTGTCAGGTAGTAGTGCCCGTCGGGCGCGCGCGGCACCTCAACCCGGCCGCCATCCACCGCCACGTTCTGCTGCGGGCGCACGGTCTGGCGGATGTCCTGCCAAAGCCCGTAAGAGGCGATTACGCCCAAGAAAATGAAGCCCCAGACGGCGAACATCTGCAGCGTTTTGCCCAGGCTTTGGCGATTTTGCACGAAGACCCAAGAGCCAACCGCCACCAGCAGGATCGCCAGATAGATGAACCGCCCGATCTCATAGTCGCCCATTTACGCACCTCCTGAACAGAATGTAGGCGGGCCAGGGCGGTATGCTAGCCGGCAAAGCCGAAGGCACGCAGACCGTCGAGCACAAACTGCACCGACAGGGCCGCCAGCAGCATCCCCAGCAGACGGGTCACGACGGTGATGCCGGTCTTGCCCAGAAGCCGCTCAAACAGGCCGGAAAACAGGCACATCACCAGAAGGATCGCCAGCACCGCCAGCACCGTGGCCATGACCATGGCAAAGCCGGTAAAGCCGGGCTGCTGGCCGGTCAGCAGGATCACCGTGGCAATCGAGCCGGGCCCGGCCATCAGCGGGATTGCCAGCGGAAAGACCGACGGGTCGTCAAACTCATCCTCTTCGCTGCGGTCCTCGCGCCGTTTGTTGCGGCGTTCGAACAGCATGTCCAGCGCCGTCAGGAACAACAGCACGCCGCCCGCGATGCGGAAGGCGGGCATGGAGATGCCGATGAAGCCCAGCACCGCCTCCCCCAGCGCGGCAAACAGCGCCAGCAGGATTGCCGCGACGATCGTAGCGCGGATCGCGATGGTGCGCCGCTGCGCGGTGGACATGCCCTGGGTCAGGGCCAGGAACACAGGCGTCAGGCCGATCGGGTCGACAATGACAAACAGGGTCACAAAGGCGGTAATAAGGAATGCGGTGTCGATCATTGCGCTTCGGCTTGCTCCAGTTTCTCCAGCGCGTCCATCCACAGGCCTTCGGCCCGCTCCAGCGCCTCGATGCATTCAGCGTGTTTTTTCTGCCAGACCGCCATGTCCGCAGCCTTGCCCGGTTCGTACAGGGTTGGGTCGGCGAGCTTTTCATCAAGCTTTTCGCGCATTTCGCTGAGCTTTTCCACCCGCGCCTCGGACTTGCGCACGTCCGCCCGCAGCGCAATCAGCACATCGCGGGAGGCGCGCTTGGGCTTGGCGGGCTTTGGCGCACCGGTTTTGGCAGCGGGCTTTTCCCGCGCCAGCAGCAGCGCGCGGTAGCTTTCCAGGTCGCCGTCATAGGGGTTCACCGTGCCGTCCGACACCAGCCACAGACGGTCCGCCACAAGGCTCAGCAGATGCATGTCGTGGCTGACCAGGATCACGGCACCGGAATAAGCGGTGAGCGCCTCCACCAGTGCCTCGCGGCTTTCGATGTCGAGGTGGTTGGTCGGCTCGTCAAGGATCAGCATATGCGGCGCGTCGATGGTTGCGATCAGCAGGCTGAGCCGCGCTTTCTGGCCGCCGGACAGCCGCCCGACCTCTGTCTCCGCCTGGGCCGCGGCGAGGCCGAACCCCGCCAGCCGGGCGCGCCATTTCGCAGGCGCCTCATCCGGGCGCAGGCGGCGCAGGTGGTCCAGCGGGGTCTCATCGACATAAAGCTCATCCACCTGGTGCTGGGCGAAATAGCCGATGCGCAGCTTGGAGGAGCGGGTCATCTTGCCCGCCATCAGCGGCAGCCGGTCCGCCAGCAGCTTCGACAGCGTCGACTTGCCCTGGCCGTTCTTGCCCAACAGCGCGATGCGGTCGTCTTGGTCGATGCGCAGGTTCAGCCGCTTCAGCACTTCCGTTCCGCCATAACCGGTGACGCCTCCCTCGATCTGGATGATCGGCGGGGACATTTCCTCGGGCTCCGGGAAGGTGAAGGCGCGCAGGGCTGCCTCTTGCGGGGAGGTGATCGGCTTCATCTTCGCGATCATCTTGAGCCGCGACTGCGCTTGCACCGCTTTCGATGCTTTATAGCGGAAGCGGTCGACGAAGCTTTGCAGATGGGCGCGCCGCGCCTCCTGTTTCTTGGCCTCGGCTTCGGCGACCGCCAGACGGGCCGCGCGGGTCTCTGCAAAGGTGTCGTAGTTGCCCTGATACAGGGTGAGCTTCTTGTCCTCCAGATGCAGGATGGCGCCCACCGCCCGGTTCAGCAGTCCGCGGTCGTGGCTGACGATCAGAACGGTGTGGGGGTATCTCGCCAAGTAGCTTTCCAGCCACAGCGCACCTTCGAGGTCGAGATAGTTGGTCGGCTCGTCCAAGAGCAGCAGATCGGGCTGGGCAAACAGCACCGCCGCCAGCGCCACGCGCATCCGCCAGCCGCCGGAGAAATCGGAGCAGGGGCGTTTCTGGTCCGCGTCGTCAAAACCCAGACCCTTGAGGATCGAGGCCGCGCGTGCCTCTGCCGACCAGGCGTCGATGTCGGACAAGCGGGTCTGGATCTCGGCAATCCGCGCGGGGTCGCTGGCACTGTCAGCCTCGGCCAGCAGGGCGGCGCGTTCAGTGTCGGCGGCCAGCACCGTGTCGGTCAGCGACACGTCGGACGAGGGCACCTCCTGCGCGACACCGCCGATGCGCGCCTTGGAGGGCAGGGAGATACTGCCGCCCTCCAGCGCCAGTTCGCCCCGGATCAGCCGGAACAGGGTGGTCTTGCCGGTGCCGTTGCGCCCGACCAGGCCGACCTTATGCCCGGTGGGAATGGTGGCGGATGCGCTGTCAATCAGCGGGCGGCCTTCGACCGAATAGGTGATGTCCTGAATACGTAACATGATCAGCGGTGTGGCGCAGGTGCCGGGGGCTGTCAATCGGCCTGCCGCGTTCCTCTGGCTGAAATTACCGCTGCGGGGGGCGCACGCGCTTGCGCGCGGTCTGAAAACGTCTTTCCAAGCGCCTCCAGCCATGTTACGCGGCGCGCGGAGTTTCCGGCCCGGGGATACGCCCTGCGGCCCATCAATCAGGAGAATGCCAAATGGCTCTGGAACGCACTTTCTCGATCATCAAGCCCGATGCAACCCGCCGCAACCTGACCGGCAAGATCAACGCCAAGTTTGAAGAAGCCGGCCTGCGCATCGTGGCGCAGAAGCGCATCCACATGACCAAGGAACAGGCAGGCAAATTCTACGAAGTGCACGCCGAGCGTCCGTTCTACGACGAACTGTGCGAGTTCATGTCCTCCGCTCCGGTGGTTGTGCAGGTCCTGGAAGGCGAAAACGCCATTGCCAAGAACCGCGAAGTGATGGGCGCCACCAACCCGGCAGACGCAGCCGCCGGCACCATCCGCGCCGAATTCGCTGAATCGGTTGGCGAGAACTCCGTGCACGGCTCCGACGCTCCGGAAACCGCAGCTGTGGAAATCGCCTACTTCTTCTCCGGCATCGAGCTGGTCGGCTGATCAACCGGTTCACCGGATTGAAATCTGAAGGGGCTGCAGCTTAAAGGCTTGCAGCCCTTTTTTCATGGGTCAAGGAACCGGTTCAGCGGATGCTGCCGTATGCCGGGCTGTTTCTGCTGCGGGCCGGGTCTGTTCCTGGCGTAAGACAGCGAGCGGCCGAACTCGCGCGGCGCGGTCAGTTTCGAGAATGCCCGGCGCCCGAGCCGCTTGGGCAGGGGCTCACCCCGTGAGGCGGTATCCTCCAGGTGGCGGCGCAGCAGCTCTGTGTTGCGGGTGTTGGATTTCCAGGCAATGTCGAACAGGTCGCCCACCAGCGGCACGGAGCCGATGAGGGCGTCGATGCCCGTGTTTGCCGCCATCCGGGCCAGCGTGCCGGCGGAGGCGCCCAGCTGGTAGCCCGAGTACAGGATGTAACCGGCGGGCGCCAGCGACAGGGCGTCGCCGATGCCAGGCACAAGGCCCGCGATGCTGTCCCAGCCGACCCTCAGGCCGATGCCCGGAATGCGGAACGCCCGGTCCATGCGCTGCGCCAGACGCTCCAGCGATTGCAGCTTTTGCTCATGGTGGTGCGGCAGATCAGGCATGACTCGGTGTCCTTGCAATGACCCAGACCGCGTGCACGATGCCGGGGATGTAGCCCAGCAGGGTCAGCAGAATGTTCAGCCAGAAGTGTTTGCCAAGACCGACCTGGAGAAAAACGCCAAGCGGGGGCAGCAGTACTGCGAAAATGATGCGGATCAGGTCCATGCCGGTACTCCTTCTGTTGCACTCGTTTCTGCATGGTTAACGGCTGAACCCGGGAAAAAGTTGCATGAGGGGCCAGAACGGCGGACCGGTGCCGCCGCTTTGACCGCTGGCGCGGACGGGCGGCGGTGCTTACAGGGGCTTCAGATCCGCGGGCGCAGCGCGCACGCCGATCGCGTCCAGTTCTGCCAGCAGTTTCGTGCTGTGCTGCGGCCGGGCGTCGGCCTTGATCGCGTCAAAGCGCTGGCGCAGCTCCTCCTTTTCCTTGCCCTTGCAATCATTCCAGGGGCGCCCCTGCAGTGCCATCACCAGAACGTAATAGCCGATGAAATGCGGCCGGGTGCCGGTCTGCAGCAGCCGGGCATAGGCCGCGTCGGCACCGATGGCGCGCAAGTCTTCGGCTGAGGTGATACCGGCCCGGCGGCAGGCTTCCTCATAAGCGGGGCCAAGGTTGCGGATGGAAGAAATGGCTGTGTTCATGATTTGTTTCTAGCCCCTAAGGGCGCCGGTGTCACGCTGGAAACGGTGTGTTCGTTAACCGCCCAAGCGCGGCCTGACGCTGGGTCTTTTGCCGCACTGCCGGATTGACAGTCGCATATCCGGCGGAAAGCCTTGCGGGCAGGGCAATCGGAACCGGCGGGAGAGCGGCGATGAAGGAACGGCGGCAAATATCTGTGAATGCGGAGGGTTTTGATCTGGCGAACCCGCCAGACGGATTTACGGACGATCCGTTTCCCTTTTACGATGCCTTGCTGCGCGACGCTCCGGTTCTGCCGCAGCCGGACGGCTCGCTGCTGATCTGCCGGCATGCCGACCTTGACCGGATTTACCGCGACACCACGTTGTTCTCCTCGGACAAGAAAAAGGTGTTTGCCCCGAAGTACGGCGCAGGCTCGCCGCTGTTTGAGCATCACACAACCTCACTGGTGTTCTCCGACCCGCCTCTGCACACACGGGTGCGCAAGATCATGACCTCGGCGCTGACGCCGCGGGCGATCGCGCAGATGGAGCCGGGGCTGATCGCAACGGTGGATCACCTGCTGGACACGATGGCGGACCGGAACGAGGCGGACCTGATCGAGGATTTCGCCGCGTCGATCCCGATCCAGATCATCGGCAACCTGCTGGATGTGCCGATGGCGGAGCGCGGCCCGCTTCGCGACTGGTCGCTGGCCATTCTGGGCGCGCTGGAGCCTGTGCTGAGTGCCGAACAGCTGGCCGCAGGGCACCGGGCGGTGGAGGAGTTCAAGGCGTATCTCAGCGGCCTGATTGCCCGGCGCCGGACCAGCCCCGGCGATATCGAAACGGATGTGCTGACGCGGCTGATCCGCGGCGAGGGGGCCGAGGGCGGCTTGAGTGAGGTCGAGCTGATCCAGAACTGCATCTTCATCCTGAACGCAGGCCATGAAACCACCACCAACCTGATCGGCAACGGGCTGGCGCTGCTGCATGATTATCCTGAACAGAAGCGGCGGCTTCTGGAGGCGCCGGAGCTGATCAAACCCGCGATTGAGGAAATGCTGCGGTTCCGCTCCCCCAACCAGCTGGGCAATCGGGAGACCACCGCGGAGGTGGAGATCGGCGGCCACCGGGTGCCCGCGGGCACCAATCTGCATCTGGTGATCGGCGCTGCCAACCGGGACCCTGAGGTGTTTGAGAACCCGGAAGTGTTCGATATTGCCCGAAGCCCCAACCGGCATCTTGCCTTTGCCGGCGGGCCGCATGTCTGCGTCGGGCTGACGCTGGCGCGGCTGGAGGGGAGGATCGCAATCGAACGGTTCCTGTGCCGCTTCCCGGACTACCGCTTGCTGCCCGGTCGGGTGCCCGGCGGGCGGATCCGGTTCCGGGGCTATGCGGCGCTGCCGGCCAGATTGCGCTGACAAACCGGCGCAGGGCCGGGGGCTTGGATCAGAACAGCCCGGCCTCCTTGGCGCAGAGCGCTGCCTGGGTGCGGTTCTTGGCGTCCAGCTTGCGGCACAGGGTGCGCACATGCAGCTTGATGGTGACCTCCTGCAGGTCCAGATCGCGGGCGATTTCCTTGTTCGACAACCCTTTAGACAGGCCGTTCAGCACTTCCAGCTCCCGCGGGCTGAGCTTTTTGGCGAGGGGGTGGGTGCTGGCCGCGGCCTCCTCGCGCATCAGGTCGACCGGCACGTAGATTTCGCCGGCGCTCATGAAACGCACCGCGTTCAGCAGCGATTGCGCGCCCATCGTTTTGGGGATGAAGCCGATGGCGCCGGCATCCAGCGCCTCCTGCGCGGTGCGGGCGGGCGCGCTGCCCGACAGAATGGCCACGCCCTTGCCGCCATTGGCCGCCAGCGCCTTGGCCAGCCCGTCTAGTCCCATCATTCCCGGCATGTTGTAGTCGAGCAGCACCAGATCAAACGGCCCCTCGCCGGAAATCTGCTCAATCGCGCCGGGCAGATCGGTGGCCAGCGCCACCTCGGCACCGCCCTCGGATCTGAGGTAGGCGGAGATCGTTTCCCGCACCATGTCGTGATCGTCTGCCAGCAAAATACGCATGATGCCCCTGGACCTGTTCTGCAACTCACGGTCCCAATCTACAGCCACAAGTGTTTCGAAATTGTCAACCTGGGATTGCGTGCCTGCGTGGTAATAGGACATCTGCTGCCGCTCCTGTGCGATTGCCGGAATATTATTGATAGTAACCCGGCCCGGCGGCGGCTGGTAAGGCAACATTAGGGTGCTCGCGCTATGCTTGCGTCTGGGCACCCTATACGGAAGGTCAGGACCCTATCCTCTGGTGCCGGTTTCCGGGCCGCGCCGGTGTGGCATGTTTCCGGGCAGTATGTTGCTGAACTGAGGAGAGCTGGAAATGAGAGGGATGATGTCACGGGCCGCGGCGCTGGCTGCGATGGTGGTCATAACCTGTGCCGCCGCCGTTTTTGCGGGCGAAGAGCCGAAGGTGCTGCTGTCGGTGCGCATGGAAGGCGCGGCTGAGCCTTCGGCGCAGTACACGATCGCGGATCTGCGCGCGCTTGATCCCGTCACCTTTGAGACGGAGACCATCTGGACCACCGGTCCGCAGCAGTTCACCGGCGTGCCGCTGACTGTTCTGATGGAGCGGATGGGGGTCAGCGGCGGTCAGCTGGTGGCGCATGCGGTGAACAACTACTCGGTCGAAATCCCGGTTTCCGACGCGGTTGTGGGCGGCCCGATTGTCGCCTTTGAACGCAATGGCGCGGAAATGTCGCTGCGCAACAAGGGGCCGCTGTGGGTGGTTTACCCCTACGACAGCAATCCCGACTACCGGACGGAGGAGGTCTATTCGCGCAGCATCTGGCAGCTGGACCGCATCGTGATCCGGCCGTGACCGGCGGGCAGGGGGCCGGCAGCTGATGCTTCACGGGTTTCCCTCTGTGCCGCGCTGGGTTCTGGCCCTGGTGCTGGCCGTCGCTGCGGCGCTGGCGGCGCAGTCGGTGCGGCTGGGCCATCAGGTTCTGCAGGAGCTGGACAAGCTGTCGACCGCGGCCACCGACAACATGCAATGGAACCTGTCCCAGGCCGAGGTGGAGCATCTGAAGCTGCAGACCGCGGTGCTGACGGCGCGCAAGGCTGAGGATCTGCCCCGGCTGCGGCGCCAGTTTGACATTTACTACAGCCGGATCGCGACCTTCCGCGAAAGCCCGCTGTTCGAGGACCTGCGCAGCAGCCAGGGCGGGGCGGGCCTGTTGCAGCAGATGCAGGACCGTCTGGATCGGATGGCGGCCGTAGTGGACAGCGGCGATCAGGCGCTTTTGAACGGTTTGCTGGAACTGGCGGCGGAACTGAACGCAAACAGCAAGGACGTGCGCGAGCTGGCGTTGTTCGGGGTTGTCCTGCAGGTGGACGATACCAAGGACAAGCGGCTGCAGCTTTTCACCATCCTTTACCGGCTGGGCTGGGTGGTCCTGGCTTTGGTGCTGGCGCTGGCGCTGGCGGCGCTGCTGCTTGGGCGGCTGTACCGCAAGGGGCGTGAGATGGCGATCGAACGCAGCCGGGCTGCGGCGCAGATGGAGGCGATGATTGCCTCCTCGCTGGACGCGATCCTGGTGGTCGGCGCCGACGGGCGGATCCAGGCCTTTAACGGTGCGGCGGAATCGGTCTTTGGCTACAGCCGCGATGAGGCGGTCGGCCAGCCGATGGTTAACCTGATCGTACCGGACCATTTGCAGGAGGCGCATAAGGCCGGCATGAGGCGCTTTTTGCGAACCGGTGAGACGCGGGTTGCAGGCAAGGGGCGGCTGCAGCTGGAGGCGCGGCGCAAATCCGGCGAGCTGTTCCCGGTGGAGCTGTCCGTTTCGGTCAGTCAGTCCGGTTCCGAAATGGTGTTTGTCAGCTTCCTGCGCGACATTTCGGAGCGGATCGAGGTGGAAGAAGAACTGCGGCGGGCGCGGGATGACGCCTTGGCGGGCGAGCGGGCCAAGCACAACCTTTTGACGGTCATGAGTCATGAGATGCGCACGCCGCTGACCGGGGTTCTGGGGGCCATCGACCTGATTGAGGGCACCGGGCTGACACAGGAGCAGCGCCGCTATCTGCGGGCCATGCGGGTTTCCGGCGAATTGCTGCTGCATCACGTCAATGACGTGCTGGAGCTGTCGCGGCTGGAGTCCGGTGCCGATTCTGAAAAACTTCGGATATTCGATCTGGATGAGCTGGTGAGCGGCCTGGTCGAGAGCCAGCAGGCCAGCGCCAAGGGCCAGGGAATCGACCTGTCGCTGCATTGCAGCCTGGGGGGGAAACCGGTGGTCGCCGGCCGCCCCCGCGCCGTTCAGCAGGTGCTGTTGAACCTGATCGGCAACGCCCTGAAATTCACCAGAGAGGGTGCTGTCAGCGTTGACGTGATGCGTCTGCCCGACGGTGAAACGGTGGAATTCAGCGTCGCAGACACTGGCCAGGGCATCGCGCCGGAGGATCTGGACCGGATCTTTGAGGACTTTATCACGCTGGACGCCAGCTATGGCCGCGGCAGCGAGGGCACCGGCCTGGGGCTGGCGATCACCAAGCGCCTGGTGGAGGCGATGGGCGGCACCATAACCTGCGAGAGCGAGCCGGGCGAGGGCAGCCTGTTCACCATTTCGCTGGCGCTGCCCCCCGCCAAGGCGCCTCCGCTGCAGGCCGAACAGGACAAGCCGCGGAACAAGGGCGCCTGCCGTCTGCTGATCGCGGAGGACAATGACATCAACCGCGAGCTGCTGGCGACGCTGCTGAGCCAGGAGGGCCATCAAGTTACTGCGGTGCCGGGCGGTGCCGAGGCGGTGGAGGCGGCCGAAGGGGGGCGCTTCGATCTGATTCTGATGGATATCAGCATGCCGGAGGTGGACGGTATTGAGGCGCTGCGCCGGATCCGCGCCGGGCAGTTTGCCGAAGGGACCGATATCGTTGCGCTGACGGCCCATGCTGCGGCCGAGGATCACGCCCGCATTCTGGAGGCTGGCTTTGCCGAAGTGCTGACCAAGCCGGTCAACAAGGCGGAGCTTGCCGATGTGATTGCGCGCCGGGCTGGAGGCGGGGTCAAGGCGCTGCCCAGAATCGAGTCCGACATCCACCAGTTCTTCGAGGCCCTGGGGGCGGAGCGGGCGCGCAGTTTCCTGGTGTTGTTCTGCGATGAGGTGACCCAGCTGCAGGACACGCTGCAGACCTCCACGGCGCTGGAGGACCCGCAGCGCAAGGAGGCGCACAGGCTGGCAGGTTCGGCTGCGGTGCTGGGGCTGTCGGATCTGCGCCGCGCAATGCTGGCTATCGAAAAGGCAGAGCTGGGAGAGGATCCGCCGCTGGCACTCTTCCAGCAGGCCTGGGCCAGTGCCGAAATGATCCTGGCACCGCACCTGCCCTCGTGACAGGGGGGGCGGCAAACCCTGGCGGGGCACTGGGAAAGGGCAAGGGCAGAAAAGCCGAAGCGGCCGCGCTAAACCAAAAGGGGACAAAGCATCGCTGCTTTGACCCCTGGAAATCTGGCTCCGGCGGTAGGGATCGAACCTACGACCAATTGATTAACAGTCAACTGCTCTACCGCTGAGCTACGCCGGAATGTGAGGCGTCGTATAAGAGTTCCAACCTGGGGCGTCCAGAGGAAAATTTGCTTTTGGGGCGATTTTTTTGCGCCCGCTTTCCGGCCGGGTATGCAGGCCTTCGCGGGGCGGAAATCCGGACGCTTCGGGACGGCAGAAGGGGCAGGGGCGGCGGCAGAGCTGGCGATTGGACTCTGCGGCAAGCCGGCCGTGGCGGGCCGGAATACACTGGCAGAAAGCACAGGCAAGAACCAGCGCTGAACAGCCTAAAGACCTGTTTTCAGGTGTTTTTGAAAATGGCTCCGGCGGTAGGGATCGAACCTACGACCAATTGATTAACAGTCAACTGCTCTACCGCTGAGCTACGCCGGAACGGTTCGTGCCGTATAGCGGTCCGCTGATTGGGCGTCCAGAGGGCGGAGGGATTTTTTTGAAAAAAATCAGCCGCCGCGCCGCGCAAAGACGGCTGCGGCGGACAGGGTTTCCTGCGGTGCTGCCAAGCCGCGGCCGCTGAGGTCCACGAGATGGGCAAAGACGTTGCGCTCCGCCGCCTTCAGCAGGGCAGGCGGGGTTTCGGTGTAGATCTGCTCCGCCAGGGCGCGCGCGGTGGCGGGGGCTTGCCCCAGCGCCTGCAGAATCGCAGCCTCGCGCGATTGGCGGTGCGCAATCAGCCAGTCGAGCCGCCCGGCGGGATCTGTGACCGGCGCGCCGTGGCCGGGGTGGAACACCCGCCAGCTGCGCTGGCGCAGGCGGCGGCAGGAGTCCATGAAATCGGTAAGGTCGCCATCCGGCGGCGACACCAGCGAACTGGCCCAGCCCATCACGTGATCCGCAGTGAAGCAGGCATCATTCCAGGCCAGCGCAATATGGTTGCCCAGGTGGCCGGGCGTGTGAATCACCTCCAGTTCCCAGCCATCGCCGCCGATCACGTCGCTGTCGCGGACGGTGATGTCCGGGGCAAACTCTGTGTCGATGCCTTCGCCGCCTTCGGCCAGCCCGCTGGCGGCCAGCCAGGACATAACGGCGCTGCGGCCCGCGCCCGCGCCGCCAAAGGCATAGACCGGCGCGCCGGTGGCCTGGCTCAGGCCGCGCGCCAGCGGGGAGTGGTCCAGATGGCTGTGGGTCACGACAATATGGGTGATCCGCTGACCGGGCTGGACGGCGGCGAGAATCGCCTCCAGATGCGGTGCGCACTCCGGCCCCGGGTCGATCACGGCCAGGCTGCCGGTGCCGATCAGATAGGTATTGGTGCCGCGAAAGGTCATCGGAGAAGGATTCGGCGCAAGGATGCGGCGCAGGCCGGGCTCCAGCTCCACGGCGCGGCCGGGCTGCGGATTAAAGTCGTCTGCTGAATTCATGGTCTTGCACCGCTGTTGTTTTCCTGCACTGATGCGCCGCCGGACCGTCTTTTCTCTTTTCCTGGCGCCCTATAGGCTTAGCCCATGTCCTTCAATTGGCTCAAACGTTATATGCCGCGCAGCCTTTACGCCCGGGCGGCCCTGATCCTGGTGGTGCCGATCGTGGCGCTGCAGATCGTGGTCTCGGTTGTGTTCATCAAGCGGGATCTGGAGGACGTGACCGTGCAGATGACCGCCACCATCCAGCGCGAGCTGGAACTGCTGCGGCAGGTGGCGGAAGCGGCGCCGGATCAGGAGACGGCGCTGGCACAGATGGCGCCGCTGCTGCAGCCGCTGAACATGCAGGCGCGGTATCTGGCGCCCGGGGCGCCGCTCCCAAAGGACCAGTTCAGCCTGATCGAGTTTTCCGGCCGGGTGGTGCGCGACGAGCTGGAGAAAACCTTCCCGGGGTTCCTGGCGGCACGGTTTCCGGCGGACCGCAGGGCGCTGGTCTATTTCGGCACCGCGCACGGGCTGGTCGAGCTGAGCTTTGACCGCCGCCGCCTGACCGCCGCGGCACCGCATCAGCTGATTGTCACCATGCTGCTGTTTGGCTTCCTGATGATGCTGATCTCCTTTCTGTACATGCGCAACCAGCTGCGCCCGATCAAGCGGCTGGCCGATGCCGCAGAGGCCTTTGGCCGCGGGCGGGTGGTGCCGTACTCGCCCAGCGGCGCCACAGAGGTGCGCGCGGCCGGCAGCGCGTTTCTGGATATGCGGGCCCGG
The DNA here is from genome assembly GCF_002388965.1 of Leisingera sp. UBA4491. Taxonomy (NCBI): domain Bacteria; kingdom Pseudomonadati; phylum Pseudomonadota; class Alphaproteobacteria; order Rhodobacterales; family Roseobacteraceae; genus Leisingera; species Leisingera sp. UBA4491. Next base: position 432,751 of record NZ_DGNN01000026.1, on the reverse strand, counting down.
ATCGAGCGGCAGATCGAACAGCGCACGCTGATGCTGTCCGGCGTGAGCCATGACCTGCGCACGCCGCTGACGCGGATGAAGCTGGAGCTGGCGATGCTGGACGAGGAAGACGCCGCGCCGATGCTGCGCGATGTCGACGAGATGCAGGCGCTGCTGGATGCGTTCCTGGATTTTTCCCGCGGTTCCGCGGTGAGTGAGCCGGAACCGGTGGACCCCCACGACCTGGTCCGCACCATCATTGCCGACTGGCAGCGTCAGGAAAACCAGGTGGCATTGGGCGAGATGAGCGGAGCAGGCGAAGTGCTGCTGCGGCGCCAGCCGGTGCGCCGGGCGGTGGAAAACCTGATTTCCAATGCCGTGCGCTATGGCACCAGGGCGCGGGTGTCGGTGGCGCTGACAGAGCGGTCCTTGCGCATCCGGGTCGAAGATGACGGTCCCGGCATCCCGCCAGAGCAGCGCGGCGATGCGATCCGGCCCTTTACCCGGCTGGATCCGGCCCGCAATCAGAACCGCGGCTCGGGTGTCGGCCTTGGGCTGGCGATTGTGGCGGACACTGCCCGCGCCCATGGCGGCACGCTGCGGCTGGGGGAAAGCGCCGACTTGGGCGGCTTGCAGGCCGATATCGTCATCGCGCGCTGATCCGGCGGCCAGGGGGACGTCCTGTTGGAGGTATCCCTGGTGCCCCGCGGCTGCCAGTCCTGACGCAAAACGGTGTTGAAAGACCTGCCGTGTCTCAGACCGAACCGTTCACCAGCTACCGCCGCGGTCTGGAACGCCCGGCTGCGCATCTCACAGCTATCACGCCGCACGCGGGGTGCATCTGCGGGTGCGGCAGCGGGGGGATTGGGTCCGGCGCGCGGAGATTGCAGGCCGCGTCAGGTGCTGTGGCGGATGATCTGGTAGGCCCGGCAGGATTCGAACCTGCAACCAAAGCGTTATGAGCGCTCTGCTCTAACCGTTGAGCTACAGGCCCGCCATTGTCCTGTGGTTAGAAAATGGCGCGCGGGAGGTCAAGCGGCGATTGCATCGCGGTGCTGCGGCCGCGGCCTTCTGTGCCGGGATGCAATCGCTTGTTTCCTTCTCTTCCGCCTTGCGCTAAAGGCTGCCGCAACGTGTTGGAAGGAGCCAAATGATGACCAGCGGCAAGAACGGCCTGACCTATGCAGACGCAGGTGTGGACATTGATGCGGGCAACGCCCTGGTCGACCGGATCAAGCCGGCCGCCAAGCGTACCAACCGCCCCGGCGTGGCCAGCGGGCTGGGCGGATTTGGCGCTCTGTTCGATCTGAAAGCCGCCGGTTACAGCGATCCGATCCTGGTCGGCGCCACCGATGGTGTCGGCACCAAACTGCGGATCGCGATCGACACCGGCGTGGTGGATGGCGTTGGCATCGACCTGGTGGCGATGTGCGTCAACGACCTGGTGTGCCAGGGCGCTGAGCCGCTGTTCTTCCTCGACTATTTCGCCACCGGAAAACTGGAAACCGACACTGCTGCCCGCATCATCGAGGGCATTGCCGAGGGCTGCGTGCGCTCCGGCTGCGCGTTGATCGGCGGAGAAACGGCAGAGATGCCGGGCATGTACCCCGAAGGCGATTTTGACCTTGCAGGCTTTGCCGTGGGCGCGATGGAGCGCGGCTCTGCGCTGCCTGAAGGCGTGGTCGAGGGCGACGTGCTGCTGGGGCTGGCGTCCGACGGCGTGCATTCCAATGGCTATTCCCTGGTGCGCAAGCTGGTCGAGGTCTCCGGGCTGGGCTGGGATGCGGACTGCCCGTTTGGCGAAGGCACTCTGGGCGCGGCGCTGCTGACCCCGACGCGTCTCTATGTGAAGCAGTGCCTGGCGGCGGTGCGGGCAGGCGGCGTGCATGCGCTGGCCCATATCACCGGCGGCGGCCTGACCGAGAATCTGCCGCGCGTGCTGCCCGAGGACCTGGGCGCCGACATCGACCTGAACGCCTGGGACCTGCCGCCCGTGTTCAAATGGATGGCAGAGACCGGCGGCATTGCCGAAGCAGAAATGCTCAAGACCTTCAACTGCGGCATTGGCATGATCCTGTCGGTCGCGGCGGACCGCGCCGATGAGCTGGTGAAGGTGCTGGAAGCCGAAGGCGAGACAGTGGCCCGTCTGGGCACCGTCACCAAAGGCGCCGGCATGCGCTATGCGGGCAAGCTGCTGTGAGCCACAAGAAGGTCGCGATCTTGATATCCGGCGGCGGCTCCAACATGGTGTCGCTGCTGGAGAGCATGACCGGCGGCCATCCGGCGCGGGCCTGTCTGGTACTGTCCAACAACGCAAGTGCCGGCGGGCTGGCCAAGGCCGCTGCCGCAGGTGTGGCCACTGCCGTGGTGGACCACCGCCCCTTTCAGGGCGACCGGGCGGCCTTTGAGGCTGAGCTGGTGAAACCCATTTTCGAGGCCGGTGCGGATATTGTCTGTCTGGCCGGTTTCATGCGGGTTCTGACCGCCGGGTTCGTGTCGCAGTTCGAAGGCCGGATGCTGAACATTCACCCCTCGCTGCTGCCGAAATACAAAGGGTTGCACACTCACGCCCGCGCGCTTGAGGCGGGCGACGCGGAGCATGGCTGCACCGTGCATGAGGTGACGCCGCGCCTGGACGACGGCCCGGTGCTGGGCCAGGCCAGGGTGCCGGTTCTGCCCGGCGACACGCCGGAAACGCTGGCGGCGCGGGTGCTGGTGCAGGAGCACAAGCTGTACCCGGCCGTGCTGCGCCGCTTTGCCGCTGGCGACAAAACCCCGGTCCAGCTGCCCTAGCGCCGTTCCTGCACGGCTGCGCTGTTGCCGTGCCAATCCAGCAGATCCTTCGGCGGGGCCGGGGCCAGAAGCGCGGGCAGGCTCAGAAGCAATAGCAAAGCAGCAGCAGCCAGCAGCGGAATCATCCCGCGATGCGGCGCAGTTCCTGCAGTTTTTGCGGCGGAAAAGTCGAGTGAAGTCATCGGTCATTCTCCTGTTTGCGATGCACACCTAATCTAGGGGCTGCACTTACATCAGGGAAATGAATGTTTGACGACAGTATTATCACAAACAGTGAATTCAGGGGCGCCGGTACGCCAGCGGCTGTGCCGCTTGCAGCACAAATCCACGGCGGCAGCGGCACCTGTTTGCATTGCCCGGAACAAGCGCGTATCACGTCCCGGCCCACGTGAGATTGAAAAGCGGTAATTGATGAAAACCCTGACCACGACCGAAGAACTGCAGGCCTTTTGCGATGCCGCCGCACAGCATCCCTATGTCACTGTGGATACCGAATTTCTGCGCGAGCGGACCTATTATTCCAAGCTTTGCCTGATTCAGCTGGCCTTTGCCGGCGATGGTGAAAACGACGCTGTGCTGGTTGACCCGCTGGCCGAGGGCATCTCGCTGGAGCCGCTTTATGCGCTGTTTCGCGACGAAAGCGTGGTTAAGGTGTTCCATGCCGCACGTCAGGACCTCGAGATCTTCTGGGTCGATGCGAGCGTCTTTCCCAAGCCTCTGTTTGACACTCAGGTTGCGGCAATGGTCTGCGGCTTTGGCGAGCAGGCGGGGTATGAAACCCTGGTGCGCAAGATCGTCAAGCAGGGGCTGGACAAGACCTCGCGCTTTACCGACTGGTCGCGCCGCCCGCTGAGCGAGGCGCAGAAGACATATGCGCTGGCGGATGTGACCCATCTGCGCAAGATCTACGAATTCCTGGCGGCCGAGCTGGACAAGAGCGGCCGGTCCCACTGGGTCGCGGAAGAGCTGCAAGTGCTGACCGATCCGGCAACGTATGACATCCAGCCGCAGGAGGCCTGGCAGCGGGTCAAGACCCGCACCAACTCGGGCAAGTTCCTGGCGGTGGTGCGCGAGCTGGCGGCGTTCCGCGAGATTTACGCGCAGAGCAACAACGTGCCGCGCAACCGGGTGTTCAAGGATGACGCGCTGGTGGAGCTGGCCTCGACCAAGCCGCGCACTGCGGCGGAGCTGGGCGGCTCTCGTCTGCTGCTGCGCGAGGCCCGCAAAGGCGCGATTGCCGAGGGCATCCTGGAGGCGGTGGCCAAGGGCGTCAGCTGCCCGGCGGAGAAGTTCCCCCGCCTGGACCGCAGCAGGGAGAAGCTGCAGGTGAACCCGGCGCTGGCAGACCTGCTTCGGGTGCTCCTGAAGGCCAAGACCGAGGCCGAGGGCGTTGCGGCCAAGCTGATCGCGCCGAGCGCCGATCTGGATGCCATCGCTGCGGGCCTGCGGGATGTGCCGGCCCTTAGCGGCTGGCGCCGCGAGGTGTTCGGTGCCGATGCGCTGCGGCTTTGCGAGGGCAAGATCGGCCTTGCCGCCAACGGCCAGGCGGTACAGGTGGTGGAGCTGTAAAGAGCTCTCACCTGCGCAAAAGAAACGCCCGCAAACGCGGGCGTTTTTTGTTTCAGTCCTTTACAGCGTTAAGGATCAGCGCCGGCGGCTTTCCCGTGCGTTCTCCGCGCCGTTCACCCGGACCAGGCGGATTGCCTCAAGATCCTCATTGGACAGCGTGCGGGCCGCGTGAAGCGTCCGGCTGAATTCGCTGCCCTTCAGGGTTGCTTCCTCCGGATAGACCACCCGGAAGTCATAGGCCAGAACGCCGTCCTCTGCTGTTTCAGCCTTGCGCAGCTCGACATCAAACGCGCCCTGGCGCGCAGCAACGCCGGAGGCGTGAATGATGGCCCCGGAGGCGGTGCGCTCAATCTGCAGCCCGGTGACCTGGCTGATCAGGACGCTTTTGTCCTCTGGCGGCTTCTTGGCGAAAATCCCGCGCGCGTTGCTTTCTTGCGGCAGCAGCGGATTGGTGCCCTGCGGCACCGTTGCCTCTGCGGGGGCCGATCTGCCGAACCAGTTGGTGGGGTTGACCCGCGAGTCTTTCCAGCCGCCGCAGCCGGCCAGACCCAGCGCTGCGGCCAATGTGAGAGCCAATGGTTTGTGCATCTGTCCCCGCCCATTCAAAATGTCTTTGCAAGGGATTACCCGATTGGCCGAAGCTTGAAAAGCGGTTGAAATGGTGCGGGCAGGGGCTTAGGTGCTGATCAGCCCCGGAATGCGGATTTTGAGGATGGACGGACGATGGCCACAGCCGCCTTTGAAGAGATCGTGGAAGACTTCGAGTTCATGGAGGACTGGGAGGACCGTTACCGCCATGTGATCGACCTGGGCAAGGCGATGGAGCCGCTGGACGACGCGCTGAAGGTGCCCGCCACCAAGGTCGACGGCTGCGCCAGCCAGGTGTGGCTGCATGCGACGGTCGAGGGCGGGGTGTTCCGGTTCGACGGCGACAGCGACGCAATGATTGTGCGCGGTCTGATCGCGGTGCTGCGCAAGCTGTATAACGGTTTGCCCCTGCAGCAGGTGGTGTCGGTGGACGCCAAGGCGGAACTGGGCCGGCTGGAGCTGAATGAGCATCTGTCCTCGCAGCGCTCCAATGGCCTCAGGGCAATGATCGAGCGGATCCGCGAAACCGCGATGGCGCAGGCCTGAGGCTGACCGGGGCGAGGGGCCGGCCCCTCGCGCTCCCCGGGATATTTTCAGCCAGAAGAAGAGGAACCCTTGGCCCAGGCGGTCAGGGATGTTTCCAGATCGCCATAGCCGGTGTGGCGGTGCTCGAACTCCAGCCCCATGCGGTCTGCGCATGCGCGGGCCTTTTCCATCAGCTTGGGGTCGCTGGTCTGCGACTGGTAGATCAGCTTGGTGTAGTTGCCGAACACCATGTCCCGCAGCTCCGGATTCTTGTCGAGGCCCATCGGGCGCCAGACGAAAGCGTCGAACTGCTTGACCAGGAAATCGGTGAGGTAGAAGGCGGTGATTTCGCCTTCTTCCGAATGGCGGGCGAAGATCTCGTTGCCCTCGAAGAAGGAATAGCAATGCGGGCCTGCCACCATCTCGACGCCCAGCTCGGCGCATTTGCGCTCCAGCGCGCCGCCGGTGCCGCAATCGGCATAAACCACAAATATCTTGTCATAGACGGCTGAATGCTTGGCCACGGCGCCGTCGATGGCGTCCACAATCTGCTCCGGATAGAGGTGCAACTTGGCAGGCAGGCAGGTGAGGTCGATGTGATCCAGCCCGTTTTTCTCATTGATGTCAATGATTTCACGCGCAAGCGCGCCGCAGGCGATCAGCAGGATGCGGCCGGTCTTCTTTTCAGGGGCGGCCAGGCCCTGTTCGGTGAGGGAGCTTTCCTCAAGTGTCCGCCCGGTGGGGGGGCGGAAGGCAGCCCGCTCTGTCAAGCGGGCTGCGCGTCCTTTGCGTGCCAAATCAGGCGCTCATCGCGTTGTGCTTGCGCGCGACGAAATCCTTGGCCATTTCCACGGCCACGGCTGCGTCCCGGCAATAGCCGTCGGCGCCGATTGCCTTGCCGAACTCTTCGTTCAGCGGCGCGCCGCCAACCAGCACGATGTAGTCGTCGCGCAGGCCCTGCTCGATCATGGTGTCGATGACCACTTTCATGTAGGGCATAGTGGTGGTCAGCAGAGCGGACATGCCGAGGATGTCGGGCTTATGCTCAGCCATGGCTTCCAGGTAGTTCTCGACCGGGTTGTTGATGCCGATGTCGTAAACTTCGAAGCCGGCGCCTTCCATCATCATCGACACCAGGTTCTTGCCGATGTCGTGGATGTCGCCCTTGACGGTGCCGATCACCATGGAGCCCATGCGCGGGGCGCCGGTTTCCGCCAGAAGCGGCTTCAGGATGGACATGCCGCCCTTCATCGCGTTGGCCGCCAGCAGCACTTCGGGAACGAACAGGATGCCGTCGCGGAAGTCGGCGCCGACGATGGTCATGCCGCCCACCAGAGCCTTGGTCAGGATGTCGTAAGGCGCCCAGCCGCGCTCGAGAAGGATGTTCACGCCTTCTTCGATTTCCTCTTTGAGACCATCATAGAGGTCGTCAAACATCTGCTGAACAAGTTCCTCGTCATCGAGTTCCGAGAGGATGATGTCTTCTTCGTCCGACATGCGCCTAATCCTTGCTGACGGGGATGTCCCCGGTGTTGGCCTATTTCAGAAGCTTTTGTGACAGAATGCCGCCCGCGGACTGCATTATTTGCGACATTGCCGCTGTTCTAACCGACGTATAGAGACAATTTCGGTGCAAGAATAATGAAGATTCCACATGGAAATCTTCGATTTTGGCCATTTGTTCTTTATTTGTTCCGGTGTGGCGGTTATTTTGCGCCTATGCCACAGGAATTCACGCCAGATCCCCTGCGCCGCAAAGCGCGCGCCAGCCTCAGCAATGCGGCAGGCCGCTATGATATGGTGCGCGATGCGGTCGATGACGGCTGGTTTCAGGAGACGCCGGAGGCGGTGATTCCCACCGAGGTGCGGCAGGAGGCGGCGCGGTCGATCATCACCTACAACCGGTCGCCCGATCTGCCGTTTGACCGGTCGATCAACCCGTACCGCGGGTGCGAGCATGGTTGCATATACTGCTTTGCGCGGCCCACCCATGCCTACTTGGGCCTGTCGCCGGGGATGGATTTCGAAACACGGCTGATTGCGCGGCCCAATGCGGCGGCGGTGCTTCGGCGGGAGTTGTCGGCGCCGCACTACAAGGCGGCCACTATCGCGCTTGGCACCAATACCGATCCCTACCAGCCGTGTGAGCGGAACTATGGCATCACCCGGGCCTGCCTGGAGGTGCTGCGCGATTTCAATCACCCGGTGGCAATTGTAACCAAGGGCGCATTGGTCGAGCGCGATCTCGATATCCTGGCACCGATGGCAGCGAAGGGGCTGGTGCGGGTCGGCATTTCCGTCACCACCCTGGATGCGGATCTGTCGCGCCGGATGGAGCCGCGTGCGCCACTTCCCGCCAGGCGTCTGGCCGCGATCCGGCGGCTGACGGCGGCAGGCGTGCCGGTGCGGGTGATGACTTCTCCCGTAGTGCCGGGGCTGACGGATCATGAGCTGGAGGCGCTGCTGGCCGCGGGGGCTGATGCCGGCGCCGATGCCGCAAGCTGGATCATGCTGCGGCTGCCGCGGGAGGTGTCGGAGCTGTGGCAGGAATGGCTGGCGGAACATGAGCCGGGCCGCGCCGCCAAGGTGATGGCGCGGCTGAGGGAGATGCACGGCGGGCGCGATTATGACCCGCGCTGGGGCCACAGGATGCGGGGCGAGGGCCGGTACGCCGAGATGATCGCGCAGCGTTTCAAGGCGGCCTGCAAGCGTCTGGGGTTGCGGGAGCGGACGCCGGAGCTGCGCTGCGATCTGTTCGCCCGCCCGCCGCAGCCCGGCGATCAACTGGCGTTGTTCTGATCTGTTCTTGAACCGCCGTGGCGGCGCTTCTGTGCTATGCTGGAGGTCTTCATGACGGAAAGGAAGGTGTCCAATGGCATCTGTAGCTGTGAAGGCGCGTGTCACCGGGCGCGTGCAGGGCGTGGCTTTCCGCGCCTGGGCCAGGGCGGAAGCGATGCGTCATGGGCTCACGGGCTGGGTCCGCAATGAACCTGACGGGTCCGTGCGGGCGTTGCTGATAGGGCCGTCGGCCAGTGTCGCCGACATGGTGCGCAGAATGGGCCGCGGCCTCGGGGCGGCCTCAGTGAAGGACGTTCTGACGGAGAAAACCGATCCCGACCCGGAGATCCGCGGATTCAGCATTGTCGGCTAAGCAAAGGTGAGGACCGCGGCGGTGCGGGCAACGGGAGCTAAAAAAAGCGCCGCATGCTGACATGCGGCGCCAATCCTGTTCCGGCCTTTACTGGCCTGCTGCTGTGGTCAGGGGCGGCGGCGGCCGCGGCGGCCGCGGCGCTCGCCGCCGGCTGCGGCATCCTCGCCGGTGCCATCGCTGTCAGAGGTGAAGGGGCCCAGAACCTCGACGATCTGTTCCAGTGCCGGGCGGCCGCCGCGCGGGCGGCTGTCGAGCGCCGCGCGCATGTGGCGCAGGTGGTCGGGCATGGTGCCGCAGCAGCCGCCGATGATCTTGGCGCCCGCGTCCCGGGCCATTACCGCATATTCGCCCATCAGTTCCGGGGTGCCATCGTAGTGGATGTGGCCGTCGACATATTTCGGAATGCCGGCATTGCCCTTGGAGATGATCGGGCGCTCGGTGCCCTGGGCGGCAAAGCCCAGAACGGTGCGCAGAATGTCGGAGGCGCCGGTGCCGCAGTTGGCGCCGAAGGCCAGCGGCGCGTTGTCGAATTCCTCCACCAGCTGGGCGAAATCGGCCGAGGTTACCCCCATCATGGAGCGGCCAGCGGTGTCAAAGCTCATGGTGCCGCACCAGGGCATGTCTGCCAGTTTGAAGGCCTCCGCCGCAGCGCGGAATTCCTCCGGCGCGGAAATGGTTTCCAGCCACAGCACATCAGCGCCGCCTTCTTTCAGGGCGTCGGCCTGCTCGTGGAACATCTCAACCGCCAGCGCGTGGGACATGGCGCCGACGGGTTCGAAGATTTCCCCGGTCGGACCGACGGAGCCGGCCACGGCAATCTTGCGCTCCGCCTTATCGGCCACTTCGCGGCCAAGCTCGGCGGCAATCCGGTTCAGCTCGCGCACGCGGCCCTGTGCGTCATGCAGTTTCAGGCGTGCGGCGGTGCCGCCGAAGCTGTTGGTCAGGAACAGGTCGCTGCCCGCATCGACAGAGCCCTGGTACAGCGCCATGATCTTCTTGGGTTCGTCCACGTTCCACAGTTCCGGCGCATCGCCGGACTGCAGACCCATGGCAAACAGATTGGTGCCGGTTGCGCCATCCGCCAGCAGCACATCCCTGGTGTCCAGCAGCTGTTTGAAAGTATTCGTCATCAGTTTTGTCCCATGTCAGCAGGCCGCCCCGGCGGTGCGGACGGCAAAGTGGTCTGTTTCCCCTGTCTCACGCCGGGCGGGCAAGGGCAATTTCATTTTCTTCATCTTCATTATGAGTCTGCGGCGCTGCGGCAGGCAGCACTGGCGGCGGGCGGTGCACCAGGCGCAGCAGCTCGGCAATGGATATGGCCATCTGCAACCAGCCGGGCGCTGCCATATAGCGCGGCTCCCACCGCGGGGCGAAGCACTCCTTGAACCGGCGCAGGCCGCGGTCCACGCCCTTGGCCAAGCGATGATCCGGCACCGCGGCCAGCGACAGCCGGGGGATGCCGTCCGCGGCGGCGGCGGCAATGCCTGCCCGCACCAGCGCATGGCCAGCGCCGTCGGGCACATCAGGGCGCAAGCGGATCAGGTCCAGGCACCATTCACGGGCCGAAGTGTGGAAGCTGGCAAAACCGATGAGCTGCCCCTCGCGGAAGGCCAGGATCACCTCCTGGCAGGCCAGATAGCCGGGCTCGAAGCGGCCCATCGTGGTGCCATAGGCGGTGCCATGCGCCGATTGCCAGGCGCTATCAACCTCTTGCATTTGTTCAAATGGCAGGCGGTTCACCGCGCGGTAGACGTCAATGCTCGTTTTTTCTGCGTGGCGCAGCTTGCGGCGCAGCTGGCGGCGGCTGGATCCGTTCTCGGAGAAGGCCCGCGGGTCGAGCACCGCCTCTTCGGCGATGCGCAGCACTTTCCAGCCCGACTTGCGGGCCAGAAGCGCCGTGCGCGCGCTGCATTTGTAATAGCAGGCCGCGGCGTTGCGGCGGCGGGCATGCCGCGCGAGCGGGGCAAAGGTTTCTCCGGTCAGTCCCGACAGCGGGTCGAACAGCGCCACCGAGGCCTGGGCGCTGTCCAGCAAGGCAACACGGTTCAGGCCAAAGGCGTGGACCCGGCCGCCGTTCTGGCGGATGATCCCGGTCTCTGCACAGCAGCGGTCCCAGGGCAGGGCGGCGGCCGGCTGGCTGCGGCTGCCAAGCAGATCGGTGTCGTCCACTGCTGTCTTTTGCGCTGCCAATAGACCGGGAAAGACCAGCAGAAATCCGGCGATTACTGCTGGGACGGCATAATAAATCACGCGGAAGGCCAGCAGCGCGGCGATCAGGCTGTGGTCCGGAACCGCAGGCAGCAGCGCGCAAAGCGCCAGCTCAAACGGTCCCGCCCCGCCGGGCGCGGAAGAGACAACCGCAAGGCCCAAGGCCACAGCATAGGCGGTGAGAAGCTGACCCCAGGCAACGCCGGTGCCGGACGGCAGCAGCAGCCACAGGGCCGTGCCTGCGGCAGCAACGTCGGCTGCCGCCCAAAACCCCAAGGCAGTCATCGCGGTCAGCGACGGCCAGCGCAGCTGCAGCCCGAACAGCTGGGGTTGCGGGATCAGAAAGCTGCAGGCGGCAAGCGCTGCTGCGGCCAGCAGGATCAGGGCGCCCGCCCATGCCAGGCCCGGCGCAGGCGGCGCGGCGATCAGGGACGCGCCGCAGATCACCGCCAGGGAAGCGAGAAAGGTTGCAGCAACCAGCGCGGTCAGCTGTCCTGCTTGCAGGGGCGTCAAGCCGGGCAGCAGGCGCCAGCGGGCATAGGATCCGGTGATCAGGCCAAAACCGGCGGTCTGCGAAAAGGCGATGGCGGCCATGCCGGCACGGCGCGCAGCCGGTCCGTCGAGCCCGGTGCCGAGGTGGCGGTGGGCAACGCAATCGTAACGTCCCAGCGCCCAGAAGCTGACAGCAGTGGCCAGCGCAGCGCCCGCCCATTTCCATGCCGGGAGGTCAAAGACGAGGGTGCCAAGCTCGTCCAGGGGAGGCAGGTCCGATTGCACCTGCAGAAGCCACAGGCAGCCCGCCATGACCGCAAACGGAACGGCCAGCCGAAGCAGCCGCGCGGCCGTTCTGGGGGCGGAGGATACGGAAAACGTCATGGCACTCCCGGACTGGCGCGCAACAAACACCTTGCCCGGCAGTATAGGGGATGCGGTTGTCGGTTCGGTTAACCCTTAAAATTGACGGGTGTCGGCCCGGCGGTGCCGTGCCGGAGGCAAACCGGCGCACCAAGGCAGCACGCTCCCGCCGCCGGCCTGTGCCGCACCGGGGCGGCAGGCGCCCGGACACAGGGCGGACCGGGGGTATTCCAGCCGGGCCTTTTGCCGCTGCTAGTTTGTTCAGCTCGTCTCGTTCAGGATGTCTGCCTGCGCCTGCACCAGAAGTTCCTGCAGTTTCATGCGGATCTGCTCTTCGCTGGCCCGGCTGCCCAGATCGCCGGTCAGCTTGCGCACCACGTCCTCATGGCTGGCTTCCTCAAGGTCCGCTGCCACAATCGACTGGGCATACTCATTGGCCGAGGAGCCGGTCTTGCCCAAAAGGTCAGCCGCCCACAGGCCCAGCATCTTGTTGCGGCGCGCCCGCGCCTTGAACTGCATTTCCTCATCATGCGCAAACTTGGCCTCAAAGGCCTGCTCGCGTTCGTCGAATGTTGTCATGGCTGATCCTCATTAACCTTGTGCACCTGTGGTATGATAGGAGTATGATTGCTCCCCAGGGCAAGAAAAAACAGTTCCTGATAAAGCCTTTGGGCGGATTTGTCCTAAGCAGGGCAGCGGCTGGCCGGATCCGGGTGCCGGTTCGGGGGCGGCCGCCGCAACGCCCGCGGCATGGCGGGCCTGTGCAGCAAGCTTGCGGCTGAAGCCCCCTTGCACTATGAGGGCGGCACATCGCAGGGCCGGATTCCCGGCAATGACCCGAAAGGTTCCCAATGGCGCGCCGCAAAAAAATCTACGAAGGCAAGGCAAAGACACTGTATGAAGGCCCGGAGCCGGGCACCATTGTGCAGTATTTCAAGGATGACGCCACCGCCTTCAACGCCGAAAAGCACGACGTGATCGAAGGCAAGGGAGTCCTGAACAACATCCTCAGCGAGTTCTTCATGCTGGGGCTGGGGCAGATCGGTGTGCCGACCCATTTCCTGAAGCGTCTGAACATGCGCGAGCAGCTGGTGCGCAGCTGCGAGATCATCCCGCTGGAGATCATCGTGCGCAACTATGCGGCGGGCAGCATCTCCAAGCGCCTGGGCATCGATGAGGGCACCCAGCTGCCGCGGCCGATCGTGGAATACTGCTACAAGGACGACGCCCTGGGAGATCCGCTGGTCACCGAAGAGCATATCGCCGCCTTCGGCTGGGCCAGCCAGCAGGACATGGACGATATCTTGAGCCTGGCGCTGCGGGTGAATGATTTCCTGTCTGGCGTGTTCCTGGCGGTCGGCATCCGCCTGGTCGACTTTAAGATCGAGATCGGCCGCATTTACGAGGGCGACTTCCAGCGCCTGGTGATCGCCGATGAGATCAGCCCCGACAGCTGCCGCCTGTGGGACATCAACACCGGCCAGAAGCTCGACAAGGACGTATTCCGCCGCGACCTCGGCAGTCTGACCGATGCCTACAGCGAAGTGGCGCGCCGCCTGGGCGTGATGCCGAATAACCCGCCTGCGCCGGGCAAGCCGACGCTGGTGAACTGAGATCGGGACCCGCTGCGCCTGCCGCGCCGCGGGTCCTTGAGTATTTTTAGAAAGATGAAGCCTGGATGGGGCTTCGCCATCGAAAACCTGAGGGATGATGCGATGAAGGCACGGGTGCATGTGATGCTGAAGAACGGGGTTCTGGATCCGCAGGGCGAGGCTGTGCGCCACGCGCTGGGGGCCCTGGGCTTTGACAAGGTTGAAGGTGTGCGCCAGGGCAAAGTGATTGACCTGGATCTGGCCGAAGGCGCGACCGAAGCAGATGTGACCGCGATGTGCGAGAAGCTGCTGGCCAACACCGTGATCGAATCCTACAGCATCGAGATGCAGTGATGAAGGCGGCGGTAGTAGTCTTCCCGGGTTCGAACTGCGACCGCGATCTGGCGGTGGCGTTCGAGCAGGCCGGCTTCGATGTGTCGATGGTCTGGCATAAGGACAGTGCCCTGCCTGAGGGTGTGGACATCGTTGGCGTGCCGGGCGGCTTTTCCTATGGCGACTACCTGCGCTGCGGCGCGATTGCGGCCCAGTCGCCGATCTGCAAGGCGGTGATTGAGCACGCCGAGCGCGGCGGCTATGCCATTGGCGTCTGCAACGGTTTCCAGATCCTGACCGAAACCGGCGTGCTGCCGGGAGCGCTGCTGCGAAATGCAGGCCTGAAATACATTTGCCGCACCGTGAACCTTAAGGTGGCGACCTCTGACAGCGTCTTTACCCAAGGCTACAATGCGGGTGATGTGATCGGGGTCCCGATTGCCCACCACGACGGCAACTATTTCGCCGATGCGGACACCGTCAAGGCGCTGCAGGACCAGGACCGGGTGGCCTTCACCTATGAAGACAACCCCAATGGCTCGGTCGCGGACATTGCCGGCATCCTGTCGGACAACCGCCGCGTTCTCGGCATGATGCCGCACCCGGAGCGGGCTGCGGATGAGGGTCATGGCGGCACCGACGGTGCGGCAGTGTTCCGCGCATTGGCGGGAATGGTCACCGCGGCGTGACTTGAGGATGCGGGGCGGCCGCAATAGGTATGAGTCATGACCGCCCCGCGCTCTGAGATGATCAAAAGCAAGGCAAAGGCTGGTTCGCGCACGATTTCGTGGCGGGCGCGGCTTGGGCTTGTGCTGTTCATGGTGGTGGCCGCGGTCACCGTCTGGACCACCAACCGGGCGCTGACCCACCGGTTCACCGAAAGCACCCGCAACCGGGCCGAGCTGCGGCTGGCGCTGTATTCCGGCAACCTGCTGAGCGAGCTGCGCCAGCACGCCATCGTGCCGCAGCTGCTGGCGCGCGACCAGACCTTGATCTCGGCGCTGCAGTCCAATGATTTCTCCCTGTCTACCCAGCGGCTTATCTCCTTTGTCGATGAAATCGGCGCGGCCTCGATCATGCTGCTGGCGCAGGACGGGCGCACGGTGGCGGCCACGGACCGCAACCGGCTGGGCTCGAACCACCGCAATGCCGCCTATTTCGTTGATGCGGTGCGGGCCAAGTCGACCGTATTCTCGGTGATCCCGCGCGAGGTCGGCGGCTACCGCTTCACCTATTCGCGCCGCATCATTGATGCGACCGGTGTGCTGGGCGCGATTGTGGTTGAAGTGGACCTGCAGAAGTTCGAGCGCGCCTGGGCGGGGATTTCCGACGCGGTGCTGGTCACCGACAGCACCGGCACCATCATTCTGGCCACCGAGGCGCGCTGGCGCGGCCTTAAGGAAGGCGATGCGCTGACGCTGCAGACGCCGGAAGGCGCGATCCAGCGGGCGATCCGCGCGACCACCGACTGGACCGCGCTGCCCCCCGACGCCTACCTGCAGGGCGAGGCGGTGATGCGGCTGGAAACAAGGGTGCCGTTCCAAGGCTGGCGGA
Source organism: Leisingera sp. UBA4491 (assembly GCF_002388965.1). Lineage (NCBI taxonomy): Bacteria > Pseudomonadati > Pseudomonadota > Alphaproteobacteria > Rhodobacterales > Roseobacteraceae > Leisingera > Leisingera sp. UBA4491. Next base: position 417,604 of record NZ_DGNN01000026.1, on the reverse strand, counting down.
TGGCGTCCTTCACCACCTATTCGTCGGTGCGGGAGCGGGTAAATGCCGTGCTGGCGCTGGAAATTATGGGATTCGCGATCCTGCTGGCGCTGGCTTTCTATGCGCTGAGCCGCAAGACCGCGCTGCGGATGGCGCTGTTCCAGCGGGAGTCGGCAGAGCTTCGCGTATTGAATGCGCGTTTGCAGCGGGAAATTGCCGAGCGTGAACGGATGCAAAAGACCCTTGCGGTGGCCGAGCAGAGCCTGGCCCAAAGCTCCAAACTGGCTGCCCTCGGGGAGATGTCCGCGGCGGTCAGCCACGAGCTGAACCAGCCGCTGGCCGCGATGAAAACATATCTGGCCGGCGCCCGCCTGCTCTTGAACCGCAACCGACCGGATGAGGCGCTGGCCTCCTTCGGCCGCATTGACGACCTGATTGAGCGGATGGGGGCGATCACCCGCCAGCTGAAGTCCTATGCGCGCAAGGGCGGCGATGCGTTCAGCCCTGTAAACTTGGGCGATGCGTTGGCGTCAAGCCTGTCGATGATGGAACCGCAGCTGCGCCAAAGGCATGTGAAAATCACCCGGATTTTGCCCGAAGAACCTGTTATGGTGATGGGCGACCGGATGCGCCTGGAACAAGTTATGGTCAACCTCTTGCGCAATGCGCTGGACGCCACCAAATCCGTGGCGGACCCTGAGGTGGAAATCCTGCTGGCCGCCGGTGAGACGGCAACCCTGTCGGTGCGCGACAACGGGGTGGGAATCAAGGACTTCGACAACCTGTTTGAGCCTTTCTACACCACCAAGCAGCCCGGGGACGGGGTTGGTTTGGGTCTTGCCATCTCCTCGGGGATCGTCAACGACCTTGGGGGACGGCTGACCGCCCGCAATGGCCAGAACGGCGGCGCGGTCTTTGAGATGCAACTGCCGGTCCTGGTGGACGGTATCGAGGCTGCCGAATAGGCCGCCCGGAGTGATTAGGAGAGAACGCGCATGGCCCAGGCTATGAAAATCGCGATCGTTGATGATGAACAGGATATGCGGCAGTCGATCAGCCAGTGGCTGGCGCTGTCGGGGTATGACACGGAAACCTTCCCCAGCGCCGAGGAAGCGCTGAAGGTGCTGGGGCCGGATTACCCGGGGATCGTGATTTCCGATATCAAGATGCCGGGCATGGACGGGATGCAGTTCCTGAAAAAGCTGATGGGCACCGACAGCGCGCTGCCGGTGATCATGATCACCGGCCATGGCGATGTGCCGATGGCGGTGGAGGCGATGCGGGTGGGGGCCTTCGACTTCCTGGAGAAGCCCTTTAACCCGGACCGCATGTCGGAGCTGGCCAAGCGCGCCACCGGCGCCCGCCGCCTGACCCTGGACAACCGGGCGCTGCGGCGCGAGCTGTCGGACGGCTCGCAGATCATGAAAAAGCTGATCGGTCAAAGCCCGGTGATGGAGCGCCTGCGCGAGGATATTCTGGACCTCGGCCAGGCCGACGGCCACGTGCTGATCGACGGGGAAACCGGCACCGGCAAGACGCTGGTCGCCCACGCGCTGCACGCGGTCGGCAGCCGCGCGGGCAAGAAATTCGTGCTGGTCTCTTGCGCTGCTTTGGAAGAGGAGGCGCTGGCCAAGCGCCTGTTCGGCCCGATGCAGCCCGAAGACAGCATGCTGCCCGCAATTGAGGAGGCCCGCGGCGGCACTCTGGTGCTGGAAGACATCGACGCGCTGTCGGAAACCCTGCAGGCCAAGCTCTTGAGCGTGATCAACGAACAGGGCACGCCTGCCGAAACCCGGATCATCGCCATTTCCAACCTGCAGGAAGCCGGCAAGACCTGTGAGGACGCGCTGCGCCCGGATCTGTTCTACCGTCTGGCGGCGCTGCGCATCACCGTGCCGCCGCTGCGCCAGCGCGGCGAGGATATCCTGACCCTGTTCACCCGCCTCAGCGAGCAGTTTTCCGAGGAATACGGCTGCGATGCGCCGCAGGTCAGCGCTCAGGAGGCCGCGCAGCTCTTGCAAGCGCCCTGGCCGGGCAACGTGCGTCAGCTGATCAACATCGCCGAGCGTGCCGTGCTGCAGTCGCGCCGAGGCTCCGGAACCATCGCGTCGCTCCTGATGTCCGATCACGAGGAAATGCAGCCGGTAATGACCACCGAGGGCAAGCCGCTGAAAGAATATGTGGAAGCCTTCGAGCGGATGCTGATCGACAACACCATGCGCCGCCACAAGGGCTCGATCGCCAGCGTGATGGACGAGCTGTGCCTGCCGCGCCGGACGCTGAACGAGAAAATGGCGAAATACGGCCTGCAGCGCTCGGATTATCTGGCGTGACCGCTGTCCGGGCCGTTTCCTGACGCAGGACACGGTCCGGGCGCGTTTCGTTTCGGGGGCCGGAACTGCCGCAGAAGTCCGGCACTTCGCTGAATTTCAACGAAAAGTTAACGTTTTTCCGGGTAAGAGCAGGCTGGATTCATTTTCAGGTCCTGCGGTGACGAATGCCCATTGTCATTACCTATCCACAGGCCTTATGCTGTCCGAACGGGCCGGAAACCGGCACTTGGCTTCCCCCGTTCTGATGAGTTTCGCTGGCTTCGGCTTTTGTCCGGCACGATCCGAGAAAGCTGCAGCCAGACCGATTGGCCCCCTTGATCCAAGGGGGCAGTTTAGCGCCCGAGCCGGAATCTAACCCGGCGCAGGGATTATTAGGCAGGACAGGCCGCGGCTTGCCTGCCGGAGAAGAACCGCGATGACGCGCGCGAGAGCGAAGAGCACTGAGGCAGGAAGGCCGGGCATAGTCCCCGGGACCACCTGCTGCACCGCGCCGTCCCAGATCGCCCTGACAAGACACCACCCGAAACGCGCGCGGCCGCCTGGAAGCAGACAGCTTGCGGGCGCACAGGGCAGGTGCACCAAGGACAAATGGCAAATAAGATGCTTATTGACGCCACCCACGCGGAAGAAACCCGCGTTGTGGTGGTCGATGGAAACAAGGTTGAGGAGTTCGACTTTGAGTCCGAAAACAAACGCCAGCTTGCTGGCAATATCTACCTCGCAAAAGTAACCCGGGTCGAACCGTCGCTGCAGGCGGCGTTTGTTGACTATGGCGGCAACCGCCATGGCTTCCTGGCGTTCTCGGAAATCCACCCGGATTATTACCAGATCCCGGTGGCCGACCGCGAAGCGCTGATGGAAGAAGAGCGCGCCTATGCCGAGGCGATGCGCGCGCGCGACGAGGAAGAAGAAGAAAAACCGTCCAAACCCAAGCGGTCGCGCCGGTCCAAGTCTTCGGCCAAGGCGGCCAAGGCCTCCTCCGGCGATGCGGTGGAGACCAAGGAAGTCGGCGTCTCTGACGAGAAGACCGGCGAAATCGCAGGGATGGAAACCATCGACCTGAGCGATAGCGCCGCGGCTGCGGATGTGCCTGCGGAACTGGCCGAAGTGCCTGAAGGCTCCTCGCCGGTGGAACGTGTTGCGGAAACCCCGGTGGAAGAGCCGGAAGACGAGAATGAAGCCCCCGCTGAGGCGGCAGAGGCGGGTGCTTCTGCTGTGGCGGGTGACGAGGCTGCGGACGAAGCTGAGGCAGCAGCTGCCGAGGCCGAAACCGAAGCGGACGCCGAAGAAGTCAAGGCAGAGGACGCTGCCGGCGACGAGGGCGACGAAAACGGTGAGTCCCGCCGGGCCGACGCGGCCACCAAGGATGAAACCATCGAATCCGTCGCCGAAGAGGACGACAGTGAGGACATCCGTCCGCCGCGCAAACCCCGCCCGCGCCGCTACAAGATCCAGGAAGTGATCAAGGTGCGCCAGGTGCTGCTGGTGCAGGTCGTCAAGGAAGAGCGCGGCAACAAGGGCGCAGCGCTGACCACATATCTGTCGCTGGCCGGCCGTTACTGCGTGCTGATGCCGAACACCGCCCGCGGCGGCGGCATCTCCCGCAAGATCACCAATGCTGCCGACCGCAAGAAGCTCAAGGACATTGCCTCCGAACTGGACGTGCCGACCGGCGCGGGCCTGATCGTGCGTACCGCCGGGGCCAAGCGCACCAAGGCGGAGATCAAGCGCGACTACGAATACCTGCAGCGCCTGTGGGAGCAGATCCGCGAGCTGACGCTGAAATCCATCGCGCCGGCCAAGATCTATGAGGAAGGCGACCTGATCAAACGCTCGATCCGCGATCTTTATAACCGCGACATCGACGAGGTTTTGGTGGAAGGCGACCGCGGCTACCGCATCGCCAAGGACTTCATGAAAATGATCATGCCGTCCCACGCCAAGAACGTGAAGCATTACCAGGACGCGCTGCCGCTGTTCGCCCGCTACCAGGTCGAAAGCTACCTGGGCGGCATGTTCAACCCGGTCGTGCAGCTGAAATCCGGCGGTTACATCGTCATCGGCGTGACCGAGGCGCTGGTGGCGATCGACGTGAACTCCGGCCGGGCGACCAAGGAAGCCTCGATTGAGGAAACCGCGCTCAAGACCAACTTGGAGGCCGCCGAAGAAGTGGCGCGCCAGCTGCGCCTGCGCGACCTTGCGGGCCTGATCGTCATCGACTTCATCGACATGGACGAGCGCAAGAACAACGCCGCGGTCGAAAAGCGCATGAAGGATAAGCTGAAGACCGACCGCGCCCGCATCCAGGTGGGCCGGATCTCGGGCTTTGGCCTGATGGAAATGTCGCGCCAGCGGCTGCGCCCCGGCATGATCGAGGCGACCACCGCACCGTGCCCGCATTGCCACGGCACCGGACTGATCCGCTCTGACGACTCGATGGCGCTGTCGATTCTGCGCCAGATCGAGGAAGAGGGCACCCGCCGCCGCTCCCGCGAGGTGCTGGTGCGCTGCCCGGTCTCCATCGCCAACTTCCTGATGAACCAGAAGCGCGAGCACATCGCCCAGATCGAGGCGCGTTACGGCCTGTCCGTGCGCATCGAAGGCGACGCGCATCTGGTCAGCCCGGACTTCGTGCTGGAGAAGTTCAAGACCGCTTCCCGCACCGTGCCTGCGGCCACCGCTCCGGTGGTGTCGGTGGATACCTCGATCATGGAGCAGGTGGACGCTGACGAAGCGCAGCAGGACGAGGAAGAGGCCCCCGTCGCCGTTGAGGCCGCTGAGGACGATGCGCAGCAGGACGACAAGCCCAAGCGCAAGCGCCGCCGCCGCCGCCGCCGGAAGTCCGGCAACGGCGATCAGGCCCAGGCGGGCGAGAACGGCGAGGACACCTCCGAAGACCAGGATCAGCCGAAGGAAGAGGCTGACGAGGCGCTGGAAGCTGACTCTGAGGCGGAAGAGCCTGCCGCGGAAGACGTGAAGGAGAAGAAGCCCTCCCGCACCCGCACCCGGTCCCGTTCGCGCAAACCGAAGAGCAAGCAGGCCGAGGCAGACGCAGTTGCTGCGGAAGGCTCCGAAGCCGCCGCAGAGGAAGCGCCCGCCGCTGCCGAAGCGCCTGTGGCTGAGACGGTCGCGGAAGCTCAGGCTGATGAGACTGCAGAACCGGCGGTTGAGGCCGTTGCGGACAGCACAGACGCCGCTGCCGCCCAGGACGCAGAGCCCGCTGCGCAAGCTGAACAGGCCGCTCCGGCAGAAGAACCTGCTGCTGCGCAAGAGGCAGAGGCTGAGGCGCCTGCAGAAGCTGCTGCCGAAGCGGCCGAAGAGCAGCCTTCTGAGGAACCCGATGCGGAACCAGCCGAGGAGCAGACTGCTGTGGAAGAGGCCGCTGAGCTGGAACCCGCCGCTGCGCCGGAAGAGGAAAAACAGCCGGAGCCTGCCATGGCTGGCGCCGCCGCTGAGCGGGAACCCGCAGCCTCGTCCAAGCCGAAACGCCGCGGCTGGTGGTCGATGGGCGGCTGAGCCCAGCATAGAACACGCGAAAAGGCAGGCCGCCAGGCCTGCCTTTTTCATTTGGGGCTGCCTCCAATCTGGAAACCTCTGGCTGCGCACGAAACACAGTTTTCCGGGCCGCAGTTCTTGCAGAACTCCGGTGCCGCAAGGCGCGGGCGCTGGGAAGGTTTGCGGCCTAGCCGCCCTTGCGGATCAGGTAGATCTGGTGGCCTGCGCCTTCGCTGTGGCCCAGGAATTCATGCCCTGCTTCATTGCAGAAATGCGGCACGTCGATCACCGCCGCCGGGTCGTCCGCCAGCAGTTGCAGCACATGGCCACGCTGCAGCGATTTCAGCCGCTTGCGCGCCTTCAGGACGGGCAGGGGGCACAGCAGCCCGATTGCATCGAGGGTCACTTTGATCTCGCTCATGGTGTTCAGATAAGGGGGATGTTTCATGCTGTCCACAAGGATGTGACCAGCCGTCCCCGTGACGTTGGCCGCCCGCTGGCATAAGTGTTGGACCATGTTTGGAATCGAGATCATCGACGCAGGGCTGCTCCCTGCCATGCTGGTGGCGCTGCTGGGCGGCGTGATCAGTTTTCTGTCGCCCTGCGTGCTGCCGATTGTGCCGCCCTACCTGGCCTATATGAGCGGCGTCACCATCGGCGAGATGCAGGGCACCGTCGCCGCGCGGCGCAAAGCGATCATTGCGGCGCTGTTCTTTGTGCTGGGGCTGTCCACGGTGTTTCTGCTGCTGGGCTTCACGGCCTCTGCATTCGGCGCATTTGTGCTGCAAAATCAGGAGCTTTTCGCCCAGGTTTCAGGCGTCGTCGTGATCATCTTCGGGCTCCACTTCCTGTCGGTTTTCCGCATTCCGCTGCTGGACCGCGAGGCACGGATGGAGGCGGGCGAATCCGGCGGCTCCGCTTTGGGGGCTTATGTTCTCGGGCTGGCTTTTGCCTTTGGCTGGACGCCGTGTATCGGCCCGCAGCTGGGCGCCATCCTGTCGCTGGCCGCATCGGAGGCTTCCGTCAGCCGCGGCACGCTTCTGCTGGGCGTATACGCCGCGGGTCTGGGCGTGCCTTTTCTGCTGGCGGCGATGTTCCTGAACCGCTCGATGACGCTGATGAACAAGATGAAACGCCACATGGGGCTGATCGAGAAAGTGATGGGCGGCCTGTTGCTGTTTGTCGGCATCATGCTGGTCACCGGCCTGTTCACCACCTTCTCCTGGTGGCTGCTGGAAACCTTCCCGGCGCTGGCCACGCTGGGCTGACCTGAGGACTTTCAAAGGGGCCTGAAGGCCCCTTTTTCTTTGCCTCGCCCGGCCTTACTCTTGCCGGATTGCGCTGCTAGTCTGCGCTGGAGACGTCAGAGCAGGACAACGCGGATCAACAGCGTGGATCACATGGGTTCTAACCCTCAGCAGGTGCGCAAACGCCGGGTGTTTTACATCCCCGGCTATGACCCGATTCACCCGCGCCGCTACCGGGAGCTTTACCGCAAGGAAGGCGCCGCGCAGGCGCAGATTTCCGGCTACAGCCTGACGCTCGCTCCCAAACGGACCAAAGGCCCCTACGGCTGGCATGTTGCGGCTGAGATGGACGGGCAGCGCACTGAGGCCGATATCGAGGTGCTGGTCTGGTCCGACATCGTGCGCGGCAGCATGGAGGCGACGATTGCCGGCACCTACTGGCAGCTGTTGCGCACCGCCTGGATCTATCTCTCCACCGGCGCGCTCAGGCGGCTGATGCGGCTGCGCAAGGGGCCGGTGATTGCCGCGCTCTACCCGGTGGGAATGCTGCTTGTGCAGGCGCTTCTGGCGCTGCTGCTGGCTTGGGGCGCTGCTCATGCCTTTGGTCTTGCCGCTGCTGCTGCCGGGCTGAACGGCCCCTTTGCCCTGCTGCCAGCCTGGATGCTGGGCCTTGGCGCCGGCTATGCGCTGCTGCGCTGGTTCAAGACACGCGACGGCAAGTTCTTCGCGTATTACCTGATGCACGATTACGCCCATTCTGCGGCCTCCCGCGGCGCCATTCCGGCGGAGATGGAGGTGCGGCTGGACGAATTCCGCGCTCTGATTGCAGACGCCTTACAGGACAAAACCCTGGACGAGGTGCTGGTCGTCGGCCACTCCTCCGGTGCGCATCTGGGGGTGCCGGTGCTGGCGGACCTGATCCGGCATGGGCTTCCGGAAGACCGCCCCGCCCTTGGATTTCTCACGCTGGGGCAAGTGGTGCCCATGGTCTCCTTCCTGCCGCAGGCCAGCCGTCTGCGGGCCGATCTGAGATACCTGTCCCAGCGCACGGAGCTTGCCTGGGTGGATGTCACCGCGCCGGGCGATGGCTGCGCCTTTGCGCTGTGTGATCCTGTCGCTGTCAGCGGCGTTGCGCCGGAAGGCAAGCGCTGGCCGCTGGTGTTTTCTGCCGCCTTCACCCAGACCCTCAGCCCGGAGCGCTGGCAGCAGTTGCGCTGGCGGTTTTTCCGTCTGCATTTCCAGTATCTTTGCGCTTTCGACCGGCCGGGCGAGTATGACTATTTCCGCATCACTGCTGGGCCGCTGACGCTGGCAGAACGGTACCGGGACCGGAAACCTTCGAAGTCGCGGATTGACGTGCCGGTGTCGAAGTTCACCTCGGTGGCCGCTGAATGACCAAAGTGATGCCGCCAAAACCGCCGGCGCGCCCCGACAAGGTGCCACTGTGGCGCTATGTAAGACTGTTCCGCCAGGACATCCTGTCGGCGCAGCCTGCGCGGCTCTACCGCGCCTGGATGGCAGAGTTCCGAACGCCGTTTTTCCGCTCCTTCTTGGTCAACCAGCCGGATCTGGTGAAGCTGCTGCTGAAGGAGCGCCCGGATGATTTCCCCAAATCGGACCGCATTGCAGAGGGGCTGAAGCCCTTGCTGGGCAATTCGGTGTTTCTGACCAATGGCGCGGACTGGAAGCGGCAGCGGCGGATCATTGACCCCGCCTTCGAGGGCGGGCGGCTGAAGGATACCTACCCGGCGATGCGCGCCGCGGCGGAGGCGGCGGTCCAGCGCCTGGAGGGGCGGAAGGGGCCGGTGGAGATCGAGGAGGAAACCTCGCACGCGGCGGCAGACGTGATCTTCCGCACGTTGTTTTCGATCCCTATCGGGCATGAGGTGGCCGGCGAAGTCTTCACCCGGTTCCGCGACTACCAGCGCAGCCAGCCATTGCTGAACCTGGCCGCCTTCGTGCCGCTGCCGCGCTGGATGCCGCGGTTTTTCCGCGGCGGCACCCGCCGGAACGCTGAAACGATCCGGGCGCTGATCGCACAGCTGACGGCCGAACGGATGGCGGCGATCGAGGCGGGCAGGGCGCCGGATGACCTGGCGACCAAGATCATGACCACCCGCGATCCGGAAACCGGCAGCACGTTTGATACCGCCGAGATGGTCGATCAGGTGGCGATCTTCTTCCTCGCGGGTCATGAAACCAGCGCCTCGGCCTTGGCCTGGGCGCTCTATCTGGTGGCGCTCTACCCGGATTGGCAGGAAAGGGTGGCGGCAGAGGCCGCGGTGCTGGAGGATGAGAGCTTTGCTGCCGTTTCACGTCTGAAGATCAGCCGCGATGTGTTCCGCGAAACCTTGCGGCTGTATCCGCCGGTGCCGATGATGGTGCGGGAGGCTGCATGCTCCGAGCACTTCCGCAACCGCGCGGTGCCCAAGGGCGCGCAGATGGTGCTCAGCCCCTGGCACCTGCACCGGCATGAGCGGCTGTGGGAGAACCCGGACGGCTTTGATCCCGCGCGCTGGGGGACGGAGAACGGCAAGCAGTGCCAGCGGGACGCCTATATCCCGTTTTCTGCTGGCTCCCGTGTCTGCACTGGGGCGGGGTTCGCCATGGTCGAGGGGCCGCTGATCCTTTCGATGGTCCTGCGCCGGTTCCGGATTGAACCGGTGGAAGGCAAGACGCCGGTGCCAGTGGCGCATTTAACCGTGCGTTCAAGGAACGGGATCTGGCTGCAGTTGTCTCCAAAGCAGCCAAAACTTTTCTGAAAAGTTTTGGCCAAAGTTTTCAGAAAACTTTGGCGTCAGCACAGCAAGCGGACGGGTTCGTTGTTGCAGAAGATAACGATCTGCTCGCCGTTCAATACCGCATGATAGCCGCGGCGTTGCACTTGGCTTGCAACCGCGCCAAGCCAACATTGCGTTCGACATCGCGCAGTTTGCGACGCACGACACCACCTTGGCGGGCAGATTTCACATCGAAAATCTGCTGCATCCATAGCTCAGGAGAAACAGTACGAAACACATGGGCCATGAGGCAAGTGTCCGTGATCGTGGTTAACGCACCCTTAACCGGCGCAGCACAAACAGCCGGATCGCGGAGGCCAACCCGCAGTCCTCGCCGCGGGTTTCATCAATTTCGGCTGCTAGGTCGTTGATTGCGCGGTCTTCCTGCGCTGCAATCTCGCGGAAGGCATCCCAGAAGTCATCCTCCAGAGACACTGAGGTCCGGTGCCCGCGCAGGGTCAGGGAATGCTTCTTCGGGCGCCCGTTCATTCGTCGCGCTTGTGCTCGTCCAGGCGTTTGACCTCTTGCGCGTTGCGCGCCTTGTCCAGGTCTTTCTCGGCTTTGGTCCGCCCGAACGTCACGGCGTTCCGGTCAGCGCGGGCCTTTTTCTCGGCCCGCGCTTTTTCTTTTCTGTACCGGTTCAGATTGACCGGCTTTTCCATCAGTCCTTCGGCCCGATCATCTGCTCAGGCCGCACCACGGCGTCAAAAGTGGCTTCATCGACAAAGCCCAGCTTGACCGCTTCTTCCTTCAGCGTGGTGCCGTTCTTATGCGCGGTCTTGGCAACGGTGGTGGCGTTGTCATAACCGATGGTCGGCGCCAGCGCGGTGACCAGCATCAGCGACTCTTTCATCAGCTTGTCGATGCGCGGCTCGTTGGCCTTGATGCCGTTCAGCATCCGCTCGGTGAAGCTGTCGGCGGCATCGCCCAAGAGCTGGATCGACTGCAAGAGGTTGTAGGACATCATCGGGTTGTAGACGTTCAGCTCGAAATGGCCCTGGGAGCCTGCGAACTTGATCGCCGCGTCATTGCCCATGACGTGCGCTGCCACCTGGGTCAGCGCCTCGGCCTGGGTCGGGTTCACCTTGCCCGGCATGATCGACGAGCCGGGCTCGTTTTCCGGCAGGATCAGCTCACCCAGGCCGGAGCGCGGACCGGAGCCGAGGAAGCGGATGTCGTTGGCGATCTTGTAGCAGCTGCCCGCAATGGTCGCGAGCGCGCCGGACAGGAACACCATCGCATCATGCGCCGCCAGTGCCTCGAACTTGTTCGGGGCGGTGACGAAGGGCAGGCCGGTGATCTCTGCCATATTTGCGGCAACTTTCTCGCCCCAGCCTTTCTGGGTGTTCAGACCGGTGCCGACGGCGGTGCCGCCCTGCGCCAGCTCATAGATCCCGGGCATTGCCGCCTCGACCCGGGCCAGGCCCTGACGGATCTGATGCGCGTAGCCGCCGAATTCCTGGCCCAGCGTCAGCGGGGTCGCGTCCTGGGTGTGGGTGCGGCCGATCTTGATGATGTCCTTGAATTCTTCGGACTTCTTTTCCAGCCCTTCGGCCAGCTTGGTCAGCCCGGGCACCAGCACGTCGCGCACCATCATCGCAGTGGCGATATGCATCGCGGTCGGGAAGGTGTCGTTGGACGACTGCCCCATGTTGCAGTGATCGTTCGGATGCACCGGATCCTTGGTGCCGATGGTGCCGCCCAGGATCTCGATGGCGCGGTTGGCGATCACCTCGTTGGAGTTCATGTTGGACTGGGTGCCGGACCCCGTCTGCCACACCACCAGCGGGAAGTTGTCGTCGAATTTGCCTGCCACCACTTCGCTGGCGGCCTGGATGACCGCATCGGCGATCTTTGCGTCCAGCTTGCCCGACTCTTTGTTGGCCATGGCGCAGGCCTGCTTGATCACCCCCAGCGCGCGCACAATGGCGACCGGCTGTTTTTCCCAGCCGATCGGGAAATTCATGATCGACCGCTGGGTCTGCGCGCCCCAGTACTTGTCTGCAGGGACCTCGAGCGGACCAAAGCTGTCGGTTTCGGTGCGGGTCTCGGACATCCGTCTTCTCTCCGTTACGTATGCGATTGTATGCCGTTTAGCCTGCGCATTGCGGCAGTGCAATTGGCCAGTTGCGCGCAGCATAGCCAATCGCGCGGGCAGGTATAGTGCCGAATTGGCGCAATCGAAGACATGCCATTGCCTGAAACCATGCTATGATTACAGTGCGTGGGGGACAGGCCTGGACATCCGGAGGGAATTGCGACGTGCCAACGCATTTGCGAACTCTCAAGGTCTTGGTGAGCCTTGCCGCCCTGGTGGCGGTTCTGCTCTTGCTGCTGCCGCAGTGGGCGCGCGCGGACATTTCCCGCTTCGCGGGCGAATACGCCGGCAGCGTCGAGATCGTGAAGGAAGACGGTGACACCGACCCCCGGGATATGAGCGTGGCGATCCGCGAATTGAAGAAAGGGTTCACCATCAAGTGGACGTCTACGACGGAAAAGGACGACGGGCGCCGGAAGTCGAAAACCTATGAGATCGAGTTTCTGCCCAGCGGCCGTGAAGGTGTCTTTTCCGCAGCGATGACCCGCAATGTCTTCGGCCATTCGGTGCCGCTCGACCCGATGAAAGGGGAGCCGTTTGTCTGGTGCCGTATCACCGGCGATACGCTGACGGTGTTCTCGCTGTATATCCATCCCAACGGGGATTACGAGATGCAGCAGTACGACCGGACTTTGGCCGAAGGCGGCTTGGACCTTGAATATATCTCGCGCCTGAACGGCGAACCCCGGCGGCAGCTGCGCACCTTCCTGTCGCGGCAGTGATGCAGACATAAAACAGGCGGCCTGCGGGGCCGCCAGTTGTTCACCCGAGCGCGGACGCGCGCTATTTGCGGAAGCTGTCCAGCGAGACGATGTCTGCGTTTTTCTTTTCCTCGGCCGGAACACGGGCGGTGTCCTGCTCCTCATCGGCATCCGGTGCCTCTGCATAGCCCTCAGAATCCTCATCGGCGCTTTCGAACCGCAGCCCGAATTCCACCGACGGGTCGACGAAAGTACGGATCGCGTCATAGGGGATATAAAGAGGCTCGGGCGAGTCGCCGAAGTTCAGTGTGACGGCAAAGCCTTCTTCATCCACAGTCAGGTTGTCGAACCAGTGCTGCATGACCACGGTCATTTCGCCCGGGTAGCGGTCGGACAGCCAGTCGGCCAGTTCCACATCGGGATGGGCCGTGTCGAAGGTGATGAAAAAGTGGTGGTTACCGGGCAAGCCGTTGTCAGCGATGTCCTGCAGCACGGTCCGGATCAGGCCGCGCATGGCAGAGTGCATCAGGTTGCCATAGTCGATTTCACGGGACATGCAGTCACCCTTTGTTCATTTGCTCCCAAGCATAAGAGATTCTGGCGGAAACAAAAGACCGCCCTTTTCGCCAGCCGAATTATTTTTGGCACAGGACGGCGGGTTGAAAGCCGCCGCAGTCAGCTGATTGGAAACGGGAATTCGCCAAGGGCCAGTCCGGCGCAGGCCATTGCTGCCAGCAGCAGCAGCATATTGCCGCGCACCATCCAGGCCGCCAGCGGCGCCAGCAGAACCAGCAGCACCGCGGCGGTGTCCATGCTGCTCCAGACCGGCGCAGGGATATGCAGGATTCCAGCCTCATAAACCTGCGTTTGGGCAAACGCCACATGCATCAGGAACCAGACCGACAGGTTCAGAATCACGCCCGCGACCGTGGCAGTAACCGCCTTCAGCGCCATGCCAAGCCGAGGATGCGCGGCGATGCGCTCGACATAAGGCGCGGCGGCGAAGATCCACAGAAAGCAGGGCATGAAGGTCGCCCACAGCGCCACCGCGCCTGCCGCCAGAAACAGGCCAATTCCGTCCTGCAGCAGCCCCGACAGCATGGCAACGAATTGCGTGACCAGGATCAGCGGTCCGGGCGTGGTCTCGGCCAGTCCCAGGGCGTCGATCATCTGTCCGGCGGTGATCCAGCCGAACTGGCTGACAACCGTTTGGCTGATATAGGCCAGCACCGCATAGGCACCGCCAAAGGTCACTACCGCGAGTTTGGCGAAGAACCAGCCGACATCGGCCAGGAAGCCTGCGCCGGACAGGCTGAGCGCAATCAGCGGCAGCAGCCACAGGCTGCCCCAGACGGCGACGGTCCGCAACGTGCCGGCAGCCTCAAACGGCGCGGCAGAGGCGGGCAGCTCCGCCCCGGGTGACTTGCGCAGGAACCCGGTGAGGGCGGCCGCAAGCACCACCAGCGGGAACGGCAGGTTCAGCAGGAACAGCGCGGCAAAGCCGAAGCCGGCCAGCATCCAGTCCGCCCGGTGGCGCAGCGCCTTGCCCGCCAGCCGCCGCAGCGCCTGCAGGATGATGACAACAACAGCGGCCTTGATGCCCAGAAAGGCGGATTGCACCGCAGGCAGGGTGCCGTATTGCACGTAAAGCCAGGCCAGAAGGGCAATCACCGCGGCCCCGGGCAGAACAAACAGCAGCCCCGCCAGCAGCCCGCCAGCGGTGCCGCGCATCTTCCAGCCGGTATAGGTTGCCAGCTGCATCGCTTCCGGCCCCGGCAGCAGCATGCAAAACGAAAGCCCCCGCAGGAAGCTTTCTTCGCTCAGCCAGGGGCGGTCCTCGACCAGCTCCTTGTGCATCACGGCAATCTGCGCCGCCGGGCCGCCAAAGCTCAGCACCCCGATGCGCCCAAAGACACGGAACATCTCCGCCCAGCCGGGATGGCTCATGCTGCGCGCTCCGCGAACCGGCTGTGGCGGTGGCCATCGCGGGCGTGGCGGTTCAGCGCGTTATCCAGGGTCATGGCTGCCTCAAGCTGCTGATGGTGCTCCACTGACCGGCGCAACAGCCCCGCCGCCATGGCGGCAAGGCCGTGCCAATCGGTACCGGCGCCTCTCACACCCCGGGCCAGCCTGTCAAGCGCTGGAAGGCTTGAGCCTGGCTCGTCCGGCAGGGGGCAAAGATCAAGAACCTGCGATGATGGCGCCGCAAACGCCTGTTAGCCGAGCCGTTCCCCGGTCAGGCAGATGGCCAGGGCCTCCGGCGGCAGCTGGCCCAGCATTTCGAACATCCGGAAATAATCCATGTTGGAGTGCATCTCGGCAATCCTGCCGTCCTCCACCCGCGCCATGACCTGGCCGGTGATCTCGAACGGTTCGCCGTCGCGGGGATTGCTGGTCGCGGCCACCAGCCGGACCGACACCCATTCGTCGGTTTCCATAACATGGGTGAAGGTCACCTTGATTGGACCCAAAAGGTTGCGCAGCGCAGCGACCACCTCGCTGTAATCGCTTTCCGGTTCTGCAAGGGCGGAAACAGACCCGGAGATCAGCGTATTGCGGCGCATGATGTCGGAGACGGCGCTCAGGTTGCCTCTGCCCCAGACTTCCTCAAACCAGTAATGCAGCAGACGGGTCAAAGGCATGTCCGCCATGCTGGCCGGGTCGAAGGGGGCTTCCATGACAGGGCTTGCGCCGGATGCGGCGGCCCGGCGCGTGACAAAGGGTTCAGTCGCGGGTTTGGTGAAAGTATCAGTCATTCTTTTCGTTAAGCAGAGCCATGCCCGGTCAGGCAAGGGGCATAGGGGGCTGTCAGGCAGCCGCGCCGGTTCGGACGGCAAGCAGCAGGACGGAGGGAGTTGCACGCTCCGGCACGGCCGGGCTGAAATCGCAGAGCGTCAGTATTTCAACATTGTGCAGTCAAAGGCATTGAAGGATTTCTTGCGGTCCGAGTCCGGTTCAGACCCGGCAGTTTAGCCGGCGCCGGCAGGTTTTACAGCCCATCCCTAAGGTTTTAGGCATTCCCCGCACACCTGCTGAGGACTTGGTTGGAAAAAGTGGAGAAAGTGCAGGTTTCTGTTGCCAGGTACCTGCGAACCCCGCCTTACGCGGCTAGGCGCAAGGGCTTAGATTTCGATTCCTCGAACTGCTTACGCAGCCAGAGCAACCGGAGCACGATTGTCGTTTGCAATTGTACTGTTTGGGCCGGTACGGTGGCACCCCGCCGAGACAAAGCAAACCCCTTTAGACGTCCGTCGATCCTGTTTCGGCCCCATGATCCCCAAACGAAGGATTTTGGTGGAGCCGCCGGGTACCGCCCCCGGGTCCGATCCGCTTATTACGAGCGCGTTTATGTCCATAGTTCCACAAGGGAACATCAGCTATATAGTGCGCTTCTGTGCGGTTGCAAAGGGGGCAACCGGAATCCTGCGAGGATTCCGGCCAGTTTTCCGGCGCGGAAAACTGGTGCTGTGCCGCCGCTGGTGCCGCCAGAAATCCTCGCAGGATTTCTGGCCGTTTTCCGCGCCGGAAAACGGCACTGTCACACCAGTTTGCGGATCGGGGCGCTGTTGCAGAAGACGACAACCTGCTCGCGGTTCAGCACCGCCTGAAACCCGCGGGCGCGGACTTCGGCCAGAAACGCCTCCATCCCGGCATAACGCTCAATATCGCGGATCTTGCGGCGCAGCACCTGGCCGTTCTGCACCGCTTTGCAGGCGAAGATATCGCGCAGCCAGATATCGGGGGAGAGGGCGGAACCGGGTTTAACCATGACCCAACTGTCCCGGGTCATGGTTAAAAAAGTGTTGAGCCGTTACCTCTGCGCCCGCGCGGCAAAAACGTCAGAGGCCAGCTTGCGGGTCTCGCTCTCCAGATCCTGCAAGCCGGAGACGGCTGCGCTGCCGTCGCCCGCCTCGATGGCGTCGGCAATACGGGAATGCAGTCCGGTGATCACTTCGCGGTCGCGCGCGGTGAAAGTGATCATATTCATCAGCGGCTGCATTGCTTCCACTGCGCCGGCCAGCTGATACGACAGCACCGGATTGCCCGCGCCGTCCACCAGAGCCCGGTGAAACGCCACGTCGGAGGCGCAGAAGGCCTCATCGGTCAGGCCGGGCTGTCCCTGGCGGAAGATCTCCGCCCGCATCGTCGCCAGATGGTCCGCACTGCGGCGTTCGGCCGACAGCGGCGCGCAGGCGCGTTCCAGCGCGTAGCGCGCCTCGCAGGCGGTATCGAAACTCACCGCATTCATGCTCAGCAGCAGGGTGGAGGTGGTGATCTGCTGCGAATAGGCGTCCTCGAAACTCAGCCGGTTCACAAACGCTCCGCCGGAGGCGCCGCGCTGGGTGCGGATCAGCGACTGCGCCGCCAGCCGCTTCAGCGCTTCGCGCACGGTCGGGCGGGACACCTGGAAATGATCCGACAGTTCCGCCTCCGACGGCAGCCGCTCATCGACAATCAGCTCGCCGGAAATGATGGCATCCTTGATCGCCTGGGCTATCTGAACCGAAAGATCGGCGGAGCTGTTGGGGTCAATCTTCATGCCCGGGATCCTGACGCTGCGTTACGCCGGAGCGGGGCCGGCAAGAAATCATTTGTCTGACATTTAAAAGTCTGACATTTAAAACTCAAGACGTGAGTCGCTAACCCTCATACCCGGAGCGCGCGATGAAAGCCATTCTGGCACAACGGATCAGAACCATGGGAGGCTGGCATTGGCTGGGCCTGTTCGGGCTGATCCTGGGGGCTTGGGGGCTGCTCTATGCGATGTCCGTGCCAGCCGAGCTGCGCGCCGCGGGGGCCATTTACGGGCCCGATTTCTGGCGCGACTTCTGCACGCTGACCCCGGATGCGGCGGGTTTTGGCAAGATGCTGATGATGTGGGCGCTGATGTCGGCGGCGATGATGGCGCCGACCGCGCTGCCTGCCTTTGCCACCTACGAGGACCTGTCCCACACCGCGCCGGACACCAGCTTCACCCGGCTGGTGGGCGGCTATCTGGCGGTGTGGCTGGGCTTCTCGGCGCTGGCCGCCGTGCTGCAGCTGGGGCTGTTCCAGGCAGAGCTGCTCACCGCCTTTGGCGACAGCAATTCGCGCTACCTGTCGGCGGGGCTGCTGCTGGTTGCGGGCGGCTATCAGTTCTCGCCGGTGAAGGAAGCCTGCCTCAGTAAATGCCGCCGCCCGCTGGTGTTCTTCATGCAGCATTGGGACGAGGGCCCGCTGCGCAACGGTCTGCGGCTGGGGCTGGTGTGCCTGGGCTGCTGCTGGGCGCTGATGCTGCTGGCCTTCGCGGGCGGCACCATGAACATCGCCTTCATGGGGCTGGCGACCGTGATCATGATTTTGGAAAAGCTGCCGGAACTGGGCCGCTACATCACCAAACCGCTGGGTGCGGGTCTGGTGGCTGCGGCGCTGGCGCTGGCGGCAGGGATTATCTGAAAGGGAGACTAAAACATGGCCTTGGACGGCGAATTGGGCACCGTGCCCTGGACAATCAAAGGGGAGCTGATCCTCAACTGCAACTGCACCGTGTTCTGCCCCTGTGTGGTGTCGCTGGGCAAGCACCCGCCGACCGAGGGCCATTGCCAGGCCTGGGCGGGCGTGCGCATCGACACGGGCGATTACGGCGGGGTTGACCTTTCGGGCCTGAACGTCGGCCTGTTCCTGGAAATCCCCGGCAACATGGGCCGTGGCAACTGGAAGGCGGCGGCCTATATCGATGACCGCGCCTCGGAGGACGCCTATGACGCGCTGGTTGCGATCTTCTCCGGCGCGGCGCGCGGCACCACCGGGCTGTTCTCGATGCTGGTGGGCGAATTCCTGGGCGCCGAACGCTCTCCGGTCACGTTCGAGACCGAAGGCAAGGAACGCCGCCTGATGGTCGGCAAGAAAATCCAGGGCGCGGTGGTCCCGGTTGAGGGCAAGGACGGCAAGGAGATTGTCGTCACCAACACCGAATACTGGATGGGCCCCGACATCACCGTCGCCACCGCCACCAAGGGCCGCGTGCGCGCCTTTGGCCGGGTCTGGGACTTTGAAGGCCGCTCCGCTGAGATCTGCCAGATCGACTGGCACGGGCCGAAGTAAAGGCAGCTTGCAGGCCGGCCTCCCGCCGGCCTGCCAACGACCGTTTCCGGAGACTGCCGCTATGGCACATATCTTCCCCTCGCGCCGCGTGCGCAGAACGCCTTTCACCCCCGGCGTCGAGGCCGCGGGCGTCAAGGCCTATACCGTTTACAACCACATGCTGCTGGCCACCGTGTTCGACAGTCTCGAATACGACTGCGCGCATCTGAAAGAGCATGTGCAGGTCTGGGACGTGGCCTGTGAGCGCCAGGTCAGCATCAAGGGGCCGGACGCGCTGCGGCTGATGAAGATGATCAGCCCGCGCGACATGGACAGGATGGCGGATGACCAGTGCTATTATGTGCCCGTCGTGGATCACAAGGGCGGTATGCTGAACGATCCGGTGGCGGTGAAACTGGCAGCCGATCATTACTGGCTGTCGCTGGCCGACGGCGACTTTCTGCAGTTTGTGCTGGGGATTGCCATTGCCAAGGGGCTGGATGTGGAAATCGTTGAGCCCGACGTCTCGCCGCTGGCGGTGCAAGGCCCCAAGGCGGAGGATCTGATGGCCCGCGTCTTTGGCGAGGCGGTGCGCGAGATCCGCTTCTTCCGCTACAAGCGGCTGGCGTTTCAAGGAGTGGAGCTGGTGGTTGCGCGCTCGGGCTGGTCCAAGCAGGGCGGCTTTGAGGTCTATGTCGAAGGCTCGGATCTGGGCATGCCGCTGTGGCATGCCTTGTTTGCAGCTGGAGAGGACATGCACGTGCGGGCGGGCTGCCCGAACACGATCGAGCGGATCGAAAGCGGGCTCTTGAGCTATGGCAACGACATGACCCGCGAAAACACGCCTTATGAATGCGGTCTGGGCAAATTCTGCAATTCGCCCGAAGAGTATATCGGCAAGGCCGCGCTGGCAGAGCAGGCCGCAAACGGCCCCGCCCGCCAGATCCGCCCGGTGTCGATCGGCGGAGAGATCCCGCCGTGCCTGGATGCCTGGCCGCTTTACGCGGATGGCAAACAGGTCGGGAATGTCGGCTCGGCCGTGTACTCCCCCGAATTCGGGGTGAACGCGGCAATTGGCATGGTGGACCGGTCCCATTGGGACCCGGGCGCCAGGATGGAAGTGGAGACCCCGGCAGGGATGCGGCCCGCAACGGTGCAGGAGCGGTTCTGGCGCTGAGCTGAGACGGGCAGGGGGGCGCTGCCCCCGCCGCGGCAGGCCGCGGCTCCCCCGGGATATTTTGGGCCAGAAGAACTAAGGATCTGGCCCGGTTCAGAGGAAAGGGAATACGAGATGTTCAACGCTTTGGTTGTGAACAAGGACGAAGAGAGCGGCAAGACCTCCGCCGCGATCGAGCAGATCAGCCTCGATCAGTTGCCCGAAGGCGAAGTGACCGTGGCGGTGGAGTATTCCACCGTGAACTACAAGGACGGGCTTTGCATCGGGCCGGGCGGCGGGCTGGTGCGCAAGTATCCGCACGTGCCGGGGATCGATTTCGCTGGAACCGTAGAGGCGTCCTCGGACGGCCGCTATAAGCCGGGCGACAAGGTGGTGCTGACCGGCTGGCGTGTGGGCGAGGCCCATTGGGGCGGCTACAGCCAGAAGGCCAATGTGCGCGCCGACTGGCTGGTGCCGCTGCCGGACGGGCTGGACACTCGCCAGGCGATGGCTGTTGGCACCGCGGGCTTTACCGCGATGCTGGCGGTCATGGCGCTGGAGGATCACGGGCTGGAGCCGGGCCAGGGGCCGGTTCTGGTCACAGGCGCGGCAGGCGGCGTCGGCTCGGTCGCGACCGCAATCCTGGCCAATCTCGGCCATGAGGTGGCTGGCGTCACCGGCCGCCCGGAAACCGCCGATTACCTGAAATCGCTGGGCGCCACCCAGATTGTTGCCCGCGAGGAAATCAACGAAACCACCAAACGGCCGCTGGAAAGCGAAACCTGGGCGGGCTGCGTGGATGCGGTCGGCGGCGCCATGCTGGCGCGGGTGCTGGGGCAGATGAAATACGGTGCCTCGGTGGCGGCTGTTGGTTTGGCGGGCGGCGCCGCGCTGCCGGCCACCGTTGTCCCGTTCCTGCTGCGCGGCGTGAACCTCCTGGGCATCGACTCGGTCATGCAGCCCTATGACAACCGTGTCCGAGCCTGGCAGCGGATCGCCAAGGACCTGCCGATGGACAAGCTGGAAGCGATGATCCAGCCCGCCACGCTGGGCGATCTGCCGCAACTGGGGGCGGATATCCTCAAGGGCCAGGTCAAGGGCCGCGTCGTGGTGGACGTCAACGCCTAAATCATTATAATACTTTGCATCTACCGGATGAACGCGCGGCGATGTCCGCGCGTTTTTCATGCGTGCCGCGGCCCTGCCGCGGTCCTAGGGAGGGGGCAGCGCCGCGATTGTGCGGTCCCGATACCGCCCCGCCCGGTGCGCTCTTGGCCTCTGTGCTGGTGACGCATTGACTTTGAAGCAAGAGGAGGGAGACCGTGTATTCCAAAATCATGGTGCCCGTCGATCTGACCCACGCCGACCGACTGGAGCGGGCGCTGCAATTGGCCTCGGATCTCGCGCATCTTTACAACGCAGAAGTGATTTTCGTGGGGGTGACCTCACCCCAGCCCAGCAAGGTGGCGCATAATCCGCAGGAGTTTGCGGCAAAACTTGATGCGTTCGCGTCCGGCCAGGCAGCCAAGCGCAACATGACCGCTTCGGGCCATGCCGTTGTCAGCCACGATCCGGCGGTGGACCTTGATAAGACGCTGATCAAGGCCTGCAGCGATACCGGGGCAGAGCTTATCGTGATGGCGAGCCACGTCCCGAACGTGAGCGATTACCTGTTCCATGCGCATGGCGGACGGGTTGCGGAAAAAGCGCCGGTTTCGGTGCTGGTCGTGCGCGAGAGCTGACCGCGGGCCCCTTGAAGACGCAGGCGCCAGCTTGCGGGGCCAAAGGTTGCAAGGCCGAAAGATAATGGGCCGGAGTTTACAGGGAAGGAGGCCGCAATGGCTGACGAAACCACAAATCAGGGTATCCCCGCCCCGGAAGGCGAATCGGATATCATCGATACCGAATACGAGATTGGTCAAGACAATATCGAAACCCAGATCGGCCCGTTCGGGGTCGACATCCACAACCCGGTGTTCCTGGTCTCGGGACTGGTAATCGTGGCCTTCGTGTTCTACGCGCTGGCGCTGCCGGAGCAGGCGGGAACATTTTTCAACTGGCTGCGCCCTGCGGTCACCAGCAATTTTGACTGGTTCTTCTTCGGGGCTGCGGATCTGTTTGTGCTGTTCTGCCTGTTTCTGATCGTGTCCCCCTGGGGCAGCGTGCGCCTGGGCGGCAATGAGGCAACGCCGGATTACACTTACATTGGCTGGTTTGCGATGCTGTTTGCGGCGGGCATGGGCATCGGCCTGATGTTCTATGGCGTGAGCGAACCGATGAGCCACTTCTCCACCGCCTTCGGCGGCACGGCGGTGCCTGAGGGCGGCGGCGCCCGCACCGACTGGGCGCCGCTGGGCGCGGCGGCAGGCAATGAAGCTGAGGCAGTGCGCCTGGGGATGGCGGCGACGATCTTCCACTGGGGTCTTCACCCCTGGGCGATCTACGCCATTGTGGCGCTGGCGCTGGCGCTGTTTACCTACAACAAGGGCCTGCCGCTGACCATCCGCTCCGCCTTCTACCCGATCTTCGGGGAGCGCGTCTGGGGCTGGACCGGCCATATCATCGACATTCTGGCGGTCTTCGCCACGCTGTTCGGCCTTGCCACCTCGCTGGGCTTCGGGGCGACACAGGCCAACGCGGGCCTGAATGAGCTGTTTGGTGTGCCGACAGGCGCTACCACCGAGGTGGTTCTGATTTCGGTCATCACGGCGATCGCGCTGATTTCGGTCCTGCGCGGCTTGGATGGCGGTGTGAAGGTGCTGTCGGAGATCAACATGGGGCTGGCCTTCCTGCTGCTGATCTTCGTGCTGCTGGTGGGGCCGACCGTGGCGATCCTGACAGGCTTTGCTTCCAGCCTGATGGCATATGTCGAATACCTGCCGGCATTGTCGAACCCGATCGGGCGCGAGGACGTGAACTTCAGCCAGGGCTGGACCGCGTTCTACTGGGCCTGGTGGATCAGCTGGTCGCCGTTTGTGGGCATGTTCATCGCCCGCGTCAGCCGCGGCCGTACCGTGCGGGAGTTCCTGATCTGCGTGCTGCTGATCCCGAGCCTGGTCTGCGTGCTGTGGATGAGCGTCTTTGGCGGCACTGCGATCCATCAGGTGATCACCGACGGCTTCACCGGGGCGCAGGACGCGTCGCTTGAACTCAAGCTGTTCAAGATGCTGGGCGAGCTGCCGCTGTCCGGGATCACCTCCTTTGTGGGGATCGTGCTGGTGGTTGTGTTCTTCGTGACCTCCTCCGACTCCGGCTCGCTGGTGATCGACACTATCACCGCAGGCGGCAAGGTCGACGCGCCGGTGCCGCAGCGGGTGTTCTGGTGCATCTTCGAGGGCGCCGTTGCCATCGTGCTGCTGCTGGGCGGCGGGCTGGCGGCGCTGCAGGCGATGGTGATCTCCACCGGCCTGCCATTCACCGTGGTGCTGCTGCTGATGTGCTGGGCCATCTTCCGCGGGCTGCTGACCGAAGCGCGCTGAGGCCGCACCAGGAAACGCGGAAACGCCCCGGCCGTGCAGCCGGGGCGTTTTGTTATTCACTCATTGTACTTGAAGAACCCCAGCGAATTGCCGTCCGGATCGGTGGCATAGAAGAACCGCCCGGGCGGGATGGCGATGGTTTCCGACACCACCTTGCCGCCCGCATCCGTCACCCGCTCCATCACATCTTCCAGCGCGCCCTCAGCGGTCAGGTGCAGCGTCGGGCCGCGGCCGTCGCCTGCGGGTTTGCCGGGATAGAGATGCAGCGCAACACCGGATGCCTCATCTGCGGTCTTGAACATCGCAATGGGGTTGGGGCCGCTGGTGTCGATGCTCAGATCCGCGCCGGTGACCTTGGAATAAAACGTCACTGCCGCGTCCAGATCGCTTACGGGCAGCTCGCCCCAGACCAGAAAATCCTTGGGGGTAAAGGCCATGTCAAATCCTCCATGTTTGCCTGCGGCCAAAGTCTCATGCCCTAATGTCAGTTTCTGGCATCAGCCGCCGGACTTGACCGCTGCGGGCCCCGGGCGCTATCACGCCTGAGTCCTGTGCCGGGAATTCCCGCTTGCAGGGCTGCCTGCGATCCCTCAATCCTTGTGCGGGAGCGCGGCTCGGCTGGAAGACCTGCCATGTTCGGGGAGATCCCTGGCATGTGCCGGCCTTCCCATCGGACCGCAGCGATTGAGGAGAGATTTGCAATGACTGCATTGGATATTGATTTTGTCCGGGCCCAGTTTCCGGCCTTTGCCGAGCCCAGCCTTCAAGGCCAGGCTTTTTTTGAAAACGCGGGCGGCTCTTATACCTGCCGCCATGTGATTGACCGGCTGACCCGGTTTTACACCCAGCGCAAGGTGCAGCCCTATGCACCCTATGAGGCATCCCGGCTGGGCGGGGAGGAGATGGACGAGGCCCGCACCCGTCTCGCGGCCCTTATGGGCGTTGCCACGGATGAGCTGAGTTTTGGCCCCTCGACCACTCAGAACACCTATGTGCTGGCGCAGGCCTTCCGCACGTTCATGAAACCGGGCGAGGCCATCATCGTCACCAACCAGGATCACGAGGCCAACAGCGGCCCCTGGCGGCGGCTTGCAGAGGAGGGGATCGAGATCCGCGAATGGCAGATCGACCCGCAGACCGGCCATCTGGACACGGCCCGGCTGGAAGAACTGCTGGACGAAAAGGTGCGTCTTGTCTGCTTCCCGCATTGCTCCAACGTGGTGGGGGAGATCAACCCGGTGGCGGAGATCACCGCGATGGCGCACGCCGCGGGCGCCTTTGTCTGCGTCGATGGCGTCTCCTACGCACCGCACGGGCTGCCGAATGTGGATGAATTGGGCGCCGACATCTACCTGTTCTCCGCCTACAAGACCTACGGGCCGCATCAGGGCATCATGGTGATCCGCAGGGCGCTGGGCGAGCTGCTGCCGAACCAGGCGCATTACTTCAACGCTGATTGCCTCTACAAACGCTTCACCCCGGCAGGCCCGGACCATGCCCAGGTGGCCGCTTCGGCCGGTATGGCGGATTACTTCGAGGCGCTGGCCGCCCATCACGGCCACGCAGGCAGCGCGGCAGAAACCGGTGCCTTCGTTCACGACCTCATGCGCGGGCATGAGATCGCCCTGCTGCAACCGCTGCTGGACGCGGTGAAGGACCGCAACAACGTCCGCCTGCTGGGGCCGTCCACCGCTGAAACCCGCGCGCCGACAGTTGCCCTGGCCCTCAACCGTGCTGCGGAACCGGTGGCGGCCCAGCTGGCAGAATTTGGCATCATGGCCGGCGGCGGCGACTTCTATGCCGTCCGCGCGCTGGAGGCGATGGGCATTGATCCAGCCGAGGGCGTGCTGCGTATCAGCTTCACCCATTACACGTCCAAGGCCGAGGTTGCGAAGCTGATCGAGGCGCTGGACCGGGTGCTGTAACGCCAACAGGACAAGGACAACAACATGATCAGCCGTGCGCCGGTGATATGGTGGATCAGGCGGGATCTCCGCCTTTGCGACAACCCGGCCCTCACGGCTGCCGCCGAAAGCGGCGCCCCGGTCCTGCCTGTCTATATCCTGGATGAGCAGGACGAGGCGCTGGGAGCGGCGCCAAAGTTCCGCCTCGGCCTGGGGCTGGAGCATTTCGGGCAGGAACTGGCCAAGGCCGGCTCCCGCCTGATCCTGCGCCGCGGCAAAGCGCTGAAGGTGCTGCAGGACCTGATCGAAGAAACCGGGGCAGGGGCCGTGCACTGGTCCCGCCTTTATGACCCCCAGGCCACCGCGCGCGACAGCGAAATCAAGCAGCAGCTGAAGGAGCAGGGCGTCGCGGTCAAATCCCACGGCGGCCGGCTGCTGTTCGAACCCTGGACGGTGGAGACCAAGGCCGGCGGCATGTACAAGGTCTACACCCCGTTCTGGAAGGCAGTGCGGAACCGCGGCGTCGACAGCTTGCTGCCCGCCCCGGGGAAAATCGCTGCACCGGACAGCTGGCCCGCCAGCGAGGATCTGGCCGATTGGCGCATGGGCGCCGCCATGCGCCGCGGGGCGGATGTGGTCGCCCGGTATTGCCGGGTGGGCGAAGCAGCAGCGCAGGCCCGGCTGGACGGCTTCCTGGAAGACAGCGTTGACGCCTACAAGGCCCGTCGCGACTATCCGGCGGAGGATGCGACCTCAGGCCTGTCCGAAAACCTTGCCTGGGGCGAAATCAGCCCGCACCGGATGTGGCACCAGGGCAGCGCAGCGATGGAGCGCGGCAGCCAGGGCGCAGAACACTTCCTGAAAGAAATCGTCTGGCGCGAGTTCGCCTACCAGCTGATGTACTACTCACCGCACATCCTGACCGAAAGCTGGCGCGAGGAATGGCAGGATTTCCCCTGGTCTAAAAAGATCACCCCGCAGGTGCAGGCCTGGCAGCGCGGGCAGACCGGCTACGGCTTTGTCGATGCCGCCATGCGGGAGCTGTACGTGACCGGCACGATGCACAACCGGGCCCGGATGATCGTTGCAAGTTTCCTCACCAAGCATCTGATGACGCACTGGAAAATCGGCATGGACTGGTTCGCGGACACGCTTGTGGACTGGGACCCGGCCTCCAACGCCCTGGGCTGGCAATGGGTGGCGGGCTCCGGCCCTGACGCGGCTCCCTTCTTCCGCGTCTTCAATCCCAGCGGCCAGCTGGAAAAATTCGACCCCGAAGGCGCCTACACCGGCCGCTGGATCGCCGAAGGCCAGGACACCCCGCCGCAGACCGCCCTGGACTTCTTTGACGCTGCGCCGCTGTCCTGGGATCTGTCCGCCGGCATGGCGCCTGCGGAGCCGGTTGTCAGCCTGCAGGCGGGCCGGGACCGTGCGCTCACGGCCTATCGCGAGGCCCGCGAAGAGCGCTAACGCACAGTTTTCTTGCCAGAAAGCCCACTGCGGCCTAGCTTTTCCCTGTAGCACTTCCGTTTTGCGTACAGGGGGAAGCCTATGAAGCTGACGTCGGTTGAAGGTCAGGATAACCTGCCGCGCTACTTTGCAGCGGTGTTTTCCAGGATCAAAGCCATGGAGGTCGGGCAGTTGGATATCCATCTGCCGGACGGGCGCGTCTTTTCGGCCAAGGGGCGCAATCCCGGCCCGGTTGCCGATCTGCATATCCACAACCCGGAGTGCTTTGCCCGGCTGATCCGCGAGGGCGACCTGGGCTTTTCCGATGCCTATCTCGAAGGCTGGTGGAGCACGTCCGACCTGCAAGCCTTCATGGATTTGGTGCATATGGGGGCCAATACTGTCTATGACGGTTTCCCGGGCCGCGGCCTGGCCCGTGCTTACGAGCGGTTCCGCTTCTGGCTGCACCGCAACCACCGCCGCCAGGCCAAGAAAAACATCTCCTATCACTACGATCTGGGCAATGAGTTCTACGGAATGTGGCTGGACGACACGATGACCTATTCCAGCGCCCTGTTCCAAAGCGGCCAGGACAGCCTGGAAAAAGCGCAGACCGCCAAATACGCCTCGATGGTGGACCAGATGGGGGTCAAACCCGGCGACCACGTGCTGGAGATCGGCTGCGGCTGGGGCGGGTTCGCCGAATATGCGGCCGGTCAGCGCGGGCTGCGGGTGACGGGCCTGACGATCAGCAAGGAACAGTTAAGGTTTGCCCGCGAAAGGCTTGAAAAAGCTGGTCTTTCGGACCGGGTGGAGCTGCGGCTGCAGGACTACCGCGACTGCCGCGGCCAGTTCGATGGCATCGCCTCGATCGAAATGTTCGAGGCGGTGGGCGAGAAATACTGGCCCGCCTATTTCACCACCATCCGCGACCGGCTGAAGCCCGGCGGTCAGGCCACCTTGCAGATCATCACCGTCGCTGACCGGCGCTGGGAGGTTTACCGCAAGGGTGTCGATTTCATCCAGAAGCACATCTTCCCGGGCGGAATGCTGCCGTCTCCGAAGGTGCTGCGCGAACAGGTGGAAAGGGCTGGCCTCGGCGTCGTGCGCTCGATCGAATTCGGCGACAGCTACAACCAGACCCTGCGGCGCTGGCATGACACGTTTAATGCCCGCTGGGACCAGATATCCAGCATGGGCTTTGACGACCGCTTCCACAAGATGTGGAACTTTTACCTCACCTCCTGCGCGGCAGCCTTTAAGACTGGAAATTGCGACGTGACGCAGATTACAGTTGCGCATCGCTGAGTGAACTGCCGCACGGATTTTGACACGACATGCCCACCGGAGCCCGACTGACCGCCGCTATCTGCCTGGGCCTGGTGGCGTTTTTTGCGTCCTTCCTGGTCATGCCGCTGATGCCCGAGGGCACGGATTTCGGCTATTTCGTGCATGTGAATGTGGCGCTGGGGCTGCTGTGCGGCTGGATCTTCATGGGCAGGCGGGCAGGCCGCGGCCTGGTGCCTGCCATCAATAACGGGATCACCGGCATGGCGGTGATGGTGCTTTGGGCGCTGTTCATCCAGGGTGCCTGGGAGATGTTCCGCCTCGCCATGCGGCACCGCTACGACGGCCCGTTTGAGGCGCTGTCGGCGATCTTTGTCATTGCGCTGGACTATTTCTTTGTTATCGCTGTGCCGTCCGTTCTGGTGCCGCTGGCCGTGGGCGGTGTGCTGGCCGGGCTTGCGACCGAAAACGCCTCTCGCCGCTGGCGTTGATTGACATTTCTTAACAACGGGTTACCGACCGTGGCTAATCTCTTTTTCTTTGGCACCCTGCGCCATCTTCCTTTGCTTGAGCTGGTTCTGGGCCGCAGCGGCGCGGCACTGAACGCACAGCCAGCGAAGCTGCCCGGGCATGGGGTCTACCAGGTCGCGGGGCAGCCGTTTCCGGCGATCGAGGAACGGGCGGGTGCCACCGCTGCCGGTATTCTGGTGCAGGATCTCACGCCCGCCTGCCTGGATGCGCTCAACTTCTACGAGGGCGGCTTTGGCTACGCGCTGAAACCGGTCACCGTGCAGCTGGAGGACGGCAGCACCGCTCCGGCTGAGGTCTATTTCCCCGAGCCCGGCCTGTGGCAGACGGCGGAGCCCTGGGATCTGGCGGCCTGGGTGGAGGAGTGGGGCGCGCTGTCCTTGCGCGCCGCCGAAGAGGTGATGGCCTACCACGGCCGCATGAGCGCAGAGGAGGTGGCCCGCTGCTTCCCCTCGGTCCGCCGCCGCGCCGCGGCCTGGCTGGCCGCGCAGGCCCGCCCGGGCGCGCCCGACCGTGATCTGTCCAGGGACGTGGTCGTCCACAGCCACACCCGCGCCTGGCTGAACTTCTTCGCGATGGAGGAGATGGAACTGCAATTCCGCCGCTACGACGGCAGCATGAGCCCGGTGATGCACCGCTCTGCCGCGATGGCGGGCCATGCGGCGGTGGTGCTGCCCTATGACCCGGTCCGCGATCAGGTGCTGCTGGTGGAGCAATTCCGCGCACCCCCTTTCATCATGGGCGAAGCCCGCCCCTGGATGTGGGAGCCGGTGGCGGGTGTTATCGACCCAGGCGAAACACCCGAGGAGACTGCAATCCGCGAAGCGCAGGAGGAGGCAGGCGTCACTGTTGAGCGGCTGGAGCCTGTGGCGCAGGTCTATCCCTCAAGCGGCGCGCTGGCGGAGTTTATTCACGTTTTCATCGGCATAGCGGACCTTTCTGATCTCAATGGCGGCGGCGGCGTTGCAGGCGAGGGGGAGGACATCCGCAGCAAGATCCTCAGCTATGACGAGCTGATGCTGGGGGTGGATGACCAGATCTATCAGGACATGCCGCTGGTGACCGCGGCGCTGTGGCTGTCACGCCACCGCGAACGGCTGCGGAACGCACGCTCCTGAGCCGCTTCGCGCCTTGTGAACGCCGGGGCGCTTGGTTACATCTTGGGGAACAGATCGAAAGGGATACCATGCGCATTGCACGTGATCTGGCTGATGCCATCGGCCACACACCTCTTATCCGCCTGAACCGCGTCAGCGAAGAGACCGGCTGCGAGATCCTGGGCAAGGCGGAATTCATGAATCCTGGCCAGTCGGTCAAGGACCGCGCGGCGCTCTACATCATCAAGGATGCGGTGGCCCGCGGTGAGCTGAAGCCGGGCGGCACCATTGTCGAAGGCACTGCCGGCAACACCGGCATCGGCCTGGCGCTGGTCGGCGCGTCGATGGGCTTCAAGACGGTGATCGTGATCCCGGAAACACAGTCCGAAGAAAAGAAGGACATGCTGCGCCTGGCGGGCGCCCAGCTGGTCCAGGTGCCCGCGGCGCCTTACAAAAATCCCAACAACTATGTGCGCTATTCCCAGCGTCTGGCGGAAAAACTGGCCCAGACAGAGCCGAACGGCGCGATCTGGGCCAACCAGTTCGACAACGTGGCTAACCGCCAGGCCCACGTGGAAACCACCGGCCCGGAAATCTGGGAACAGACCAGCGGCAAGGTCGACGGCTTTGTCTGCGCTGTCGGCTCTGGCGGCACCCTGGCGGGCGTGGCCGAGGCGCTGCAGCCCAACGGCGTGAAGATCGGCTTGGCCGATCCGATGGGCGCGGCGCTCTACTCCTATTACACCACTGGCGAGCTGGCCTCCGAGGGCAGCTCGATCACCGAGGGCATCGGCCAGGGCCGGATCACCAAGAACCTGGAAGGCTTCACGCCTGATTTCAGCTATCAGGTGCCGGACAGCGAGGCGCTGCCGTATGTCTTCGACCTGCTGCACGAGGAAGGCCTGGTGCTGGGCGGCTCCTCCGGCATCAACATTGCAGGCGCTGTGCGCATGGCCAAGGACATGGGCCCGGGCAAGACCATCGTCACCGTTCTGTGCGACTATGGCACCCGCTACCAGTCCAAACTGTTCAACCCGGATTTCCTGCGGGAGAAAGACCTGCCGGTGCCGGAGTGGATGACCCATACGCCCGCGTCCATTCCCGGCGTATTTGAGGACGTATGACAGCTTTCATAACCGCTTTGCGGACTGTTTTGCTGGGGCTGGCCTTCGCGGCCGGCCTCGCTATGCCTGGCCTGGCGCAGCTGAACGCTGAATCCCGGGCTGTTTATCAGGACTGGCTGAAGACCGCCAACCGCGCGGAGGAGGTCATTGACGCCAGACGGGCCTCCAGCGCTGCGCTGGAAACCCTGCGCAAGGAGCTGGCCGGCTACCGGCAGAACTTCCTGGACGCACGCACCGAAAACGGCGACCGTCTTGAGACGCTGGAAGGCCAGCTTGCCGCCCTTGGCGAGCCGCCTGCCGAGGGCGAGAGCGAGCCCGAGGACATCGCCCAGCTGCGCAGCTCGCTGGAGCAGCAGCTGAAAGACCTCAAGGTTCCGCGCATCGTGGCGGAAGAGGCCTTCAGCCGCGCCAACGGCCTGATTTCCGAAATTGACAAGATCATCCGCGAGCGCCGCACCCGCAAGCTGCTGGAGCGCGGCCCGTCGCCTCTCAACCCCGAGAACTGGCCGGGCGCGTGGCGCTCCCTGTCTCGGTCTGCCGGCTCGCTTCTGAATGAAACGGTCATCCGCATTGGCAGCGCCACCACCGCCGAGCGGATTCAGAACAGTCTGCCTGCCTTGCTTCTGCTGCTGGTGATTTCCGCGCTGCTGCTGGCGCGCGGCCGGGCCTGGGCCCATGCGGCGGGCGACTATCTGCGCCAGTTCGGCAGCAGCGGCCGCGGCGTCTGGGGCTTTGTGGTCTCGCTGCTGGAAGTGATCGTGCCTTTCGTCGGCATCCTCCTGCTGGTGGCGGCTGTCGACCTGTCCGGCATACTCGGGTTCCGCGGTGCTGTGCTGCTGGATCACATCCCCGGCTGGGCGCTGCTGATCCTGTCCTTCCACTGGCTGGGCAACCAGCTGTTTTCCGGCCGGATCGAAAACGACCTGGTCCCGGTGCAGGAGGGGCGCCTGAACGAAACCCGGCTGATGGTCGATATCCTGGCGGTGATCCTGGTTCTGCAGGATGCGCTGAGCCTGGTGGAAAACATCGACAACATCCCGGCAGAAGCCCATGCGGTCGCCAGCTTCCCGCTGATTATGGGGGCTGCACTGGTGCTGCTGCGCCTGCACCGGATCGGTGCCAAGCGCCGCCAGCAGCAAAGCGAGGACGACACCGACGAGGACGGCGCCATTGCTGCCGGTGCCAACCGGGTCATGACACTGGTGCGCCGCGCCACCTACCTTCTGGGGTTCGTGTCGCCGGTGCTGGCTGCCTTCGGCTATGTCAACGCGGCAGAGGCGCTGATCTATCCGGCGGTTTCCACGCTGGCGCTGCTGGCCGCCCTGCTGGTGCTGCAGCGCTTCCTGGGCGACGTCTACGGCTGGCTGTCCGGTAAGGGTTCTGAGGCACGGGATTCGCTGTTTGCCGTGCTGATCGGCTTCCTGCTGGTCACACTGGCGCTGCCGCTGCTGGCGCTGATCTGGGGCGCACGGGTGGCCGACCTGACAGAGCTGTGGTCGCGGTTTCTGGAGGGCTTCCAAATCGGCGGCACCCGGATTTCGCCCACAGCCTTTCTGACGTTCGCCATCGTTTTCGCCATCGGTTACGCCCTGACGCGGCTGGTGCAGGGGTCTTTGCGCAACTCGCTTCTGCCCAAGACCAAGATTGATCCGGGCGGCCAGAACGCGATTACTTCCGGGCTTGGCTATGTCGGCATCTTCCTGGCCGCGGTGGTGGCGATCTCCATGGCGGGCCTCGACCTGTCCTCGCTCGCCATCGTCGCCGGTGCGCTGTCGGTCGGTATCGGCTTCGGCCTGCAGACCATCGTGTCCAACTTCGTCTCCGGCATCATCCTCCTGATCGAGCGTCCGGTCTCCAAGGGCGACTGGATCGAGGTCGGCGGGCTGATGGGATATGTCCGCGACATCTCGGTACGCTCCACCCGGATCGAGACCTTCGACCGCACCGACGTGATCGTGCCGAACTCGGACCTGATCTCGGGCACTGTCACCAACTATACCCGCGGCAACACCGTTGGCCGGGTGATCGTGCCGGTCGGCGTTGCCTATGGCACCGACCCGCGCAAGGTGGAGGCGATCCTGAGCGATATTGCCAAGGGCCATCCGATGGTGCTGCTCAACCCGGCGCCCTCGGTGGTGTTCCAGGGCTTCGGCGCCGATTCCCTCGATTTCGAGATTCGCGCCATCCTGCGCGACGTGAACTGGGTGCTGTCGGTGAAATCCGATTTGAACTATGAAATCGCCAGGCGCTTCCAGGAAGAAGGGGTCGAAATCCCCTTCATGCAGCGCGACATCTGGATCCGCAATCCTGAAGCGCTGGCCCAGGCCCAGGCTGCAAGCACTGCCGAAGCGCCCGCATCCGCCCCCGCGGCTGCACCGCCAAAGCCGGATCTGGACGATCTGCATCACGATCCCGACAACGATGCTGAAGGAGATTCAGATGCCGACAAGTGAGCTTTTGTACCGCAAGGACGCCTATGCCCGGATGACCGAGGCCGAGGTTCTGGCGCAAACGGATCAGGGCGGGATCATCCTCGACCGCACATTGTTTTACGCCACCGGCGGCGGCCAGCCCGGCGACAGCGGCAAGCTGCTGTGGGCGGAGGGGCAATGCAGCATCGCCACCACCGCCAAGGGCGAGGCCGGCGCGGTGGTGCTGGTGCCGGAGGAGGGCTCGGCCCTGCCTCCCGTTGGTGCCACGGTGACCCAGGTGCTCGACTGGGACCGCCGCTATGGCCATATGCGGGTGCACACGGCGCTGCACCTTCTGTCCGTGGTGATCCCTTTGGAAGTCACCGGCGGTTCGATCAGCGATGGCAAAGGGCGGCTCGATTTCAACATGCCCGAGGCGCCAGAGGACAAGCAGGCGCTGCAGGACCAGTTGCAGGCGCTCATTGACCGCGATCTGGAGGTGACCGAGGACTGGATCACCGACGCTGAACTGGACGCCAATCCGCAGCTGGTGAAAACCATGTCGGTCTCGCCGCCGCGCGGGGCAGGGCAGGTGCGGCTGGTGCGGATCGGTACCGGACAAGAGCAGATTGACCTGCAGCCCTGCGGCGGCACCCACGTCAAGCGCACCCGCGAGATCGGCAAAATCCGCCTTGGCAAGGTAGAGAAAAAGGGCAAACAGAACCGCCGCGTCTACCTGCATCTGGAGGCCTGAAAAAGATTGGGGGGAAGGCGCATTTTTTGCCATTTCGGCTCTTGCAATTCCCCTTCCAATCCTTCAAAAGCCCCCTCAACGGAGAGGTGGCCGAGTGGTCGAAGGCGCACGCCTGGAAAGTGTGTAGGCGGGAAACCGTCTCCAGGGTTCGAATCCCTGTCTCTCCGCCATAACCCCAGCAGAACGACGCGTTAAAGCCGCCGGAAGTGATGCCTGCGCCAGTGCTGTGCGCCGGTTGCTGCGGGCTATTCGAACCGGGACCGGCAGCGGGATCAGTTTGGCCGGACCGCCACCAGAACGACACCCAGTTCCTGTTCCAGCTCCTGCAGTTTCTTAAGCTGGTCTTCCGGCAGCGCGGCGGTATCCGCCTCGACCTCGGCCAGCGCAACGACAGGGCTGCCGATATCCTTTTCAAGATCCTGGATCGCGTGGAGCTTCTCCGCTTCGAGCGTGGCGAGGGGGTAGAGCATTGCAGTCTCCTGTCTGTTGATGCGGGTGAGTATAGCCGGTTTTTGGGATCGAGGGAGGGATTGATTGCACGCCGGGCCGCGCGGGCGCGTGGCCGGGGATGGCGCAGTTCCGCGGGCTTTAATAAAGTCTTTGGCGGTTTTCGCTTTCCGGTCAGGCCGCGCTGACCGTTCGGTTAGGGGCTTTGATTCGAAAGAACAGGCGCGCCGGACCGGCATCCGGTGGAAACAAACGCCTGAAATCCCGGGAATTGAGGCCAAATTCCGCCCCATTTCCTACGCAGCGCCGGGCAACCGCAGCGGGTGCCGGCCGCATCCAGCGCTTCAGCCGGTGTTCCGGATGTGGAAACATATACGGCGCAAAGCCGGCCACCATGTGCGGTACTTCGCATGTTTTTCCAGGTTTCGGCATCTGCCGCCCCCGGAAATGGAAACAATGCGGGCGGAAATCCTTCCGCCTCCGGGCGGCTGCCGCGCCTAATGCGAGGAATTTTAGGCAATTTTTTAACTTTGAGGGCCGGGGTGCCTAAAGTATGGATGGATTAGCCCATTTGGGGGGCGAGTTCTGCAAGCTGCTGAACCGTGGTGGACTGCTAAATTTTGAGACAAGTCCCGGTGCTGTATTACGGGCACACCACTGATCAGAAAGCTACGGCCATCCGATTGCGCGCTGTTTCAGCGGGCAAACCAGTGCGCGCGCGCTCTGGCTCCTCATCCGTGTGGGCTGGTGTTTTGACTGCGGCGGACCGCATGGCTGTGCGGCTGTCCGGCGGACCCGGCAGATGGGGGTTTTCGCCTGACCGGTGAGGAGAGGGTAGTGACAATGAGTGACGAGCAGCCGAATCCGGCACGGGACGGGATCGTAGAGGGCACGTCAGGCGATGACCTGATTGACGCGGCCTACACCGGCGACCCGGACGGCGATCTGGTTGACCACGCCGATGCCACCGGCCCGGCGGCAGGACCTGATGATGACGTCATCCTTGGCGGTGCCGGCAACGACAGCATCTATGCCGGCGCAGGCGATGACACCGCCGAGGGCGGCAGCGGCGACGACCTGATCCTGGGCGACGGTGTGTCCGGCGCCCCCACAGCGGTCACCATCACAATCGACGGCTCCACTGCGGGCATCACAAATCGGCTGTTCGCCTATACCATCGACCCGCATACCGGTGAGATCAGCAATGTGGTGGCGCTGGCCGAAAATGCCAACGGGAGCGTTGGCAGCAGCTTCACTTACGACGCGCCCGAAGGCGCCATCGTCGGGGTCGGCATCTCCAACGCCAAAGGCACGTATTACTCGTCCGGTTACGGCAGCAACGCGGGCCTTAATCCCGACGGGCTGGTCCACACCCGGGCCTTCGGGCAGAACCCGGATGGCTCCGTGCAGATCGGTTTCGAGGATCTGCCCGGCCTTGGTGATCAGGATTTCAATGACATCACGCTGACCGTCGATCTGGGCGCCTCGGGCACCGCCTTTGACAACGCGCACTACGATTACACCTCCGGCCCGCAGGACCCGGTGGTGCCGGGGGACGACCTGCTGTCCGGCGGCGCGGGAGACGACACCATCCTGGGCGGCGGCGGCAATGACACAATCGATGGCGGCGACGGGGCGGATTCTGTGGACGGCGGCAGCGGCGACGATGTGATCGACACGTCCAAGGACAGCGGCGTGCCGCTGCCGGACCGCGGCTTTCCGGGCTACACGGGCACCGGCCCGGATATCCCCTTCATCCCGGCGGACGGGGACCCGTCGGACGACAGGGATACCGTGCTGGGCGGGGCCGGCAATGATACCATCTTGACGGGCGACGATGCCGACCTGATCGACGGCGGCACCGGCATGGATGTGATCGACGGCGGCATCGACGACGACACCATCGACGGCGGCGCGGATGCGGATCTGATCACCGGCAGCGAAGGCTCGGACTCCCTTCTCGGCGGCGGCGGCGATGACACCATCTTTGGCGGCCTGAACCCGGCTTTCCCGGACGGGCTGAACATCACCGATGACGGCAGCGACGGCCGCCCGGCGGACCCCGATCCCGCCAACGGGATGGACACGATCCACGGCGGCGCCGGGAACGACCTGATCTATGGCCAGGATGACGACGACGAAATCTATGGCGGCACCGGTGATGACACCATCGACGCAGGCATCGACGACGATTTGGTCGATGGCGGTGCCGGCAACGATCTGATCACCGGCGGCCACGGGGCGGACACCCTGTCCGGCGGTGACGGCCGCGACACCTTCCTCGGCGGCACAGACGGCGACGTGGTGGATGGCGGTTCGGGCGGCGACGACTTCGATACCCTGGACCTGAGGGGCTCCGGCCGGTTTGAACTGGCCGGCGTGACCGAGGATGCGGATGGCAACAGCCTCTCGGGCACCGTCAATTTCCTCGACAGCGACGGCGCTGTAACCGGCTCCATGACCTTTGGCGAGATCGAGCAGATCATTCCCTGCTTCACGCCGGGCACTCTGATCGCCACTCCGCTGGGCGAACGCCGGGTCGAGGACCTGCAAGCGGGCGACCGGGTGATCACCCGCGACAACGGCATTCAGGCAATCCGCTGGATTGGCGCGCGCACGCTGGAAGGCCGCGATCTGGCCGGTGCCTCGCATCTGCAGCCAGTGGTGATCTGCAAGGGAGCCCTCGGCAACGGCCTGCCGGAGCGCGACATGATGGTCAGCCCCAACCACCGGGTGCTGGTTGCCAATAACAAGACCGCGCTCTACTTCGAGGACCGCGAGGTTCTGGTGGCGGCCAAGCATCTGACCGGCCTGGCCGGTGTCGACCGGATGGAGGTGTCCAAGGTCACCTATATCCACTTCATGTTCGATCAGCATGAGGTGGTCTTGTCCGATGGCGCCTGGACCGAAAGCTTCCAGCCTGGCGACCAGTCCCTGCGCGGTTTGGACAATGCCCAGCGCAACGAGTTGTTTGAGCTGTTTCCGGAGCTGAAGTCGGAACAAGGCCGCGCGGCCTATTCCGCGGCGCGCCGGCCGCTGCGCAAACACGAGGCGCATCTGCTTGTGCACTGACAGGTGCAGCTGCCGTTTTGGGGGAAACGGTGGACAAGAGCGAAGCGCAGGAAGGCAGGGCTTTGTGCCCTGCCTTCTCTGTTTGTGCGCTGCGGGTCAGCGGCGGCGGCGCCAGGCGGCCCAGTCTTCGGGCGTGTCCAGATCGGTCAGCGCGCGGCGGCCGGGCAGGGCAACCGGCAGCACGTTGTCCCGCGTCAGCAGGCTGCGGGCGCCCTGATCGCCGCTGAGGGCCTGCAAGGCTTCAAAACAGCGGCGCGGGAACAGCACCGGGTGGCCCGGGGTTCCGTCCTCGGCGGTGGCGCGCAGGGTGGGGCCGCTGCCGCCGCGGAACTGCGCCGCCAGATGCAGCATGTCGCGGGTCTCAACCTCCGGCATGTCGGCAGGCAGGATCATCACGCCTTCGCAGCCTTCGGGCAGCGCCGCCACGCCGCGGCGGATCGAGGCGGCCATGCCTTCGGCCGCGTCCGCGACCGCGACGGGCGCCGACGTGCCGATGGCGGCGGCGCGGGGATGGGTGAGGCCGGGCAGAGTCACATAGACCGGCAGCCCGGTCAGCGCGGCGCGGCGGCACATCAGCGACAGCAGGGGCTGGCCGTCCACCGTCTCCATCAGCTTGTCGCGGCCCTGCATCCGGGCGGAGGCGCCTGCAGCAAGCAGGAGGATGGCGATGGCGGTCATGAAATCCCGGTCCTTCGGTCTGGGGGCGCGGCCGGATGCCTCCGGCGGGGATATTTTTAGCCAGATGAAGAGGCGGATCCAGAGAAAGACGCGAAGATGCGTTGTTATAGAGTGGGTCAGTGAAGCTGACCAAATGTCTCGCGCGCGAAACATTCGGGTAAGGGGGCTGTCCTATCCGTTGCGGAGCGGACGCCGGGTCACCGTGCGCTGGTGTGGCAACAGGGGGCAGGCAGGTCAGGCATGCTGACCTGCCTGAGGGCTTCAGCCGCGCATCCGGGCGCCACCGGCGTCGAACAGCGGCTGGGTGATCAGGCGGGCTTTGTGCATCTTGCCGAGGATCTCGATCTCGACCTCCAGACCTTCCTGCGCGCGGTCCGTGGGCACAAAGCCGAGCGCGATGGATTTCTGCGCGTGGTGGGAGTAGCCGCCGGAGGTGCAGAATCCGACAACCGCGCCGTCGAGCCAGATCGGTTCATGGGCGACCACATCTGCGTCGTCAGCCTCCACCTCAAAGGCGCACAGCCGGCGGGCTGGCATCGCGTCCCGTTCCGCCTCAGCGGCGGCGCGGCCAATGAAATCAACCGGTTTTTTGAAGGAGATAAAGCGGTCCAGCCCGGTCTCCGCCGCCGTGTAGTCGGGCGAGAACTCGCGCAGCCAGGAGCCAAAGAACTTGTCCAGGCGCAGCGACATCATGGCCCGCATGCCGAAGGGCTTCATGCCGAGGGGCTGGCCAGCGGTCCAGAGCGCGTCCCACAGGGCGCGCTGGCTGGGCAGGCCGCAGTAGATCTCATACCCCAGATCGCCGGTGTAGCTGACCCGCTGCACGATGCAGTCGGCCATGCCCACGGTCAGGCGGCGCACATCCATGAAGCGCATATCCGAGATGTCCCTGCGGGTACAGGATTGCAGCACCTCGCGGGCCCTGGGCCCTGCGATCTGGAAGCCGGTGCGGGTATCGGAGATGTTTTCCAGGCTGACGCCGTTGTCCAGGTTCTGCAGGAACCAGCGCATATGATAGGCTTGGGAGCCATAAGAGGCGGTGAGCTGGAATTCTTCCTCGGAGAGGCAAGAGATGGTGAAGTCCCCGATCAGGCGGGCCTTGGGCGA
This sequence comes from Leisingera sp. UBA4491, assembly GCF_002388965.1. Taxonomy (NCBI): domain Bacteria; kingdom Pseudomonadati; phylum Pseudomonadota; class Alphaproteobacteria; order Rhodobacterales; family Roseobacteraceae; genus Leisingera; species Leisingera sp. UBA4491. The sequence goes on along the minus strand of NZ_DGNN01000026.1, from coordinate 378,415 downwards.
CAGCATCGGGGTCAGCGACAGGCGGCCTGGCTGCGGAACGCGTCCGGCCATGATGCGGTCGAGCCAGGCGCGGGCGCCGGTGCCCTTGACCAGGTACTTGCCGAAATTGTGGACCTCGTTGATGCCGACGTTCTCGCGCACGGCTTTGACCTCACGCGCGGTGGCCTCAAAGGCGTTGGAGCGGCGGAAGGAGGGGGTCTCATAGCGCGGCTCATCCCCTTCGGCGAAGTAGTTCGGGACCTCAAGCCCGTATTGCGCGCCCCAGACTGCGCCCATGCCATCGAAGATGTCGTGCATCGGGGTGGTGCGGAACGGGCGGGCGGCGGGCAGTTCCTCGTTCGGGTAAGCGATGGAGAAGCGTTTCTGATAGTTTTCAATGACTTTCGGGCGGGTGTAGCCTGGGGTGATCCAATCGCCGAAGCGGGCGCAGTCCATCGCGAAAGTGTCGCGTTCGCATTCGCCCTCAACCATCCATTGCGCGAGCATCAGCCCGACGCCGCCTCCCTGGGAGAAGCCGGCCATCACCGCGCAGGCAGACCAGTAACTGCGCATGCCGGGCACCGGGCCGACCAGCGGGTTGCCGTCGGGGGCAAAGGTGAAGGGGCCGTGGATCACTGATTTGACGCCCGCGGCCTCCAGCGCGGGGAAGCGTTTGTAGGCGAAGGCGATGGAGTCCTCGATCTTGTCGAAGTCATCGGGCAGCAGTTCGTGGCCGAAGTCCCATGGCGTGCCGTCGACCGCCCAGGGTTTGCAGGGCTGTTCGTAGAAGCCGATGCAGAGGCCGCGGCCCTCCTGGCGCAGGTAGCTTTCGCCGGCCGGGTCCATCACATGCGGATGCTCGCCGCCTGCGTCGATGATTTCCGCGATCATCGGCACCTCGTCGGTGACGATATACTGGTGCTCCATCGGGTGCAGGGGCATGTAGACGCCGGCCATCGCGCCGACCTCGCGCGCCCAGAGGCCGCCAGCGTTGACGACGTGTTCGGCGTGAATGGTGCCCTTGCTGGTCACCACGTCCCAGGTGCCGTCGGGGCGCTGGTTGGTCTCGATAACCTTGCAATGGGTCTCAATCGTGGCGCCGCCCATGCGCGCGGCCTTGGCATAGGCGTGGGTGGTTCCTGAGGGGTCGAGGTGGCCGTCGAGCGGGTCATACAACCCGCCGATGATGCCGTCCACGTTGGTGACCGGGGCGATCTTTTTGATTTCCTCGGGGGAGACGATTTCGGTTTCCAGCCCCATGAAACGGTGCTTGGCGCGCTCTGCCTTCAGCATGTCGAAGCGTTCCTGGGTCTCGGCCAGGGTGACGCCGCCGACGTGGTGGAGGCCGCAGGACATGCCGGTGATCGCTTCCAGCTCCTTGTAGAGCTTGATGGTGTAGCCCTGCAGCGCCGCCATGTTGGTGTCGCCATTGAGGGTATGGAAGCCGCCCGCCGCGTGCCAGGTGGAGCCGCTGGTCAGCTCGGACCGTTCGATCAGCATGACGTCGGACCAGCCGAGCTTGGTCAAGTGGTAGAGGACAGAGCAGCCGACGACGCCGCCGCCGATCACTGCCACGCGGGTGGTGGTTTTCATGTGGGCCTCCCTGATAGGCGTTTCCTGCATTCTGTACAGAAGTGAACAGTAGTCCAGAAGAAAAACCGCCCTGCGTGACGCCGCACAATGGGCGGGCGGCTGCAGGGTTATTCTGATGTACGGAAGCGGCTGTTCTGGATGATGAAAATCGCGGTGAGCGGCGCGGCCAGGAGGATCACGCCAACGGTGATCAGCAGCATGCCCAGCTGGGAATAGTCGGCGGGCGTGGTGATGGCGCCAGCCGAATCTGTCACCTCTCGCGTCACCACAAAGATCTGGTTCAGGTATTTCGTGCCCAGGCTGGAGGCGGAAAGCGCCAGATTGGTGAAGGAGGCCATGACCGCAAAGAAGGTGGCCTTGAGCCCCGAGGGCGCGTTGCGGGCGATCCAGGCGAGCATCGGGATCATCGCGACCTGGCCCAGCGGGGATTCGACCGCGGTGTCGACAATGGCGATGAAGCGGGCATCGACCACGCCGCCGGTCATCGCAGCGGTCCAGTGGTGGGCGCCGTAATACAGCGCGATGTTGGGCAGGCTGAGGACGGCCTCGGTGATCGCCAGAAATACAACGATCCAGGCAATCGGGCGGCTGGCCATCATCGGGCGGAAGATCAGCATGCCCGCCAGCGTCAGCAGCGAGGTGATAAGGGACAGGACCGACAGAAATTGCTGATCAAATCCCAGCACGTCGATCTCGAACCAGGTGGCGCCAGGGCCGCGCAGGGGCGTGGCGCGGTAGACAAAGATGATGATGGCGGTGCCGATCAGGGCGCGGGCCTGGTCGGTGGGCAGCACCGCCACCAGCTGGCGCATCAGGAACAGCACGATGGCCATGGAGCCGGCAAAGACGATTTCCTGCGAATAAGGCACATCGCCCAGACCCACGGCCAGCGACAGCGCAACAAAGGCGCCGCCGCCGATGAAATACCAATAGTTCGGCGCAACCGGCTCACGCGGGAGTTCGATGCGGCTGCGGATCTCATGCTCCGCGACACCAGCCCGGCGCAGCCGCGCAGCCTTGCGCCACTTTTGCCAGATCGCCAGCGCCACACCAGACAGCGAGATCACCGGGATCAGCAGGGCGAGGGTGAAGACAAAGCCGTAAAGCGCGCCCTTCTCCGGCTGCGGCAGCGCGCCGGCACCGTCAAACAGGGCGACGTTCAAGGCGGCGGCAGCGCTGGAGCCGCCGATCAGCGCGATGCGCCCGAAGGTCTGCATGGTGGTGTGCAGGGATTTGGTCTCGGCCTCGGGCAGGGGATTGCCGCGGGCGTCGGTGTGGGGCACCGCCTCGACCGACATCGCGTCGGCCACCACGTCCTGCAGCACGAACCCGCAGGGGGCCAGCAGCGCGGCGGTGACATACCAGGCCCCCAGCGGCATCAGCGCGCCCATCATCTGCGGCTCCAGCACCATCGCGGCCAGAATGCCGTAGCTGCCGGCCATCAGCCCGGCACCGGCAAGGATCAGCAGGTATTTCCAGCGCCAGATCAGGTCGACCAGATGCCCCAGCGGCATTTTCAGCGCCCAGGGCAGGCCCACCCAGAACGCCAGCCCCGCCAGAAAGGCGGCGGAGAAGTCCAGGTATTCCTTGACGAAAAACGAGGCGGCGACGGTGGTGATGCCCTGCGCGCCGTAGGCGAAATAGATCAGCAGCGGCGGCAGGAAGGACCAGCGGAGCTGCCGGAACAGCTCCAGCACAACCCTGTCAAAGCCATTCCAGGCCAGCGCCGCCGCACGCGTCACGGCTGCACCTGACAGATGCCGGGACGCATTCCGGAGATCATGACAGGGGCCGGATCCTGAGCCCGGTGACCCGGTTGCCCTCCCGCTCGGTCACCTCGAAGCGGAAGCCGTGGAAGGAGAACACCTGACCCTTGGTGGGGATCATCTGCGCCTCGTGGATCACCAGGCCGGCAATGGTGTTGGCCTCGTCATCCGGCAGGTTCCATTCGGTGGCGCGGTTCACGTCGCGGATGGTGGCGGCACCGTCAACCAGGTAGGAGCCGTCAGGCGTCTTTTTGACGATGCTCTCCTCGTCCGGGTCGAATTCGTCGGTGATCTCGCCGACGATCTCTTCCAGAATATCTTCCAGCGTGATCAGCCCCTGCAGGGCGCCGTATTCATCCACCACCAGCGCGAAGTGCGAGCGCATCCGCAGGAACTGGCGCATCTGCTCGTCCAGTGTGGTGGTTTCCGGCACGAAATAGGGGGCTTTGGCGACCTCGGTGATGTCAAAGGATTTGAGCCGTCCGGTGTCGCCGCCGGCGCCGCCGGCCTCGGTGTACATCGTCCGGAACAGATCCTTGGCGTGGACCACGCCGATGATGTTTTCCTGCTCGCCGCGGAACACCGGCAGGCGGGTGTGCTGGCTTTGCAGGCATTGTTCCAGAATGGTTTCCGGCTCCGCATCCGCGTCGATCATCTCGATGTTGGAGCGGTGCAGCATGATTTCCTCGACAAAGCGGTCGGACAGATCCAGCGCGCCCAGGATGCGGTCGCGGTCCTCTTTCTCAACAACGCCTTCGGAATGGCCCAGGTGCAGGGCGCCGGCAATCTCTTCGCGCACCGCCATGATGTGGCTGTCCGGGTCGATCCGGACCCCGAAGATGCGCAGCACGCCGCGCACCAGCAGCCGCACGGTGCCGACCACCGGCGACAGCACCGTGACCAGGAAGCCGATCACCGGGGCGACGGCGGCGGCGGCCTTTTCAGAGTTGGAAATGGCGTAAGTCTTGGGCAGCACCTCGGCAAAGATCAGCACCAGAAGGGTCATCACCACAGTCGCGAGCGCCACGCCGCCCTCGCCGAAGGCGCGGGTGAACAGCGCCGTGGCGAGCGAGGCTGCAAGGATGTTGACCAGGTTGTTGCCCAGCAACACCGAGCCGATCAGCCGTTCGTTGTCTTCGGTAATCTTGAGCGCGAGTTGAGCGCCGCGGGAGCCCTTGTCGGCCTGGCTGCGCAGCTTCCCGCGCGAGGCGGCGGTCAGCGCAGTTTCCGAGCCTGAAAAGAAGCCGGAAAGCACAAGCAGCAGCACGATGGCCCCGGCAGTGGTCCAAAAGGCGCTGTCGAGTACTGTGGTGGCGGTGTCCATGAGAGGTCCAGAGATCCGATCGGTTGAATGTTCCCCGTAGTTATGGGGTCTTAGAGACGGCGCTTCAAGTTCTGCGGGCGCCGTCAGCCGCGCTTGGCCAGCGGGTGATGCTCCAGCACCAGTTCCTGCAGCCGGGCGTCCAGCACATGGGTGTAGATCTCGGTGGTGGCAATGTCCGCGTGCCCCAGCAGCGCCTGGATGGCGCGCAGGTCGGCGCCATTGGCCAGCAGATGGGTGGCAAACGCATGACGCAGGGTGTGCGGCGTCACCTTATCCGGCGAAACGCCTCCGGTCACGGCCAGCTCTTTGATCAGCAGATAGAACCGGTGCCGGGTCAGGTGGCCGGATTTGCCGCGCGAGGGGAACAGGAACCGCGAGGCCGGATTGCCCTTCAGCTCTCGTTCGTCCTCCGCTGCGTCGCGCACCAGCAGCCACTGCGCCAGCGCCTCGCGGGCGGGCGGCGACAGCGGCACCATGCGTTCCTTGCCGCCTTTGCCCAGGATCAACAGCATCCGCGGGTCGCCGCGGGCGGCGGAGACCGGCAGCGAGACCAGCTCTGTCACCCGCATCCCGGTGGCATAAAGCAGCTCCATCAGGCAGGTATTGCGCAGCCGGTCGGCCTCGCTGCGGCCGGTCTGGCGGGCAGCGTCCAGCAGGCGGTCGACCTCGATCACCTCCAGCGTTTTCGGCAGCCTTTTTTCGCGTCCCGGCCCGCGGATCTGGATGGCGGGGTTGTCCTGCCGCCAGCCTTCCTCAAAGGCGAAACGGTAGATCTGCTTGACCGCCGACAGCCGCCGCGCCCGGGTGGAGCGGGCCAGGCCTTGCGCGTCGCAACTGATCAGATAGGCCTCGATATCGTCCTGGGAGGCGGTGCTGAAATCCAGCGAGCGGTGCTCCAGCCAGCCGGTCAGGTCCTTGAGATCGCGGCCATAGGCCAGGAGCGTGTTCTGCGAGGCGCCGGTCTCTGCGGCCTGGGCATCGAGAAAAGTGGAAATCCATTGGAAATTCGCAGCGGGGGCAGGCATGTCACTGCCGCTCCAGCAGCATCAGCTGGAGCGAGGCGCGCCGGGCGGTGTCCTCCAGCCCGACAGCGCGGAAAGCGGCGAGCGCCGCGGTCAGATCGCCCAGGTTGCCGTCGGAGCCTTGCGCAAACAGCACCATGCTGCGCAGGATCGCCTCGCCCAGCTGCCCGTTGTCCAAGAGCTGCCGGATCCTGTCCGGAACCGGCGGTTCAGCGGCAAACCCCAGCGCGATGGCTTCGGCCAGCGGCGACGGGGCCGGGGCATCGCCGGGGCGTCCGCGGGCGAGGGCTGCCAGGAACTGTTCCAAGGCACCCGCCGCAGGGGTGTCATCCGCGGCAAGCTCATATAGCGGCGACAGCAGGCGGATGCGCCAGGCCAGCGCCTCTTCCGCGCCGGTCAGCTCTGCCCGGGCCAGCGGTTCCGCAAAGAGGTCGGCGAAGACGGTTTCGGTGCCCGCCTGCTGCATCGCCTCCCAGGCGCGGGGCAGGGAGGCGGCCAGCGCGCCGGCGTCGCCGGAATTCAGGTCGTGCTCCAGCTTCTGCACCGCGGCCACCCGGTCCCAGATGCCGCCCGACGCGGCCGGTTTGCGGTCGCTGAACAGGCCAAGGTACTGATTGGGGTTCAGCGCACCGCCGCGGGCCAGCCGTTCTGCCGCCTCCAGCTGCGCCTTCCAGCCGGCAATGTCGCGCAGGTCCGCCGCGGCAAAGGCCGGCGGCAGCGGCGCCGTGGGCATCGGCTCGCCAATGGTTTCGAACAGGCGGAACGCCAGCGGGTCCGGCTGCGCGGGGTGGCTCAGCGGCGGCGCCATCTCGAACAGGTCGGGGTTCAGGAACCGGTCCAGCAGATCCATCCGCTCCTTTGGCAGCAGCTCCAGCGCGTGGGCGGTCTCCAGCATCAGTGCCGCGGTCGGCCAGTCGCCGCGCCGCGCGGCGCAGAAGATCCTGGCGTCATAGCTGTCCGCCAGATGCGGCGCGGCGGCAAGCGCCTTGCAGGAGCCATCCTCGCTGCCGGTCAGCAGCGTGGCGTTGAACCAGCGGGCAAAGCGTTCCTTGCTGGCGGCGGGGCCTGCGTGCTCCGCCAGCGCCTGCGACGGGTCCGCAGCCCCCAGCGCCAGCAGCCGGTCCAGCCGGGCCAGCAGAATCCGGTCGCTGGACTCGGCGGGCGGGCGGCTTTCGGACAGCAGCAGCGTGAACAGCAGCGCCTGCATTGCCGCGCTGCCGCGCACCGGCACGGTTTCGATCAGCTGGGCGATGTCATCCGCACTGCTGCCGCGCCACATGTCCGGCGGCAGCCCGGTGGCCGCGGCCGGCACCAGCCCGACGGGCGGCTTAAGTGCCTCCAGCGGGGTGACAGAGACCGGCGGCACCGTGGCAGTGCCCGAGACCGGCGGCTCCAGCAGCACGGTGCCGGGCAGCCCGCTGCGCGGCAGCGGCTGGTTCAGCCAGTCGATCGCTGCCAGGGGCTCATTGGCGAGGGCACTGCCTGCCATCATAACCCCTGCGGCAGCCGCTTTAATCCGCATTCAGCACCACCGGCTTGCGCACTTCGGTGCTGGGCGCGCGGAAATCGGCGCCGAACCACGGCCCGACATAGGCGTAGCCGACCAGCCCGATCCCGGCGAGAAGTACCAAATAGACCAGATACTTAATCAATCGCCCCATAACGTGTCCAATGCCTGTTTCCTGCTCTTTTGACCAAGTTATATATTCCCTTTTGCGCAAGATCACGTCATTCACTGAAGAATGAGCGAAAAAGAGCAAATCAGCGGCCAGAAGGCAGCAGGCCCGGCGCCTGGGAAACTGAAGAAAACCATCGTGATGGTGGGGATGATGGGCGCCGGCAAGACCGCTGTGGGGCGGGCGCTGGCGGCCCGGCTGAATGTGCCCTTTCTGGACAGCGACCATGAAATCGAGGCCGCTGCCAACATGACCATCCCGGAGATCTTCGCCCGCGACGGTGAGCCGTTTTTCCGCCAGAAGGAGCGGCAGGTGATTGCCCGCCTGCTGGAGGAGGAGCGCGGCGTGCTGTCGACCGGCGGCGGCGCCTTCCTGGCGCAGGAAAACCGCGAAGTGATCACCGCCAAGGGGGTCTCTGTCTGGCTGGATGCCGGCCTTGATGTGCTGTGGAACCGGGTCCGCCACCGCGACACCCGGCCGCTGCTGCGCACCGCCGACCCCTATGCGACGCTCAGGGGCCTGTACGAGCAGCGGGTGCCGCTTTATGCCAAGGCCGACCTGACCGTTGCCTCCGACGGCCAGGCTGCGATCGAAACCATGGTTGACCGCGTGCTCGACGCCTTGAAGGCACGCCCCGACGTACTGGAGTGGAAATGATGGAACGCACGGTTCACGTGCCCTTGGGCGAACGCGCCTATGACGTGGTGATCGGGCCCGGGCTGCTGGCGCAGGCAGGCGAGCGGATCAAGCCGCTGCTGAAACGGCCGCAGGTGGCGGTGCTGACCGACGAGACCGTGGCGGAGAAGCATCTGGACGCCTTGCGTGCCGGGCTGGCGGCTGCCGGGGTGGAAATGACTGCGCTGGCGCTGCCGCCGGGCGAGGCGACCAAGGGCTGGCCGCAATTCACCCGGTCGGTGGAGTGGCTTCTGGAGCAGAAGGTGGAGCGGGGCGACGTGGTTGTCGCCTTTGGCGGCGGGGTGATCGGCGACCTGGCGGGGTTCGCCGCCGCCGTGCTGCGCCGCGGGGTGCGCTTCGTGCAGATCCCGACCTCGCTTTTAGCCCAGGTCGACAGCTCGGTCGGCGGCAAAACCGGCATCAACGCGCCGCAGGGCAAGAACCTGATCGGCGCCTTCCATCAGCCCTCGCTGGTGCTGGCCGACACTTCGGTGCTGGAGACGCTGCAGCCGCGCGATTTCCTGTCCGGCTATGGCGAAGTGGTGAAATACGGCCTGCTGGGAGATGCCGAATTCTTTGCCTGGCTCGAGGACAACGGCCCGGCGCTGGCCGAAGGTGATGTGGCGGCGCGGGTCGAGGCGGTGGCGCGCTCGGTGCAGATGAAAGCGGATATCGTGGTGCGCGACGAGACCGAGCAGGGCGACCGGGCGCTGCTGAACCTCGGCCATACCTTCTGTCACGCGCTGGAGGCGGCGACCGGGTATTCGGACCGGCTGCTGCACGGCGAAGGCGTGGCCATCGGCTGCGCGCTGGCGTTTGAGCTGTCGGCGAAGCTGGGCCTGTGTTCGCAGGAGGACCCGAGCCGGGTGCGGGCGCATCTGAAGGCTATGGGGATGAAGACCGATCTGGCGGATATCCCCGGCGAGCTGCCGGGCGCCGAGGCGCTGCTGGAGCTGATGGGCCAAGACAAGAAGGTGGTCGCGGGCCAGCTGCGGTTCATCCTGGCGCGCGGCATCGGCGAGGCCTTCGTGACTGGCGACGTGCCGCCGGACCAAGTGCTGTCGGTGCTGCGCAGCGCCGGAGCCTGACCGGCGGGATGAGCCCGCTGAGACAGGATACGCAATCAGGGCAGCCGTTGCGGCTGCCCTGATTTTTTTACCGCCAGCGGCGGCGGACCGTCTCAGGCCGCGGCGCTGCCGGGGTCATAGCCGGTCCGGTCGTCGTCAAAGTCGATAGCCCTGTGCGGCGCGGCCCCGTTTGACGGGCGGGGGAGCGCATCCAGCGGCCCGGACGCCTGCGGCACGGTGAACTGGGTGACAAGCTCCCGCAGTTCCTGCGCCTGCTCGGACAAGGAGGTGGTGGCGGCGGTGGTCTGCTCGGCCATGGCGGCATTCTGCTGCGCCATCACTTCCAGTTCTCCGACGGCAGTGTTGACGTCGCCCATCTGCACCGACTGCTCCTTGATATTGCCGGCGATCTCAACGACCAGGTTGGAAATCTCCCCGACCTGCTCGTTCACGCTGGACATTGCCTGGCCGGCCTGATCGACAAGCGCGGCGCCGTTCTTGACCTGCTCGGAGCTGCGCGCGGTCAGTTCGTCGATCTGCTGCACCGCGTCGGCACAGCGCTGCGCCAGCATGCGCACCTCGCTGGCGACCACCGCAAAGCCGCGGCCCGCTTCGCCGGCCCGCGCCGCCTCGACACCTGCATTCAGCGCCAGCAGGTTGGTCTGGAAGGCGATATCCTGGATCACCTTGGTGATCTGCGAGATTTCCTGCGAGGACTCCTGCAGCTTGTCCATCGCCACGATGGTGTTCTTCACCACCTGGTCGCAGGATGCAACGCCGCTTTGGGCGCTGTCGGCCAGCCGTTCGGCACGGTCTGCGTTTTCCGCTGAATGCTGCACGCTGGCGGTCAGCTCGCGCATCGCATGGGTGGTCTTTTCCAGCGTCGCCGATTCCGCCTCGGTGCGGTGCGCCAGATCCATCGACGCTTCGGCAATCGACTTGGTGCTTTCGTCGACGCTGCTGGTCAGTTCGCCGATGGAAGAGACCGCTCCGCTCAGCGCTTTCAGAGAGTCATTGAAGTCCATCCGGATCGATTTGAACTCGACGGGGAAGAATTCCTTGATCGGGTTGTCCAGCCGCTTGTTCTGAAGATCCATCAGGGCGGCGCCGATACGGCGGGCCACGCCCAGGATTTCCTCTCGGCGCTCCTTTTCGGCCCTGGTTTCCTCCTCCTGTTTCTGCTGAGTCACGGTGCGCAGATCGACCACATTGCGGGCAACCTCGCCGATCTCGTCCCGGCGGCTGGCGCCGGAAACTTCGGCGTCGGCATCGCCGCTGGCGAGCTGTTTCAACGCCTTGTTCAGAACCGACAGGCCGCTGGTCATGTCGCGCGCGATCACCAGGCCGAGGATCAGGACACCGGCCAGCAAGAGCCCGGCAAAGATTGCCATTTGGGTAAGCGCCACCTTGTTATTGGTGTCGTAGGCGGCCATGCCGGCCTTCAGGTCCGCAATCAGCTGGGTTTCCCGGCTGCGCAGAACCTTCAGAAGACCGGTCGCAGTGTCAAAGAAGGATTTTGAGGTTTCGCCTGCAATGTCGCCGCCGGTCAGCACCGCCTCACGCAGCGCGTTGAACTTCTTGACCTCCGGCAGCCCGTTCATTTCCGCGACAGCGTTGCGGTCGCCGGTAGTGGCAAAATCCAGGTAGCGGCTCATCCGCTCTTTGTAGCGTTCATTGGCTGCAACATAGTTCTGGAAGTTGACCGGAGCCCAATCATTGGCAAAGCCCACAGCACCGGCAGCCCGCTCCAGCCCGGCCGCATCCTTGGCGCGCAGAAAAATCGACAGGGCGACCGCATTTTGCGCAATCCCGGTGTTGTCGATTGTTTGTGCAACGGAAAGCCCGGCCTGGATCAGCGCTGTGTTCAGCGCGGTGTAATAGTCAACCGCGGCGCGCACTGGCAGAGAGCGGCTGGCGATTTGCTGGCGGACCTCTTTTTTCCGGGCCAGCTCAGTCTGCACAACGCGAATGGACTGCAGGGCTTCGCTGTTCAGGCCGTCGCGGTCGACGCCCTCCAGACGGGTGAGAAAGTCGGCCATTGCTTCGTCATTCTGCTGCCGGATCTTAATCAGCGCCTCCGGCATCACCGTGGAGTCCCCGCCGAGATAGCCGGCGCTCATCCCGCGCTCGACCTGCAGTGTATGGACCAGGCTGCTGGTGCTTTCCAGCAGCTCACCCGCCAGCGTGGTATTCACCTGTGCCCGCTCGTACAGCTCCAGCAGTTTGTTGCCCACAAACCAGAGGCTGAGAAGCAGCGGCGCCGCCAACAGCATGGTGATCTTCACCTTTATCGACAGGTGCTGGAGAAAACGCATACCCATAACTTGAACCCTTGTTGCACATGTATCGCTTTGGTTGTGCTCACCATGCAGGACCTCCCTTAATATTCGGCTACTTTGAGGGCAGGGCAGGATACGCGGCAAAGCCGCCTGGAACCGGCACCGGCGGCCGCAGGCGGCCGGGCGGTGCGCGCAGATTAGGGGATTGGATTCATTGGGAAAAGTATGGAAGCCGACAGGCCGAAGGCGCATTCTGCGGCCGCGCTGAAGAGGGGGGCAGGCCGTTCACCGGAAGAAAAACGCCCCTGCGCAAATCGTTAAATCGTCGAAAAGCACGGTGATAATTCGAAAAGCCCCCAAGGCTCGGGGCCTGGGGGCTTTGCTGTTGGGTTCTGCTGACGCGCGTTTAGAAGGGGATTTCGTCGTCGTCTATATTGTGGGAGGCGCCGCCGCCGTAGCCGCCGCCACTGCCGCCGCCGCTGCCGCCGCCTTGGGACCCGCTGTCATAGCCGCCGCCGTAGCCGCCGCCCTGGCCGCCGCCGCCATAGCTGCCACCGCCCTGGCCGCCGCCGCCGCCGCCTTCGCCGCGGCCGTCAAGCATGGTCAGGGTGGAGCCGAAGCCTTGCAGCACGATCTCGGTCGAGTAGCGGTCCTGGCCGCTCTGGTCCTGCCACTTGCGGGTCTGCAGCTGGCCTTCGACATAGACCTTGGAGCCCTTGCGCAGATACTGCTCGCATACCCGCACCAGGCCTTCGCTGAAGACCGCGACGGAGTGCCATTCGGTCTTTTCGCGGCGCTCGCCGGTGTTGCGGTCCTTCCAGGTTTCCGAAGTGGCAATGCGCAGGTTGCAGACCTTGCCGCCGTTCTGGAAGCTGCGCACCTCGGGGTCGCGGCCCAGGTTGCCGATAAGCATGACTTTATTGAGTGAGCCGGCCATAGGGTTCCGTCCTTTAGTTTCTGATCGTCTTGTCCAGCAGCGGCAGGGCTCGAATCCGGCCCCGCTGCGTTCCGGCGACAGTATAGCCCCATGACCAGGGTGAAAAGCAGGCATCTGTGGATGCTTTCGGCAGCACGGCGGCCGGATTTACGGCGGTTTGCGCCGGTGTTGCTTTAATTTTGTTTCGCATTGGGTATATTGCGCGCAGTGGGACAGTATCAGGACAGCGGAAATGCGCAAAGCCGTTGCGGGGTTGGTGATCGCGGTTGTCGGGGCAGGGCAGCCAGTGGCGGCCGAGGTTCTTAGCACGAAAAACCGGCGGGACCTGTTCGCCGCCCATACCCGTGTGCTGGATGGCCGCGCGGCGGCGCAGTACAAGAACTCCGCCCGGTTGCAGCCGCAGACCTATGGGATCCCCTCTGCCGCGGGCACGCTGCCGTATAGCGGCAAGTACCGCGGGCAGTATCTGGACATGGCGCGCGATGCCGCCCGCCAGCATGGCGTGCCCGAAGACCTGTTCCTGCGCCTGGTGCAGCAGGAGAGCAACTGGAACCCGAATGCCAAATCGCACAAGGGGGCGCTGGGGCTGGCGCAGCTGATGCCTGCCACGGCGCGGGCGCTGGGGGTCAACCCGGCGGTGCCGAAGCAGAACCTGGACGGCGGCGCCCGCTACCTGGCGCGGCAGTTTCGCAAGTTCGGCTCCTGGCGGCTGGCGCTGGCGGCCTATAACGCCGGGCCGGACGCGGTGGTGAAACACGGCGGCGTGCCGCCTTACAAGGAAACCCAGAACTATGTGAAGAAGATCTGGGGCAGCTAAGGCTGCCTGCGCGGCCGCACGGGCGCGGCCTGGATTATCTTTGCCCGCGGGTTAATCTGTGGATAACTATTCTTAATGCCCCGTTAACTCCAACGGGACGTCATGCATTTGCCTTAATTTTTCGTGAATCTGGCGGCAGGTTCAGGAGGGAATGCATTGTATATCAACGGCTTCGACGACCGCATTGACCGGGTTGACTGGCAGCCGAGCGCGGTGCCCACGCGTAAAGTGGTCGACAGCGTTCTGGGCAGCCGGCAGCCGCGGCAGCCGCGCAGCGCCGTCCTGAGCCTGGCTGGCGCGGTGACGGGGCTTGTGATCGGCGTGGGTCTCAAGGGCATGGTGCTGCCCGGTTCACCCTGGGGGCCGGGCACCGGGCTGGCGGGCGCGATCGGCGGCAGCCTGGCGCTGGCCGGACTGGCAGCGTCGGTGCCGGGCGCCCTGTTTGCTGCCGTCAAGGGGCAGCAGGCACCGCGGCTGATGCAATTTGCCTCGATGAACCTGCTGATGATCATGATGGTTCTCTGGAGCTGACCGTAACGTCCCCTGCGGGCGTGGGAGAGTTCTGTGGAACCCCATGCGCCGCCGCCGCCGCGCCGCGCATGGGGTTTTGCGTTGCCTAGGGGGGGGGCGCGCGGTGTGTTTACCGCATCTTCACGGCGCTTCGCTATGGTTCTCGGCACCAGCGGAAACCGTGGAGCCAGGATGAACCAGCCCTTAATGCATAACACTTCCGCGCAGCACGGCGCCGGCGCTCTGGAGACTGCCAGTGAACTGGCCAAGGCTGGGAAATACGGCAAGGCACTGCAGCTGCTTTTGGTCTTGCTGCGGCAGGATCCGTCGAATGTCCGGGTGCTGGACCTCACGGCCACCTGCTACCTGGAAATCGGGGACAGCCAGACCGCCGTGCGGCTGCTTGAACTGCTTGCGGACAGCAATCCGGCACTGCCGCAGGCCTGGGGCAAACTTGCGGCCGTCCGGGCCACCAGCGGCGACAAGGCCGGGGCCGTGCAGGCGTTTGAGCAGGCTCTCAGCCAGGCTCCGGGCGACGTGGGGCTGCTTGCGGCCCGGAACCGGCTGGAACCTTTCGCCAGCGATAGCAGCGCAGCCGCCCGGTTGCGGGCGGCGGTGCAGAACACCGGTGCTTCTCAGCGCGACCGGATCCTGTCGCATTTCGCACTGGGCGTGATTGAGGACCGGGCCGGCGCCCCGGCAACCGCGTTTGACCACTATGCCCAGGCCAACGCCCTGACCGAAACCGGCTATGATCACGCCTTCCAGGACGCGCGGCTGCACGCGCAACTGGCGGCGGACTGGACCGGTTCCGCCTGCGGCGAGGCTGCTGACGCGCCCCGTATGCTGTTTGTGACCGGTTTGCCGCGCAGCGGCACAACGCTGCTGGAAACCTGCCTGACGCGGCACTCGCAAATCGACAGCATCGGCGAGAGCGAGGCGCTGTCCAAAACCGCGGCCGCGGTGCGCCGGTATGCAGCCGGGCGGTATGGCGATACCGGCTGGTGGAACTGGCTGGGGCGGCTAGGCCGTGAAGAATTGGAGCAGTTCCGCACGCTGTTTCTGCACAACGCCTTTCCCATGGGCAGACCGGATGCTGCGGTTGTGGTCGACAAGATGCCGCTCAATTGTTTTGAAATGGGGCTGGCGCACTTCCTGCTCCCCAACGCCAGGTTCCTGTTCCTGTCGCGCCACCCTCTGGACGCCGGGCTGTCGATTTTCACCATGAACTTCGGGGCCGGCCACTGGTATTCCTCCCGGCTGGAGTGGATCGGCCATATGACCCGCTGCGTGTACGGTTCACTTCTCGACTACCAGGCAAAGCTGGGAGAGACGCTGCGGGTGCAATCCTTCGAGGCGCTGGTGACCGGGCCCGAAGCGCAGATCCGGTCCGTCCTGCAGCATGCAGGCCTGGAGTGGGAGGAGGACTGCCTCTCCCCGGAACAGAACACACGCGCCGTGCGGACGGCCTCGCTGATGCAGGTGCGCGACAGCATCAATACCGCGGGGCTGGAAAAATGGCGGCGGTATGAAGCGCAGCTGGAGCCGCTCAAGGAGGCCCTGGGCGGGCAGGCGTGGATTGACCAGTGGCAGCAATGGGACCGGAATGCCGCCAAAACCGGCAGGCTGGTGCCGGACGCCGCCTGAACGCGGCTCTGCCGGGGACCGGGTTGCGGTCTGCCGCAACAGAAAGCGCCGCCGCCTGAGCCCAGGCCGCGGCGCTGTTTTATGCACGGCACCTGCCGCCGGAGTTTACTCCGCAGCGACCTTGATCACCGGTTTCATCCGTTCCAGCACCTCGTCGCTCAGGTGGCACTTGACCTGATGGCCGCCGCCCAGCTGGCGCACCGGCGGCACCTCGCGTTCGCACAAACCGCCCGGCACTTCGGACTTCCAGCGGCAGCGGGTCTGGAACGGGCAGCCCGGCGGCGGGTTCATGGCCGAGGGGATATCGCCCTCCAGCACGATGTGCTCCTTCACGACCGAGGTGTCGGCAATCGGCACCGCCGACAGCAAGGCCTCGGTGTAGGGGTGGTAAGGCGGCGCAAAGACCTGATCGGTGGTGCCCAGCTCCACCACATGGCCGAGATACATCACCATCACCCGGTCCGACAGGTAGCGCACGATTGACAGGTCGTGCGAGATGAACAGAAGCGTGGTCTTTTCCTTGCGCTGGATCTCCATCAACAGGTCGGTGACGGCAGCCTGCACCGACACGTCCAGCGCCGAGACGGGTTCGTCCGCTACCACGATGCGGGCGCCGCCGGCAAAGGCACGGGCGATGCCGACGCGCTGCTTTTGGCCGCCGGACAGCTGCCGCGGCATCCGGTCGGCAAAGGCGCGCGGCAGCTTCACCAAGTCCAGAAGCTCCAGCATCCTGCGGCGCCGTTCGGCCTCGGACCCGCCGACACCGAAAATCTCCAGCGCCCGCATGATCTGGCGGCCGACGGTCATCGACGGGTTCAGCGTGTCGAACGGGTTCTGGAACACCATCTGCACGTCGGAGATCGTCTTGGTGTCGCGCTCCTCGATCGGGATCTGCTCGATGTTGCGGTTGTCCAGCAGGATCTGGCCCTCGGTTGCGGTTTCCAGCCCCATCAGCACTTTGGCAAAGGTGGATTTGCCGCAGCCGGATTCGCCGACGATGGCGAGGGTTTCGGATTCGCGCGCCTCGAAGCTCAGCGTCTCGTTGGCCTTCACCACCTTCTTTTCGCCGCCGCCGAACAGCGCATTGGCGGCAACCTCATAATATTTCTTGAGGTTCTCCATCTTCAGGATCACCTTGCCGGGTGGCATCTTCTCTTTCTGATCCGCTAGGGTCAGCGGCGCGTTCCAGTCAATTTCCTCGAACCGCAGACAGCGGGTTTCATGCCGGTCGTTTCCATGCACCGGCGCCATCGGGATCACCCGGTCCGCGTCGCAGCGGCCCTCCTCGAAATAGTCGCAGCGGGGGCCGAAGTTGCAGCCGGGCGGGCGCTCGTGGGGCAGGGGGAAGTTGCCCGGGATCGCCACCAGGGGGCGCGCATTCTTGTCGGCGCCGGGCAGCGGGATCGAGCGGAACAGTGCCTGGGTATAGGGGTGCTGCATCTCGTCAAAGACATCGTGGATCGAGCCGCGCTCCACCGCCTCGCCGGAATACATCACGCAGATACGGTCGCAGGTCTCCAGCACCAGGCCGAGGTTGTGGCTGATGAACAGCATCGAGGTGCCGTATTTCTTGCCCAGGTCCTTGACCAG
The DNA here is from genome assembly GCF_002388965.1 of Leisingera sp. UBA4491. Taxonomy (NCBI): domain Bacteria; kingdom Pseudomonadati; phylum Pseudomonadota; class Alphaproteobacteria; order Rhodobacterales; family Roseobacteraceae; genus Leisingera; species Leisingera sp. UBA4491. The sequence goes on along the minus strand of NZ_DGNN01000026.1, from coordinate 361,533 downwards.
CTCGACCACTGCGGCCTCCACCGTCACGTCCAGCGCGGTGGTGGGCTCATCCAGGATCAGCAGCGAGGGTTTCGACATCAGCGCCATTGCAATCACGATGCGCTGCTGCTGGCCGCCCGACAGCTGGTGTGGGAAGGAGTTCAGAATCCGCTCCGGGTCGGGCAGGCGCACGTCTGTGACCACCTCAAGGGCGCGCTGATAGGCTTCCTTTTCGCTGACGCCCTCGTGGATCACCGGCACTTCCATCAGTTGCTTGCCGATCCTCATCGCCGGGTTGAGCGAGGCCATCGGCTCCTGATAGATCATCGCGATCTCGTTGCCGCGGATGCCGCGCAGCTCCTCGGCGCTCATCTCGCTCAGATCGCGGCCCTTGAACTTGATGGTGCCGCCGACAATGCGGCCGTTCTTGCCCAGGTCCTGCATCACCCCCAGCGCCACAGTGGATTTGCCGCAGCCGCTTTCGCCGACCAGGCCCACGGCCTCGCCCGGCTGCACCGCCACGGAGAAGTCCATCACCGCGGGGATTTCGCGCAGCCGGGTGAAAAAGGAGATCGACAGTTTGTCAATTTCCAGGATCGGGCCGTTATAGTCTGCCATTTTGGTCATGTTTTCGTCTCCCTGTTGAGGCTGGAAGGAACCGGATCGCTTTCTTCTGGCCTCAAATATCCCGGGGGTCCGGGGGCTGGCCCCCGGTCCCGCCGGTTCGGATCAGTCTTTCAGGCTCTCTTCGCGCAGGCCGTCGGCCAGCAGGTTCAACCCCAGAACCAGCGTCAGGAGCGCGAAGGCGGGCGGCAGGGCCGGGTGCAGGTAGATCGACAACAGCTTGCGCCCGTCATTGATGGTCGAGCCCCAGTCCGGGCTTTCCGGCGGCAGGCCAAGGCCGAAGAAGCCCAAGGTGCCCAGGAGGATGGTGGTATAGCCGATGCGCAGGCAGAAATCGACGATCAGCGGCCCGCGGGCGTTGGGCAGGATCTCCCACAGCATGATGTACCAGGGGCCCTCGCCGCGGGTCTGGGCGGCAGCCACATAGTCGCGGGTTTTGATGTCCAGGGTCAGGCCGCGCACGATGCGGAACACCGTGGGCGAGTTGACGAAGACCACCGACACGAACACCACCAGGATGCCGCCGGGGATGTCGAACATATCCATCGCCCGGGGCAGGCCCCAGATGGCATATTCCGGCGTGTTGATCAGGTAGCCGCCATTGGAGACCAGCTGCAGGTAGAACCAGATGATGGTGCCAAGCACGACCGGCAGCAGCCAGTTGCGCAGCTTGGGGCGGGTGTAATAGCGCGAATTCAGCAGCACCCCGACAAAGATGATCGGGAAGATGAACAGAACGATCGCCATATAGTTCGGCACGCCGGTGGCCACGATCTCGGGCGTCACCAGCAGGTAGAACAGCAGGATCACCGGGAACGCCAGGATCAGGTTCGCCGCAAAGGACAGGAACGTGTCCAGCTTGCCGCCGTAATAGCCCGCGGGCAGGCCCAGGGTGATGCCGACCATAAAGGCAAAAACCGCGGCCATCGGGGCGATCTTGATGACTTCCCAGGCGCCTTTTACCAGGCGGCTGAAGACATCGCGGGCCAGGTTGTCGCCACCCAGCAGATAGTACGGGTATTCGCCTTCGCCGGCGCCGGGCACCGGGGTGCCGGGCAGCTTGTTCTTCATGCCCGAGACCTGGGACAGCGGGTCGTGGGTGACGATCATGTCCATGGCGCCGTAGATGCCGGTGAACACCCAGAACATCACCAGCGCAAAGCCGATCATGCCGATGGGGCTGTCAAACAGCTTGCCGTACAGGCCCAGCCGCCGCTTGAAGCCGATCGAGAGGGCAAACAGGATCACCATCGAAATCCAGACCGGCGACAGCTGGTAGATGATCCGCAGGGCGATTTCAAAAAAACCAAGGGGTTCCATGCTCAGCTGCCTTCCTCAAGAGATCCGGATACGCGGGTTCAGGTACACATAGCCGATGTCGGAAATCAGCTGAGTGACCAGCACCACGACAACTGAGACCACGGAGACGGCCAGCAGCAGTTCGATGTCGTTGTTGCCCGCCGCTTCCACCAGAACCCAGCCGAAGCCCTTGTAGTTGAACAGGGTCTCGACGATCACCACGCCGTTCAGCAGCCAGGGGAACTGCAGCATGATGACGGTGAAGGGGGCGATCAGCGCGTTCCTCAGCGCATGCTTCAGAACGATGTTGTGAAAGCTCACCCCCTTGAGGCGCGCGGTGCGGATATATTGCGCGGTCATCACTTCGGTCATCGAGGCGCGGGTCATCCGGGCAATGTATCCCATGCCGTAGAGCGCAATGGTCAGCACCGGCAGGAAGAAGTTTTCGAAATTCGGGTTGTCCATCGCCGAGGTGGCGGTGCCCTTGAACCATTTCAGCCCGACTGTGGAGGAGGTGAAGACAGCGATGAAGATCACGCCGGAGACATATTCCGGCGTCGCCGTGGTCAGGATCGACGCGGTGGACAGGGTGCGGTCGGTGGCCGTGCCCTCGCGCATCCCGGCCAGAACGCCGATCAGCAGCGCCGAGGGCACCATCAGCATCAGCACCCAGAACATCAGCAGCCCGGTGTTGCCGAGACGTTCGGAGATGATGTCGGAGACTTCATCCTTGAACCGTGTGGAATAGCCCCAGTCGCCCTGCAGAATGCCGCAGAAGGTTGGCGCTTCGGCGGCCTGTTCGGCACTGGCGGTGCCGGTGATGCAGCGGCCGGTCACGCCTTTTTCGGTTTCCCGGGTCCAGCCCGGCAGCACGCCGAGCCACTGGCCGTACTTCGAGACCATGGAGCCGCCATAGCCGTTGGCGTCCAGCCAGCTGGCCACAGCTTCGTCCGACATCCGGAAATTGCCCTGGGTCTTGGCGAGTTTTTCGAGGTTCGGGTAGAGGTTCGTCAGGAAAAACACGATGAACGTCAGGCACAGGGCCGTCAGCAGCATCACGCCCGAGCGTCGGAGAATGAAAAGTCCCATGGGGTCCCCTGTCAGTCTGGCGGATCGGACCCGGTTGCAGGCGCGGGTCTCTTATCGTCTTAGCTGGAGCGCACCGCCCCGGGCGGGGCGGTGCAGGAGGCCGGAGCGGTCCGGGGCGCCTTTCAGGCGGCCCAGCCCCACTTGTAGTGGTGATGCTCAAACGCGATGTGCATGTCGGCTCCGGCGACGCCTTCACGCAGATGGCGGTACAGCGAGCGCCAGTAGGGCTGGATGGTGACGCCTTCCTCCTGGATCAGCATCTCGCCCTTCTTGGCGATCTCGCGGCGCTTGTCGGCGTCGGCGATGGACAGCGCTTCGGTCAGCAGCGCGTCGAACTCGGGGTTGGACCAGCCGAATTCGTTCCATGCCTCACCCGATTTATAGGCCAGCGCCCAGATCTGAACGCCCAGCGGACGGTGGTTCCAGTTGGTGGAGCTGAACGGATACTTCACCCAGTCGTTCCAGAAGGTCGAGCCCGGCAGAACCGTCCGCTTCACCTTGAACCCGGCATCGCGCATCTGCGCTGCCACCGCGTCGGTGGTATTGCGGCGCCAGTCGTCGTCGATGGACAGCAGTTCGTGCTCAAAGTCCATCATGCCGGCCTCTTCCATCAGCGCGCGGGCGGCTTCGGGATCGGCCTGCAGCGGCGGCAGTTCCGCGTATTCCGGGTGGATCGGGCCGACATGGTGGTTTTCGGCCGGCTCGCCGCGGCCGCCATAGCCCAGCTCCAGGCAGACAGCGTTGTCCACGGCCATCTGGATGGCCTTGCGGACGCGTTTGTCGGCGTAGGGTTTCTTGCCGTCGATTTCCGCCAGCTGGTTCGGGCGGATCACCAGGGTTGCCATGGTGACAACCTCGGATTTCTGATAGCCAAGGCCGTCCAGAACGTCGATGAATTCGCCCACGGATTCATGCAGCATATCGACTTCGTCGGATTCCAGCGCCGCCATCCATGACGACGGGTCGGTGCCGAAGTCGATGTATTCGATGCGGTCCAGGGCGGGCTTGCCAAAGACGGACTCGCCCCACCAGGCGTGATCGGCGTTGCGTTCCAGCGTGGCCTTCACACCCACTTCCAGCTCGCTCAGCAGGTACGGGCCGGTGCCCACGTTGGAGAGGAAGTCGTCGTTCTGGTAGCTGGAGTGCACGACGGCCGCCGGATAGTCGGACATGCCGGCAATCAGCGAGATGTCTGAGGACGGCAGGTTCAGCCTCACGGTATGGCCGTCGATCACTTCGATGCCGCCCTCCACGGCCTTGCCGGAGGCCTCGTCGATCAGGGTGCCGAAACGGCCGGCCATGGAGTTGCCCTCAACCGACTTGTCGCACCAGCCTTCGATGTTGCGGGCCACGTCCTCGGCGGTGAAGTCGTCGCCGTTGTTCCACTTGACGCCCTGACGGACATTCAGCGTGTAAACGGTGGCGTCTTCGTTGATTTCCCAGCTTTCCAGCAGCATCGGGCTGAACGAGCCGTCGTTGTTGTACTCAACCAGGTATTCCAGGGTGCCGCGGGTCTGGTTGCCCATTTCCGACCAGTCATAGGTGCGCGGGTCCTTCAGCGGGCGCACGCTCATCTGCACGCGCAGGGTGCCGCCGTCCTGCATGCCCTCGGCGGCCTTGGCCGGCGCCGTCATGCCGATCATGCCATAGGCTGCGGTTGCGGTGACCCCCAGCGCGGTTGCGCGGGTCAGGAATTCGCGGCGGTCGAGCTTGCCTTCGAACACTTCCTTGGCATGCATTTTGGCGGCCCAATGCACCGGTGCTCCGTTGATGGTGTCTTTGGTCATCTAGGTCTCCCTGTTGTAGCGTTTGATCTTAATTATCTTGCGAAACGCCTATCGGCTCAGCGGCTTGCTGAGCGCCTTGTGAAGCGCGTTTTGGATTAAAGTTTCCCCATAGCTGTATTCGGGCAGAGATATGCTCTTTCGTCAATGCACTGTTTCGCCGTTTCACCGCATAAATACGACATTTGCGGCGTCGTTTTCATGAATGGAAAGGGCATGCGGCGGCATACTGTTCAAAACTGCCCAGTACGGGGGCGGATTCCAGCGCCAAGCGCCAAAGATGCAAGAATCTGCTGGCGAATCAACCTATTGGGATTTCGCGCGTGCCGTTTTGCGCAGGGCGCTGGGGGGCTGGCCGGTGTGCTGGGTGATGAACCTGGTGAAATAGGCGGCGCTTCCGAAGCCCAGCTGGCTGGCGATATCGCGGATGGGCAGGTCAGAGGCGATCAGCAGGCTGCGGGCGGAATGCAGCTGACGCTCGGTCAGCAGCGCGGCGGCGGTCTTGCCGGTTTCGGCCTTGCAGACCCGGGTCAGGTGTGTCGGTGTCACCTTCAGCGCTGCGGCATGGTCCGCCATGGTCGCCTGCCGGTCCTGCAACCCGGCCACCTGCTGGCAATAGGCCAGGCACAAGCGCTGCGCCGCCGTCTGCCGCGCGGCCCGGCCGCCGGGGTCCGGCTGGCGGCGCAGGGAAATGGCGGCCAGTTCGCAATGCGCCTGCACGGCGCGGCGCCAGAACGGCGCCTGGGCCGACTGCTCGCGGCTGATTGCCTCGAACAAGCTGGTCAGCCGGGTTTGCTCCTGCAGGCTGGTGACGCGCTTATGGCAGGACGATGCGGGAAAGGGCGGCAGCAGCGGGCCGGTCACTGTCAGCACGTGACCCAGGCACTGGCGGGAGAATTCGGCGGACCACAGCGTGTCGGCCGGGATGAAGATGGCGCTGTGCGGTCCGAACCCGCGCTGCCCGCCATTGAGGCACATGCGGCCCTGTCCGCGGGTGATCCAGATCAGCAGGTGGTCGCTGCGGCTGTGCGACAGGGCGGTTTGCCAGGCGCCGTCCGGGCTCAGGCTGGCCAACGGGGCGGCGTGAATGTCCGCGGAGAAGTCTGGATCAAATGGCATCTGTTGCCTTGGGCATAAAAAAGATTTGCCGCAACAGGCCAGAAAACGCTGATTCTGGCAAGTTTCCGCCGAGTGAAGCGGAAATTGATTTGGGTTTTACTGAACCGCCGCGTTGGCGGCGCCCGGCTAGGGCAGTGCCACCTGGTGCCAGTCCTTCATCCGGGCGCGGAACCAGCTGCGCTGGCGCTTGGCAAACCGACGGGTGGCGATGGCGGCGCGCTCTTCGGCTTCTGCCAGCGTAAGCTGCCCCCGGGCATAGCCCATCAGCTCCGGCACGCCGATCGCCTTGCAGGAGGGCAGGGCGGGGTCGTAGCGGTCCTGCATCGCCTCAATCTCCGCCATTGCGCCCTGATCCAGCATCAGGCCGAACCGTTTGCGGATGCGGGCCTCCAGCCAGTCCTTACCGGAGTTCAGCACCATTGCGGTGCAGCGGGACAGCGGCAGCGCCGGGGCAGGGGTGTCGTCCTGCCAGCTGGCCAGCGGCCGCCCGGTGGCCTTCAGCACCTCCCAGGCGCGCTGCACCCGGGCACGGTTCTGCAGGTCGATGCGGCTGGCGGTTTTGGGGTCCAGCTCTGCCCGGAGCACCTCCAGCGGCAGGGCGTCGCCTTCTGCCCGCACTGCGGCCGGTGTGGGCGGGATGTCGGCCATGCCTTCGGTCAGGGCGGTAAAGTACAGGCCGGTGCCGCCGACGATAATCGGCCGCTCCGGCCCGTCCAGCAGCGGCAGCACCTCGCGCAGCCAATGGCCGGCGGAATATTCGGCGTCATAGGCCACATGGCCGTACAGCGCGTGCGGCGCCCGGGCCTCCTCCTCAGGCGAGGGGCGGGCGGTGATCACCCGCCAGCAGTCATAAAGCTGGCTGGCGTCGGCGTTGACGATAACACCACCCTGGCGCGCGGCAATTTCCAGCGCCAGCGCGGATTTCCCGGAGGCGGTGGGGCCTGCAATCAGCACAGGCAAATCCGGGTCGGTGTCGGGCAGGGTCATGCGGGTGCGGTCCGTTTCCAAGGCCGGTTCCGCAATTCTCGGCGGAAACCGCGCTGCGCGGATTGAAACCGGCAGCGAATTACTCCATTTTGCGCGCAAATTAACCCTCACATCTTCTGGAGCGCAACATGCCTCAACCGCAAGACAAGCCGGATCTGGATCCGGCCGCCGCCTATAAACGCGTCATGCTGAAAATTTCCGGCGAGGCATTGATGGGCGACCAGGGGTTCGGCCTGCACCCGCCGACCGTGCAGCGCATCGCCCGCGAGGTGAAATCGGTGCGCGACATGGGGGTCGAGATCTGCATGGTGATCGGCGGCGGCAACATCTTCCGCGGCCTCTCTGGCTCGGCCCAGGGGATGGAACGCACCACCGCCGACTACATGGGGATGCTGGCCACGGTGATGAACGCGCTGGCGATGCAGTCGGCGCTGGAGGGCATGGGCGTCTTCACCCGGGTGATCTCGGCGATCCGCATGGATGAAGTGGCGGAACCCTATATCCGCCGCCGCGCCGTGCGCCACTTGGAGAAGAAGCGGGTCTGCATCTTTGCGGCCGGAACCGGCAACCCCTATTTCACCACCGACACCGCCGCGACCCTGCGCGCCAACGAGATGGCCTGCGAGGCGATCTTCATGGGCAAGAACGGCGTCGACGGTGTCTATGACAAGGACCCCAAGGTGCACCCCGATGCGGTGCGGTATGATGAAATCAGCTATGATGATGTCTTTGCCAAGCGGCTGAAGGTAATGGATGCCTCCGCTATTGCCCTGGCGCGCGACAACAACCTGCCGCTGATCGTGTTCCCGCTGGATGAGCCGGGCGGCTTCCGCGGTATTCTGTCGGGCAAGGGGACCTACACCAAGGTCCAGGGCTAAGCGCCCGCAGCCTTGATGAAATCCGGACGCGGGCCAGCGATTTGGCCCGCGTTTTTTATCCTGCCGCCAATTACCCTCTGCGCCCAGGCTCCAGCAGGCCGCATTCTGCCCGCGCGCCGCCGCAGCAATCGCAGGAAAAACGCGGCGGGCGGGCTATTTGGAGGTATGCGGGAGCAGGCGCCGGGGCTCCGCTTTGGGCGGGAAGTTGCGGCAAATCCTCCCCATGATCGCTATACATCAGCCTTCCAATGGCTTATGAGCCAAGTGAAGACCGCCTCAGATAAGGGGAGAGAGCAGCATGTCTGATGAATTTGAACTGGATACCGACGATCTGAAACGCCGCATGGATGGCGCCATGGCCAATCTGCGCACCGAATTTGCCTCCCTGCGCACCGGCCGGGCCTCGGCCTCGATGCTGGAGCCGGTGATGGTGGATGCCTATGGCGCGATGACGCCGATCAACCAGGTCGGCACCGTCAACGTGCCGGAGCCGCGCATGGTCACCATCAACGTCTGGGACAAGGGCCTGGTCGGAAAGGTGGAAAAGGCGATCCGCGAATCCGGCCTGGGCATCAACCCGCAGCTCAACGGCACCATCATCATGCTGCCGATCCCGGAGCTGAACGAGGAACGCCGCCGCGAGCTGACCAAGGTGGCCGGCCAGTACGCCGAGCACGCCCGCGTGTCGATCCGCAATGTCCGCCGCGACGGCATGGACCAGATCAAGAAGGCCAAGACCGACGGCATGTCGGAAGACGATCAGAAGTTCTGGGAAGCCGAGGTGCAGGAGCTGACCGACAAGATGATCAAGCATGTGGACGAGGCGCTTGAGACCAAGCAAGCCGAGATCATGCAGGTCTGACGGCGCATTATGCCGGGAGATGCAAATCCGCAGATGAGCCCCGCCGGACCGGTTCCGGCGGCCCGCTCCGGCCCGCGCCATGTGGCCATCATCATGGACGGCAATGGCCGCTGGGCGCAGGCCCGCGGGCGGCCGCGGCTGTTCGGCCACCATGCCGGCGCGCGCCGGGTTCGTGAAGTTGTCGAGTGCTGCCCAGGTCTGGGCGTCGAATACCTGACCATCTTTGCCTTCTCGACCGAGAACTGGAAGCGCACGCAGACCGAAGTCGCCGGTCTGATGAGCCTGTTCCGCCGCTATATCTCCAAGGAAATGAATGCCTTGGCGGAAAAGAACGTCCGGGTGCGCTTTATCGGCGACCGGGTGCGGCTGGACGCCAAGCTGATTGACCTGATGGACAAGCTGGAGCGCAAGACCGAAGGCAACAGCGGCACCCAGCTGACCATCGCGCTGAACTATGGCGGCCGCGACGAGGTGGCCCGCGCCACCAAGCGGCTGGCGCGGGATGTGGCCGAGGGCCGCCTGGACCCGGAAAAGGTCGATGAGGAAACCCTGCCGCGCTATCTGGACACCCACGTGCTGCCGGACCCGGATCTGGTGATCCGCACCAGCGGCGAGGCGCGGATTTCGAACTTCCTGCTATGGCAGTCGGCCTATGCGGAGTATGAGTTCATCGACACCCTGTGGCCGGATTTCACGGCTGAGGAACTGGCGCGGCTGTGCGGCAGCTATGGCCGCCGCGAGCGCCGGTTCGGGGCTGTCAAGACATGAGCGCTGACAGGGGCCGCTGGGCCGACCTTCTGCCGCGGGTTCTGTCGGCCATCGTGATGGTCCTGGCGGGCGGCTATGCCGTCTGGGCCGGCGGTCTGGTGTTTGATGCGGTGATCGCGCTGTGCTGCGGCGGCATGATCTGGGAACTGGTGCGGATGCTGGCGTCGGACCGCGGCGGCCTTGCGCTGCAGCTCGGCGCGGTTTCTGCCGCGGCGGTTCTGCTGGCGTCCCTCTTGCCGGTGATCTGGGTGGTGCCCTTGCTGGCGGCGCCGGTTGCGGCCGGGTTCAGCCAGTTCGATCGCAACCGCCATTATTTCTCCGGCTGCGCGATCTGGGTGCTGTTTGCCGGCTTTGGCTTTATCTGGCTGCGCGGCCAGATGGGGATCGAATGGATGCTGTGGCTCATTGGCGTCGTGGTGGCGACCGATGTGGCGGGCTACTTCGCGGGCAAGGCCATTGGCGGGCCCAAGTTCTGGCCGCGGGTCAGCCCCAAGAAAACCTGGAGCGGCACCGCCGCCGGCTGGCTGGCCGCTGCGCTGGTGGGGGCGGTCTTTACCGCGCAAGAGGGTCTGGGCTTTGGCATCGTGGTGCTGTCGGTGCTGCTGTCGATGGCCAGCCAGGCTGGCGATGTCGCAGAAAGCGCGCTGAAACGGAAGATGGGCGTCAAGGATTCCAGCGCGCTGATTCCGGGCCACGGCGGGCTGTTCGACCGGTTCGACGGAATGCTGGGCGCTGCGGCCATGTTCCTGGCCGTGACCGCCATCTGGGGATAACCAGGCAGGAAGAATTATGCGGAAAGTTTCGATTTTCGGCGCCACCGGGTCGATTGGGCAGAACACCATCGACCTGATCCGGCGCGCGCCGGGTGCCTATGACGTGGTGGCCCTGACCGGCGGCGCGAATATCGCGCGGCTGGCAGAGGATGCCATTGCGCTGCAGGCGGATGTGGCCGTTACCGCCTATGACGACCGCCTGCCGGATCTGCGGGCGGCGCTGGCAGGCTCCGGCGTGGAGGCGGCCGCCGGGCAGGCGGCCCTGGTCGAGGCGGCGGCGCGCCCGGCGGACTGGATCATGTCGGCCATCGTCGGCGCGGCCGGTCTGGCGCCGGGGCTGGAGGCGCTGAAACACGGCACCACCCTGGCGCTGGCCAACAAGGAATCGCTGGTCTGCGCGGGCCGGCTGCTGCTGGAGACGGCCGAGAAGCACGGCGCCCGGCTGCTGCCGGTGGACAGCGAGCATTCGGCGGTGTTTCAGGGGCTGGTGGGCGAGGACATCGAAGCCGTCGAGCGGATCGTCATCACCGCCTCCGGCGGCGCGTTCCGCGATTGGCCGCTGGAGGATCTGCCCAAGGCAACCCTGGCGCAGGCGTCCTCGCACCCCAACTGGGACATGGGGCAGCGGATTACCATCGACAGCGCATCGATGTTCAACAAGGCGCTGGAAGTCATTGAAACCCGGGAATACTTTGGCGTCCGCCCGGATCAGATCGAAGTGCTGGTGCATCCCGAATCCCTGGTTCATGCGCTGGTCGGCTTCAACGACGGGGCGCTGATGGCGCATCTGGGGGCCGCCGACATGCGGCACGCCATCGGCTATGCGCTGCATTGGCCGGACCGCCAGCACCTGCCGGTAGAGCGGCTGGACCTCGCCCGCATCGGTCAGCTGAACTTCCGCGCCCCGGACCCCGCCCGCTATCCGGCGCTGCGGCTGGCCTATGAGGTGATGGAGCGCGGCGGCATGATGGGCGCGGCCTTCAATGCTGCCAAGGAACAGGCGCTGGACGCGTTCATCGCAGGCCGCATCCGTTTCACCGGCATGGCGGCAGTAACCGAAGCCGTGCTGGAGCGTTTCGCGGCAGAGAGCAGCCTGATTGATGCTGCAATGACACTTGATAACGTGACCCGGGTTGACCATCTCGCACGGCAAGAGGCTGCCAGGGCCGCAGAAAAACAAATAGGGTAGATCTTTGGACATTTTGGCTTTTGTCCCGCAGTTTGGCGGTTTTCTTTATACGATCGCCAGCTTTGTCGTCGCGCTGTCGGTGATTGTGGCTGTGCATGAGTACGGCCACTACATCGTCGGCCGCTGGTCGGGCATTCACGCAGAAGTGTTCTCCCTCGGGTTCGGCCCGGTGCTTTGGAGCCGGGTGGACAGGCACGGCACCCGCTGGCAGATCGCGGCGCTGCCTTTTGGCGGCTATGTGAAGTTTCTGGGCGATGCCGATGCGGCCTCTGGCAAGGATGCCGAGGCGATGCAGGCGGCCGCCGAGGACCCGGCGGCGCTGCGCCGGACCATGCATGGCGCGCCCCTGTGGGCCCGCTCGGCAACGGTTGCGGCCGGCCCTTTGTTCAACTTCGTGATGTCGGCCATCATCTTTGCCGCCGTGGCGATGTCGCAGGGGGTGATGCGCGATCCGCTGACCGTCGGGGACATGGCGCCGATGGCCGGTGTTGAAAACGGTCTGCAGCAGGGGGATGAGCTGATCTCCGCAGGCGGCCTGCCGGTGCCGAGCTATCTGGACACCGAAGCCTGGGAAGATTTCCGCACGGCGCTGCCGCAGCAGCAGCCGCTGGACTATCAGGTGCGCCGCGACGGCGCGGAACTCAGCGTCAGCGGCCCGTATCTGTACCCGCCGTACGTGCGCGGCGTGGTGCCGCGCAGCGCGGCTTCGGATGCCGGGCTGCAGCCGGATGACCTGATCGTCGCGGTGGACGGCACATCGCTGGTGTCTTTTGATCAGCTGAAGGAGCTTGTCGAAGCGGCGGACGGCAAGGTGCTGGTGCTGGATGTGCTGCGCGACGGCGAAACGGTCGAGATGGCCCTGGCGCCGCGGCGCACGGATGAACCGCTGCCCGACGGCGGTTTTGCCACCCGCTGGCGGATCGGCATTATTGGCGGGCTGGCGTTTGAGCCGGCCACCGACAAGGCCGGGCTGGGCGAGTCGCTGGCGGCGGGCGCTTACCAGGTCTGGGCGGTGGTCGGCACGTCCCTGTCGGGTCTGAAGCATATGATTACCGGCGCCATCAGCACCTGCAACCTGTCCGGGCCGATCGGCATTGCCGAAACCTCCGGCGCGATGGCCAGCCAGGGGGCGGAAAGCTTCATCCGCTTCATTGCGGTGCTGTCCACCGCGGTGGGGCTGCTGAACCTGTTCCCGGTGCCGGCGCTGGATGGCGGCCACCTGATGTTCTACGCCTATGAGGCCGTGGCGGGCCGTCCGCCCAGCGACCGGGCGGTGCGGGTGCTGATGTCGCTTGGCATTGCCATCGTGCTGTCGCTGATGGTGTTTGCGCTTGGCAACGACCTGTTCTGCTGAGCGGGCAGGCAGCAGCGCCAAGGGGCGGCCACAGTGCCGCCCAACTGCCGCCACATTCCCCCGTTAACGTTTTATCAATTCGCGCAGGCTGCGACAGCGCTGCCGCGCGGAGACGCAAACGTAAACTGGGGGATGACCGATGCAGACACTCTCGCACTCTTACCGCGGCCTTGGCCTGCTGATGCGGCTGAACTGGGACCGGGCGCTGACCGGATTTGCCATCGTTGGCGCGCTGACCGCAGGCACCTGGCTCGCCACGTTGTGATTCCCGCAACCGGCGCGCAAGCCCGCCGCGCCGGTTGCCGCCAGAATGCGCCCTGATAGTTTTGACAAGCGCTTTCAAACCCGGTACGCACTTGCCAAAGCTGCTATAATAATCGGGTTGTAAAAAAGATGGTTTGGGGGAAAGTTACAGGCAAGTCCTGTGGTGAGCGTAAGTCGGGCATCAATATCTTGTACCGGAAAGTTTCTGCCATTTCTCTGGCAGTTGCGCTGGGTTACGCGCTGGCGCCGCTGCCGGCGGAGGCGCAAAGCTACCGCTTCAATTCGGTTCAGGTGGAGGGCAATCAGCGGATTCAGACCTCCACTGTTGTCGCCTATACCGGCATTGAGCGCGGCCAGACGGTCAGCGCAGGCGAGCTGAACGATGCCTATCAGCGCATTCTTGACAGTGGCGTATTTGAAACAGTGGAAATCGTGCCGCGCGGCAGCACGCTGGTGATCAAGGTCACCGAGTTCCCGACCATCAACCAGATCAGTTTCGAGGGCAACCGCCGCCTCAAGGACGACGCGCTGAGCGACATCATCGAGTCCGCACCGCGCCGGGTGTTCAGCCCCTCGCAGGCAGAGCGCGACGCGGCGCTGATTGCCGAAGCCTACAGCGTGCAGGGCCGTCTGGCCTCCCGCGTGACCCCGCGCATCATCCGCCGCAGCAATAACCGCGTCGACCTGGTGTTCGAGATTTCGGAAGGCGAAACCATCGAGGTGGAGCGCGTGTCGTTCACCGGCAACCGGGTCTATTCCGACCGCCGCCTGCGGCGGATCCTGGAAACCAAGCAGGCCGGTCTGCTGCGCACCTTCATCCGCTCCGACACGCTGATCGAAGACCGTCTGGAATTCGACAAGCAGGTGCTGCGTGATTTCTACCTGTCGCGCGGCTATGTGGATTTCCGCGTCAACAGCGCCAACGCCGAAGTCACGCAGGAGCGTGACGCGGTGTTCCTTGTGGTGGATGTGACCGAGGGCCAGCAGTTCCGCTTCGGCAACATCACGGTGACCAGCGAAATGCCGGAAGCCGACGCCGACCTGTTCCAGTCCACCCTGAAAATCCGTCCCGGTGTGGTCTATTCGCCGACCCTGGTCGAAAACGCGATCGACCGGATGGAAGGTCTGGCCGTCCGCAACGAGATCGACTTTCTGCGGGTCGAACCGCGGGTTACCCGCAACGAACGGAACCTGACCCTGGATATCGAATTCGTGCTGACCCGCGGGCCGCGTGTCTTCGTTGAGCGGATCGACATCGAAGGCAACACCACCACGCTGGACCGGGTTATCCGCCAGCAGTTCCGGTCTGTCGAAGGCGACCCGTTCAACCCGCGCTCGATCCGCAACAGCGCCGAGCGGATCCGGGCTCTGGGCTACTTTGCCAATGCCGATGTCGAGACCCGCGAGGGCAGCTCTTCGGATCAGGTCATTGTCGACGTGGACGTCGAGGAACAGCCGACCGGTTCGCTGAACCTCGGCGGCGCCTACTCGGTTACCGATGGTTTCGGGGTCAGCGTCGGTCTGACCGAAAACAACTTCCTGGGCCGCGGCCAGCGGCTGTCGTTCAATATCGCGACGGCGACGGAATCGGATTCCTACGTCCTGGGCTTCACCGAACCCTATCTGCTGGGCCGGGAGCTGAAGTTCGACCTGGACCTGGGGCTGAACGAAACCGATTCCAGCTTCTCGGAGTACAAGACCAAACGCGTCTTCTTCCGCCCGGCGCTGACCTTCAACACGGGCGAGGATTCGTCGCTGCAGGTCCGCTACACGTGGGACTCGGACGAGATGCTGTTCGATGATGATGACACCAACCAGAATCTGGCTGGCCCGGTCATCCGTAGCGAAATCGCGCAGGGAGAGCTGAATTCCAGCGCCTTCGGTGTCACCTACCGGTACGACAGCCGTTTGACCGGCCTTGATCCGAATGCCGGCTTCCTGGTCGAGATCGGCGCCGACTACGCCGGGCTTGGCGGCGATTCCGAATACATAAAGGCAACCACCAAGCTTGTTGCGCAGCGCCGCATCTGGAATGAGGAGGTCACCCTTCGCGCGACCCTGGAAGCAGGTGCGTTCCAATGGGAGGGCGGCGGCAACAGCCGCACCATTGACCGTTTTGTTCTGACCCCCTCTGTGATCCGGGGGTTTGAACCCGGCGGTATCGGACCGCGGGACCAGGGTTCTGGCAATCCGAACGGAGGCAACTACAATGACTTCCTGGGCGGCAACTATTACGCGGTTGCGCGCTTCGATGCGGAGTTCCCGCTGGGCCTGCCGGAAGAACTTGGGCTGCGCGGCGCCCTGTTCTATGATGTCGGCGGCCTCTGGGGGTTGCAAGATGTGAACACCCTGGCGACCGACCGGATCGTCGGCAACGAACAGTCCTTCCGTCACGTTGTCGGCTTCTCGCTCCTGTGGACCACAGGCTTTGGACCGCTGCGGTTCAACTTCTCCAAAGCCCTCAAGAAAGAGGACTTTGACGAGGAGCAGGCCTTCGATCTGACCCTGCAGGCGAGGTTCTGATCTGGTGCGGCAGCAGGCTCCCGGCGGTTGGGCAGCGCGCGGTTTTGCCGTGGCGCTGGCCTGTTTCGGGGCTGCTCCCGCTGTTGCGCAGGACACCGCGCAGCCGGCGCCGGAACCGGGGCGCGGTTACCAGCTGGGGCTGCCGCAAAGCGGCATCCTCACCATTCAGCCGGAGCGGCTGTTCTCCGAAAGCGCCTTTGGCCAGCGGGTTGAGCGGGAGATGGAGGCGGAAGGCGCGGTGCTGACCGCCGAAAACCGCCGGATCGAGGCCGAACTGCGCCGCGAGGAACTGGAGCTGACGGAGCGCCGCAGCGGGATGGAGCCGCAGGCGTTCCGCGCGCTGGCCGATGCCTTTGATCAGAAAGTGCAGGACACCCGCCGCCGTCAGGAGCAGAAACTGCGCGAAATCACGCAGATGGGCGAAGAGGCCCGGCGCGAGTTCATCAGCGCTTCGCTGCCGGTGCTGCAGCAGATCCTGCGAGAGACCGGGGCCGGCGCAATCCTCGATCACGCCTCGGTGTTCCTGAGCGCGGATGCCGCCGACATCACCAGCCTGGCCATCGCCCGGGTCGATGCGGTGCTGGGGGATGGCGCGGCGCAAGAGGATGGCGATCGCTGAGCCGGCGAACTTGCCCAAACGCCGCCTGCTTGCTAGGGACGGCGCAGCACATTTGAAGAATATGGGAAACCAAGCATGACCACCGAGCTGCAAAGCGCTGACATTCACCTGATCCAGCGGATCCTGCCGCACCGCTACCCGTTCCTGCTGGTCGACAAGGTGGTCGATATCGACAGCTACAAATCGGCCCGCGGCATCAAGAATGTCACCATGAACGAGCCGCACTTCCAGGGCCATTTCCCGGGCACGCCGATCATGCCGGGCGTCACCATCGTCGAGGCGATGGCGCAGACCGCGGGAGTCATGCTGGGGGTTGGCATGGATATGGTCGACACCAATCTGCTGATCTACTTCATGAACATCGACAAGTGCAAATTCCGCCGCAAGGTGGTGCCGGGCGATGTGCTGGAAATGCATGTGGAGACTCTGCGCGGCAAGCCGGGCGGCAAGATCTTCAAGTTCTCCGGCCGTGCCACCGTCGATGGCGAAGTGGCTGCCGAGGCCGAATTCTCGGCGATGGTCGACGTGCAGAAGGACGGATAAGCATGAGCCGGATTCACCCCAGTGCCGTGATCGAACAGGGCGCCAAACTTGGAAAGGACTGCGAGATCGGCCCGTTCTGCGTGGTTGGCCCCGATGTGGTTCTGGGGGACCGGGTTGTTCTGAAGTCCCATGTTGTCGTCACCGGCGACACCGAGATCGGGGACGAGACGGTGGTCTTTCCCTTTGCCGTGCTGGGCGAGATCCCGCAGGACCTGAAGTTCAAGGGCGAGAAGTGCAAGACCGTGATCGGCAAGCGCAACCGCTTCCGCGAGCATGTGACGGTGAATGCCGGCACTGAGGGCGGCGGCGGCGTGACCCGCATCGGCGACGACGGCCTGTTCATGGCGGGCTGCCACATTGCCCATGACGCCCAGGTCGGCGACCGGGTGATCGTGGTGAACTCTGCCGCGGTGGCGGGCCACTGCGTGCTGGAGGATGACGTCATCATTGGCGGCCTGTCGGGCATTCACCAGTGGGTGCGGATCGGCAAGGGCGCGATCATCGGCGCGGTCACCATGGTGACCAACGACGTGATCCCTTATGGCCTGGTGCAGGCGCAGCGCGGCGAACTGGACGGGCTGAACCTAGTTGGCCTCAAGCGCCGCGGCGTGGCGCGCAGCGACATCACCGCCCTGCGCGCTGCCTTCCAGATGCTGGCCCAGGGCGAAGGCACCTTTCAGGAGCGCGCCAAGCGGCTGGGGGATGAGACCGAAAGCGCATACGTTCAGGAGATTGTTGCCTTCATCACCGGTGAAAGCGACCGCTCCTTCCTGACCCCGGGAGGCTGATGCCATGCTGGCTTTGATTGCAGGCACCGGCGGCTTACCCGCCGAAGTGGCCGCCCGTGCTCCGGGCCGTCCGCTGATCTGTGCGATGGCTGGGTCGGAACCGGATTCGGTCGACCCTGAGATTACCTTCCGGTTCGAACAGCTGGGGTCTTTTCTTGAACGGCTCAAGGCTGCGGAGGTCACCGAAATCTGCATGGCAGGCGCGGTGCAGCGCCCGAATATCGACCCTTCTGCAATTGATGCGGCCACCCTGCCGCTGGTGCCGGTGCTGCAAGGGGCGCTGGCCTCAGGCGATGATGGCGCCTTGCGGGCGATCATCGGGATTTTCGAGCAGGCAGGCTTTGCCGTGCGGGCCGCGCATGAAGTGGCGCCCGATCTGCTGATGGCGGCTGGTGTGCCGACAAAGGTTCAGCCGGGCGAACTGGACAAAGCGGACGCGGACCGCGGCGCGCAGATCGTGGCCGCAATGTCCGCCGCCGACATCGGCCAGTCCTGCGCCGTGCGCAAGCGGCAGGCGATCGCGGTGGAGAATGTCTTTGGCACCGACTGGATGCTGGCCGCGCTGGCGCAGCGCCCGGACGGGCAGGGCGGACTGCTGTTCAAGGCACCCAAGCCCGCGCAGGACCGCCGCGCCGATCTGCCGGCAATCGGCGTGGAAACCGTGGAAGCTGCCGCCAGGGCGGGCCTTTCCGGCATCGTGCTGGAGGCGGGCGGCGTCATCGTGCTGGAGCAGGATGCGGTGATTGCGGCCTGCGACCGGCTGGGCCTGTACCTGTGGCTGCGTGAGGCATGAGCCTGCGGGTGTTCATCCTGGCCGGGGAGCCTTCGGGCGACCGGCTGGGCGGGGCGCTGATGGCGGGGCTGAAACAGCTGGCGCCTGGCGTCAGCTTCGACGGCATCGGCGGGGCGCTGATGGCGGAGCAGGGGCTGGTCTCGCGCTTTGCGATGGACGAGCTGTCGGTGATGGGGCTGGCAGAGGTTCTGCCCAAATACCGTCACCTGAAACGCCGGATCCGGGAAACCGCGGAGGCCGTCCTTGAGACAAAGCCGGATGTTCTGATCACCATCGACAGCCCGGACTTCAGCTTGCGCGTCGCGCGGCTGGTCAAGGAACAAAGCAGCATCCGCACGGTCCACTATGTGGCACCCTCGGTCTGGGCCTGGCGGCCCAAGCGGGCCGGGAAGATGGCGGAAGTGATCGACCATGTGTTGGCGCTGTTGCCGTTTGAGCCGCCTTACATGGAAGCCGCAGGCATGGACTGCGATTTTGTCGGCCACCCGGTGGTTGCCGAACCGCAGGCCACCGGTGCGGAGATCGCTGCATTCCGGGAAGAATTCGATCTGGGCGAGTCGCCGTTTGTGCTGGCGCTGCCCGGCTCGCGGCGGTCCGAAGTCGCGCGGCTGGCGCCGGATTTCGGCGGCGCGCTGCACCGCTTCACGGCGCAGCACCCTGATTTCCGGATCGTCGTGCCCGCCGCAGCACCGGTGGCCGGGCTGGTGCGCGATGCCGTGCAAAGCTGGCCAAGGGGGACGGTTCTCGTCGATCCGAACGAATTTGACTCCGTCACAGCCAAAGCCCACAAGCGCGCCGCCTTTGCCGCGGCGGACCTGGCTCTGGCCGCCTCCGGCACCGTCTCGCTGGAGCTGGCCGCCGTCCGCACCCCGATGGTAATCGCCTATAAGTTCCAGTGGCTGACCTGGCAGATCATGAAGCGCATGGCGCTGATCGACACGGTGACGCTGGTCAACCTGGTGAGTGAGACCCGGGTGGTGCCGGAATGCCTGGGGCCGGACTGCACGCCGGAGAACATTGCGGCCCGGCTGAACGCGCTGGCGGCAGACCCTGGCGCGCAGCTGGAAGCAATGGAACTGACCATGCAGCGCCTGGGCCAAGGCGGCGAGGGCCCCGGGCTGCGGGCCGCGCGGGCCGTTCTGGACCGCTTACGCAAGAACTGAGGCAAAAGCGCGCCGGATGCAAAGCCTCCGGCACGCGGCTTCTGGTGGCGCGGGCGCTGCGCCCCCGCGCGGAGCTTGCCGCGCCGGTCCAGCAGAACTCTGACGGTCAGGCAGAGAAGTGGCGTTGGATCTTCTTTTGCCGAGAAGCGCCTAAGGGCACGGCTGCCCTCAGGCGCTGCTTCAATTTTAGTTTGGAATGCCGCGTCAAGGACAAGCCACGCGTGCCGCGCAAAGGCTGCGCCTTCCTTGACCCGGAGTTGCAGGCGGAACGCTTCAGTAGCCGCGCCAGATCCAGCCGCCGCCGAAGATGCGGCTGCCCTCGCTGGCGTAGAACACGCAGGCCTGGCCGGGGGAGATGCCTTCCTCCGGGGTCAGCAGTTCCACCTCGGCAGTTGTGTCCGTCAGCGGCCGGATGATGGCCTCGCGCGGGGGGCGGGTGGAGCGGACCTTGACCTTCAGATGCCACTCTTTGCGGCTGGTGAAGGGCTCATCGCCCAGCCAGTTGATTTCGCGCACCGGGATGGTGCGGGTGGCCAGCAGCTCCTTGGGGCCGACCACCACCTGCTTCTTGTCGACATCGAGCTTCACCACATAAAGCGGTTCGGACAGCCCGCCGATGCCAAGGCCGCGGCGCTGGCCGATCGTGTAGTGGATGACGCCCTCGTGGCTGCCCAGAACCCGTCCGTCGGAATGCACGATCTCTCCCGGCTCTGCAGCACCGGGGCGCAGTTTCTCGATCACCGAGGCATAGTTGCCATCCGGCACAAAGCAGATGTCCTGGCTGTCGGGCTTGTCCGCCACCGCCAGCCCGTACTGCGCCGCCATCTCGCGCGTTGCGTCCTTGGAGGGCAGGTGCCCGAGCGGAAAGCGCAGGTAATCCAGCTGCTCCGGTGTGGTGGAGAACAGGAAATAGCTCTGATCGCGGTTGGCATCCTCGGCGGAGTGCAGCTCCGGCCCGTTCGGACCCATCTTGCGCTGGATGTAGTGGCCGGTGGCCATGCAGTCGGCCTCGAGGTCCTTGGCGGTTTCCAACAGGTCCTTGAACTTCACCCGCTCGTTGCAGCGGATGCATGGCACCGGGGTCGCACCCGCCAGATAGCTGTCGGCGAACTCGTCAATCACCGCATCCTTAAAAATGTTCTCATAATCCAGCACGTAATGCGGGAAGCCGCGCTCCTCGGCGACCCGGCGCGCATCGTGGATATCGATTCCTGCGCAGCAGGCACCCTTCTTGGCCAGCGCCGCTCCGTGGTCATAAAGCTGCAGCGTCACGCCGACCACATCATAGCCCTGATCGGCCAGATATGCCGCCACAACAGAGCTGTCGACGCCGCCGGACATGGCCACCACCACCCGGGTCTCCGAGGGCGGTTTGGCAAAGCCGAGCGAGTTCAAAGTGGTGTTGTGGTCCAGCGCCATGGGGCAGCTCCTGAAGGCAAGGGGGCAGGCGCCGCAGAATATAGGAAAATCCTAACGACTCTCAAGGGGTGTGGTTCACGGCCCGTTAAGCCTGATCGGAAATTCTTTTGCCAGACCAAAACGAAAAAGATCTTCAAAGGGAAGACGGATGTTTTTGAAGAAAGTCGACGGCCCGCGGGCAGTCACCCTGCCGGACGGAACCATCATGACCCGGGCGGATTTGCCGCCGGAAACGACCAAGCGCTGGGTCGCCTCGCGCAAGGCTGCGGTTGTGCGCGGCGTGCTCTACGGTCTGCTGCCGCAGACGGAGGCGATGCGCCGCTACGGGCTGAGCGAGGAGGAGTTCCGCAGCTGGGTTGCCGCCGTGGCCGACCACGGAGAAGAAGCGCTGAAAACAACACGGTTGAAGAAATTCCGCAATCCGGACGCAAAATAGCTGGGGCCGCCCTTGAGTTGAATTCGTAAATTAACCATCATGGTAACGGGCCATTAACTTTTTTCCACCAAGGTTAACGAGACCTGAGGGAAACAGTGTACAGGCGGAGAATATAATATGCGCATTCTTTTGGTTGAGGATGATCCGACCACGGCAAAAAGCATCGAACTGATGCTGACCCACGCCAACCTGAACGTCTATTCGACGGATCTGGGCGAGGAGGGGATCGATCTGGCCAAGCTCTATGATTACGACCTGATCCTGCTGGATCTGGGGCTGCCCGATATGAACGGCCATGAGGTACTGCGCCAGCTGCGCATGTCCCGCATCGAAACGCCCATTCTGATTTTGTCCGGTGCGGATGATACCGACAACAAAATCAAGGGGTTCGGTTTTGGTGCGGACGACTATCTGACCAAGCCGTTCCACCGCGAGGAACTGGTGGCGCGGATCCATGCGATCATCCGCCGGTCCAAGGGGCACTCGCAGTCGATCATCAAGACCGGCAAGATCGCGGTCAACCTGGATGCCAAGACGGTCGAGGCCGATGGCAAGGCGGTGCATCTGACCGGCAAGGAATACCAGATGCTGGAGCTGCTGTCCTTGCGCAAGGGCACCACGCTGACCAAGGAAATGTTCCTCAACCATCTCTATGGCGGCATGGATGAGCCGGAACTGAAAATCATCGACGTTTTCATCTGCAAGTTGCGCAAGAAACTCAGCAACGCGACCGGCGGCGAAAACTATATCGAAACCGTCTGGGGCCGCGGCTATGTGCTGCGTGATCCGCAGGAGGATCAAATGTCCGGCGGCCATCGGATGGCTGTCGGCGCCTGAAAGAATGAAAATCCGGACGGCACATAAAGCTGTGCCCCCGGTTGTAAAGGCCTGCCGTTTGGCGGGCTTTTTTCATGTCTGCCGGCAGCGCGGGCTGCTCTGACAGAGGCGCTGGACGCGGCGCGCGCGGAGCCTTATCACCTGAAGGGAGAACGAAGAGGGACCGCGCGTGGCAGAGAATTCGGAAAAAGACGTGACCGGCCTGACGGCAGAGGACGCCCGGGCAGAGTTTCTGGCGCTGGAGGACCAGCTGCGGGCGGCGGATCTGGCCTATCACCAGGCTGATGCGCCGGAGATCAGCGACGCCGAATATGATTCGCTGAAACGGCGCTACCGGGCGCTGGCAGAGGCCTATCCCGAACTTGCCGATGCGGCCACCCATCTGGACGCGGTTGGCGCGCCGGCGGCGTCCGGATTCGGCAAGATCACCCATGCGGTGCGGATGCTGTCGCTGGGCAATGCCTTTGCGGATGAGGACGTCACCGATTTTGACCGCAGTGTCCGCAAATACCTGGGCCTGGGCGGTGAGGCCGCGCTAGGCTACACGGCGGAGCCCAAGATTGACGGGTTGTCGTTGTCTTTGCGCTATGAGCAGGGCAAGCTGGTTCAGGCCGCCACCCGCGGCGATGGCAGTGTGGGCGAAAACGTGACCGCCAACGCGCGGACCATTACCGATATTCCGCAAGAGCTGACCGGCGCGCCGGAGGTGCTGGAAGTGCGCGGCGAAGTCTATATGAGCCACGCCGATTTCGAAGCGCTGAATGCCCGCCATGCGGAGCGCGGCGGCAAGATCTTTGCCAACCCGCGCAATGCCGCCGCAGGCTCGCTGCGGCAGCTGGATGCGGAAATCACCCGCGCCAGGCCTTTGCGGTTCTTCGCCTACAGCTGGGGTGAGCTAAGCGCGCCTTTGGCAGAAACGCAGATGGAGGCGATCGAACGCTTGCAATCCTTCGGGTTCCAGACCAATCCGCTGACCCGGCTGTGCTCCAGCGTTGCGGACATGATTGATCATTACCGCGGCATCGAGGAGCAGCGCGCGACGCTGGGCTATGACATCGACGGCGTGGTCTACAAGGTCAACGATCTGGCGCTGCAGGGGCGGCTGGGGTTCCGCTCCACCACGCCCCGCTGGGCCATTGCGCATAAGTTCCCGGCGGAACTCGCCTGGACCCGGCTGGAAGCCATCGACATTCAGGTCGGCCGCACAGGGGCGCTCAGCCCGGTTGCACGGCTCACCCCGGTGACTGTCGGCGGGGTGGTGGTCTCAAACGCGACGCTCCACAACGAGGATTACATCCAGGGGCGCGATTCCAAGGGCGAGGAGATCCGCGGCGGCAAGGATATCCGCATCGGCGACTGGGTGCAGATCTACCGCGCGGGCGACGTGATCCCGAAGGTGGCCGATGTGGACCTGTCCAAGCGCCCGGAAGACGCCGAACCATACCAGTTCCCGCACACATGCCCGGAATGCGGCAGCCCGGCGGAACGGGAGGAAAGCGATGCCGTGCGCCGCTGTTCCGGCGGCCTGATCTGCCCGGCGCAGGCGGTGGAGAAGCTCAAGCATTTCGTCTCCCGCGCGGCCTTTGATATCGAAGGACTGGGCGCCAAGCAGGTGGAGCAGTTCCACAGTGACGGATGGATCAAGGAACCCGCGGATATATTTGATCTGAAAGAGAATTACGGCTCTGGCCTGCAACAGCTCAAGAACCGCGAAGGCTGGGGAGAGAAATCAGCCGACAACCTGTTTACCGCGATTGAGGAAAAGCGCACGATCCCGCTGGCCAAGCTGATCTTCGCCCTTGGCATCCGCCATGCGGGCGAGGTGGCTGGCCGCGATCTGGCGCTGCACTACCGGGACTGGCAAGGCATGGCGGCTGCGATTGACGCGGCCCGCCCGGCAGCCCTGGCGCACCGGGCCGCGGATGAAGCGGAAGAGGCCGAACGCCAGGCCGCCGCGGAGGAGGGCCGCCGGGCCCGCATTTCCGAAACCCGGGCGGCTGCCGTTGCCGCCTGCGAGGTTCCGGCCGAGGCCGCTGCTGCCTGGGCGGACCTGATCGGGGTCGACGGCATCGGCGCGGTGCTGGGCCTGTCGCTGTCAGATGCCTTTGCCAACCCGGAGGAGCGCGCGGCCATCGACCGGCTGGTGGCGAAACTGACCATCGTGCCGCCCGATGCGCCGGCCGCGGACAGCCCGGTGGCAGGCAAAACCGTCGTCTTCACCGGCACATTGGAGAAGATGACCCGGGCCGAGGCCAAGGCCCGGGCCGAGGCGCTGGGGGCCAAGGTCTCCGGCTCCGTCTCCAAGAAGACCGACATTCTGGTGGCTGGTCCCGGCGCGGGCTCCAAGGCCAAGAAGGCGGCAGAGCTGGGGATCCAGACGCTCGATGAAGACGGCTGGCTGGAGCTGATCGCAGGGGCATGAGCGGTCGTCCGGAGATCCTGTTTCCGCTGTTTGCCGGCGCCGAGACCCTGCAGGGTGTCGGCCCGAAAACCGCGCAAAACCTGACGCAGATTGATATAGAAACGCCGCGGGACCTTTTGTTTTCGTTGCCTTATTCGGTGGTGGACCGGCGGCGCCGCGATACCATCCGCGGGGTGGACCTGCCCGCGGTGGTGACCGTTGAGGTGACCATTGGACGCCACCGCCCGGCGCGCAGCCGCGGTGGCGCTTACCGCATTCATGTGCAGGACGCGGAGACCGAGTTTCAGCTGGTCTTCTTCCACGGCCGCAGCCGCTATCTGGAGGCGCAGCTGCCGGAGGGCGCGCGCCGGGTGGTCTCGGGCAAGCTGGAGCTGTTCGATGGCCTGGCCCAGATGGTGCATCCCGATCACATGCTGCCGGTGGAAGAGGCGCATGAGATCCCGGACTATGAGCCGGTCTACAGCCTGACCCACGGCGTCTCGCAGAAAACCATGTACAAGGCTGCGCAAAGCGCGCTGTCGCGGATGCCGGAACTGGAGGAATGGATCGACCCGGCGCAGGTGCTGAGGGAGAACTGGCCTGCCTGGCACGACGCGCTGCAGTCTGCCCATGCGCCGCAGGGCCCGGACGATCTCAGCCCGCAGTCTCCGGCCCGGGCGCGGCTGGCCTATGATGAGCTGTTTTCGCATCAGCTGACCCTGGCCTTGGCCCGCCAGACGGAGCGAAAGTCCCGCGGCATCGAAAGCCATGCCACCGGCCGGCTGCAATCGCGCGTTCTGAAGGCGCTGCCGTACAGGCCCACCAACGCTCAGGCGCGGGCCATCGCGGAAATCTCCGCTGACATGGCCTCGCCCAAGCGCATGAACAGGCTCTTGCAGGGGGATGTGGGGGCGGGGAAAACCCTGGTTGCTTTCATGGCGTTGCTGGTTGCCGTTGAAGCGGGCGGGCAGGGGGTGATGATGGCGCCGACCGGCATTCTGGCGCAGCAGCATTTGGACGGGCTTGCGCCGCTGGCCGAAACTGCCGGCGTGGTGATCGAAATCCTGACGGGCCGCGACAAGGGGGCTGAGCGCAAGGCCAAGCTGGCGGCGCTGAAGCGCGGCGATATCCATATTCTGGTTGGCACCCATGCGGTGTTCCAGCAGGATGTCGCATTCCGCGACCTGCGGCTGGCGATTGTCGACGAGCAGCACCGCTTTGGCGTGCGCCAGCGGATGGAGCTGGCGGAAAAGGGCAAGGGCGCCGATGTGCTGGTGATGACCGCGACGCCGATCCCGCGCTCGCTGGCGCTGGCGCAATACGGCGACATGGATGTTTCAGTGCTGGATGAGAAACCGCCCGGGCGCAAACCGGTCAAGACGGCCGTTATCAGCACCGAACGGATGCAAGAGGTGGTCGATCACCTGCGCAAAGCGATTGCGGAGGGGCGGCAGTGTTACTGGGTCTGCCCGCTGGTCGATGAGTCGGAGCTGAGCGATCTGACCGCCGCGGAGGAACGCTTTAAGCATCTGCGCGCAGTGCTGGGCGAGGGCGTCGCCGGTCTGGTTCACGGCCAGATGCCGCCCGCCGAGAAAGATGCCGCGATGGCGGCCTTCCAGGAGGGCAAGACCAAGGTTCTGGTTGCCACCACGGTGATCGAGGTGGGGGTGAACGTGCCCAATGCCTCGATCATGGTGATTGAGCGGGCAGAGATCTTTGGCCTCGCCCAGTTGCACCAGCTGCGCGGCCGGGTCGGGCGCGGCAGCGCCGAGTCGACCTGCCTCCTGATGTATCAGCCGCCGCTGACCGAAGGCGGGCGCAAGCGGCTGGAGGTTCTGCGCGAAACCGAGGACGGCTTCAGGATCTCGGAGACCGATCTGCAGATGCGCGGGGCCGGCGACATGATCGGCACCGCGCAATCCGGCCTGCCGCGGTTCCGGATTGCCGACCTGGAGCGGCAGGCCGGGCTGATGGAAGTGGCGCAAAGCGACGCGCGGGCGCTGCTGGCAGCCGACCCGAAACTGGAAAGCCCCCGCGGCAAGGCGGCGCGGGTGCTGTTGTGGCTGATGAAGCAGGATCAGGCGATCCGTTTGATTTCAGTGGGTTAAGCCGCGCCCCTGCGCGTGTTCTCCGTGGATGTTCCATTCTGTTCGCAAATGTTCTCAAAAAGTTCTTTACAGGTGCCGGTAAAAATGAGAACAAAGGGGCAACAAAACTGCCAAAGAGCGGAAAGACAGACTGGAGGAGGCCCGAGCCATGATTGCACAGATCAAAACCACGATTCACAACGCCCATTCCACCTTGCTGCAGGACGCCATCGGCGCGGCCTCGCTGATGGTGATGCTGGTGGCAGCGCTGCATCTGCCGGGCCTGCTCTGACCTGCTCCTCCCATTCCTGAATGCCTCTGCCGTGCCGGGCCGGCCCTTTCCTGTCCCGGACTGCTTAAGGGATCAACCGCCTGTTCCGATCCCCGAATGGATTGCCTCAAGATCCACCCTGGCCCGCCCGGGTCCCGCACAGCAGAGCATAACTGCCGCCGCCATCCTGCCCGGATGCGCGGCGGTTTTTTGTTTGGAGGGCGGATGCAATAGCAAATTCACCCCTGCATAGCTGCAAGGGCGGCCGTGGCGTTCGCTGTCTTTGACAATCAGTGGCGCAGGACGCCGCCGTCAGGCGCATTGCTCCTTGGCGGCGGTCTGCATCGCTTCCAGGGTGGCGTCCAGCGCCAGCATGATCGAGGCGTGGCGGTTCTTGAACTCGCGCGCGGGCTGCAGCACTTCCAGCCCGTCAAAGGGGGGCTGCGGCACCGGGCCGTCCTGGGTCAGCATCGCCTTCAGCTGGTCGCGGGCGGTCTCCACTTCGGCCAGCGAGCGGCCGATCACATTGGCGCCGGCCACAGCCGCCGCGGCCTGTCCCAGCGCGCAAGCCTTCACGTCCTGGCCGAAATCCGTGATCCGCCCGTCCTCGACGCGGATGTCGACGGTGACGGTGGAGCCGCAGAGCGGGGAGCGCTTCTTGACCGTGGCATCCGGCGAGTCCAGCCGTCCAAGATGCGGAATATCCGCCGCCAGCGCCAGAATGCGCGTAGAATACAGCTTGATCAGATCGGATTCGCCAGACATCGCTTTCCCGGGCTTTCCCTGCTTGGTGGTTCCCCATACATAAGGAGCCGAACAGCAGATGCAAAAGGTTTTTGCCCATGTCTATTGCCGCGTCCTTTGATCCCGCCAGCCTGGTTTACAACGATGCGGGCCTGATCCCCTGCATTACACAGGACGAGGCCTCGGGCGAGGTGCTGATGATGGCCTGGATGAACGCGGACGCGGTGGCGCGCACGCTGGAAACCCGCCGGGTCACCTATTGGTCGCGCTCGCGCCAGGCGTTCTGGATTAAGGGGGAGACGTCGGGCCACGTGCAGGAACTGGTGGATCTGCGCGTCGATTGCGACCGGGATTGCCTGCTGGCCCTGGTGCGCCAGACCGGCGCAGCCTGCCACACCAACCGCCGGACCTGTTTTTACACCGCGCTGCGGGAAGGCGGCGAGGTTGAGCTGATGGCACCGATGGACTGATCTCCTTCAGGAAACGGCCCTGACGGGCCGTGCCTCCGGCGGGGATATTTTCAGCCAGAAGAAGCGGGCAGGCCCACTAAGCCGCGGATGTCCTGCGGGGTGGCGCCCTCGGCGCGGTATTTTGCAATCGCGCGGGCGTCGTCGCGTTTGGCGAGGCGCTTACCCTGTGCGTCTCGGATCAGGCGGTGGTGGTGATAGACGGGGGTGGGCAGACCCAGCAGGCTTTGCAGCAGCACGTGAATCTGGGTGGCCTCGAACAAGTCGGCACCGCGCACAGCATGGGTGATGCCCTGGTCCGCGTCATCCGCCACCACCGACAGGTGGTAGGAGCTGCCCATGTTGCGGCGCACCAGAATGATGTCGCCAACCGTTGAGATCAGTTGCTCAGGGTCCAGCTGGTGGGTGCCTTCAAATGCCGGCCCGGTCTCGTTGAAGCTGCGCAGCTCGGCGGTCTGGACGGCCTTTTCCATGTTCAGCCGGATCACGTCGCGCTCCTTAGCCTCGCCGGGCAGGCGGCTGCGGCAGGTGCCGGGGTAGATGCGCCCGTCGGGGCCGAACTGCGGCACGCCTTCCTGCGGCGCGCCCGCCGCGGCCTCGATATCGGCGCGGTTGCAGCGGCAAGGGTAGGTGAGCCCCAGGGCGGTCAGCCGGTCCAGCGCGGCGCGGTAGCGGGGCAGCCGCTCGGACTGGCGCATCACCGGCTGCGGCCAAGTAAGGCCCAGCCAATGCAGGTCGTCATAAATCTGCGCCTCCCAGGCGGTGCGGGAGCGGGACTGGTCGATATCTTCGATGCGCAGCAAAAACCGGCCGCCCGCAGCCACGGCCATGTCATGCGCCAGCAGCGCGGAATAGGCGTGGCCCAGGTGCAGCGGTCCGGTTGGCGAAGGCGCAAAACGGGTGGTGAATGTCACGCTTTCTCAATCACATAGACAGTCGACTTCAGGTTTATTCCCGGCAGGTGGTCGCCGTATTCCTTGAATAGCAGCCGTGCCGCCGAACAGTCCAGCCAGTCATTCAGCTTGCCGGTATAGGCGCGGTCCTCCAGCGCATGGTCGTTGAAGGAGAAGGCAAACAGCCCGCCGCGGTCCAGCCCCCGCATGATCACGTCAAAGGTGGCAGGCGGTGCCGCGCCCTTGCTCAGCAGGCCGCAGCCGGCAATGGCGCGGTAGCTGCCCGGTTTCACCGGCGTCTTGTCCGCAGTATCCAGCTGCGCCAGCTGCCGGTAGGCGCCTTTGGCGCGGGCCTGGGCCAGCATTTCCGGCGATGGCTCCAGCCCGTCGACCACGTTGTATCCGGCCGCGCGCAGCGCCAGGCCGCAGAGGCCGGTGCCGCAGCCGAAGTCGAGGACCGGCGCGTCCGGGTCCGGCAGGTATTTCCACAGCGCCGCGGCAATCCGCCCTGGCGTTGCATAACCGTTTTCCGCGATTTCCGCATCATAGGAAGCGGCCCACCTGTCATAGTGGTCGCGGGTCGCCTCCGGGCTCTCAAGCCCGTAGGACTTATCGAGAAATTTGTCGTTCATGCATCAAGTCTAGACCCGCGCTTTGCGCAGCGTCTAGGAAAAGTTGCTGAGCCACGCCTGCCAGGCTGCCTTGGCGCGGTCGGTGTAGGCCTTGTAGCGGTCTTTCCGGCCGCGGCGGCCGCCTTTGAGGCCGTCGACCGGGCGGAACAGGCCGAAGTTCACGTTCATCGGCTGAAACGTCTTGGCCTCGGCGCCGCCGGTGATGTGGTGGATCAGCGCCCCCATGGCGCTGTCCTGCGGCACCTCCGGCAGCTCCTGGCCGAGGATTTCCGCCGCCGCCATCCGTCCTGCCAAGAGGCCCATGGCGGCGCTTTCGACATAGCCCTCGACCCCGGTGATCTGGCCGGCAAAACGGATGTTGGGTTTCCGCTTCAGCCGCATCTGCGCGTCCAGAAGGGTGGGGGAGTTGATGAAAGTGTTGCGGTGGATGCCGCCAAGCCGGGCAAAGCTGGCGTTCTCTAGCCCCGGGATCATCCGGAACACCTCGGTCTGGGCGCCGTATTTCATCTTGGTCTGGAAGCCGACGATGTTGAACAGCGTTCCCAGCGCGTTGTCGCGACGCAGCTGCACCACGGCGTGGGCCTTGACGTCCGGCTGATGCGGGTTGGTCAGCCCCACCGGCTTCATCGGCCCGTGGCGCAGGGTCTCGCGGCCGCGTTCCGCCATCACCTCGATCGGCAGGCAGCCGTCGAAATAGCCCGCGGTCTCACCTTCGTGGAACTCGGTTTTGTCAGCTGACAATAATGCGTCGATAAAGGCCTCGTACTGGTCCTTGTCCATCGGGCAGTTGAGGTAGGCGGTGCGTTCTTCCTCGGTTTCGCCCTTGTCATAGCGCGACTGCATCCAGGCCTGCGACATGTCGATGCTTTCCGCATAGACAATCGGCGCGATGGCATCGAAGAAGGCCAGCGCCTCTGCTCCGGTTTCGGCTTGGATGGCCTTGCCCAGTTCCGGCGAGGTCAGCGGGCCGGTGGCAAAGATCCAGTGGCCGTCTGCCGGCAGTTCGGTGATTTCTTCATAAGAAACAGTGACATTCGGATGCGCCTTCAGCCTGGCGGTCACGGTTTCGGCAAAGGGGTCGCGGTCCACCGCCAGGGCGCCGCCAGCGGGCAGGCGGTGCTGATCGGCGGTGGTCATGATCAGGCCGTTTGCCTGGCGCATTTCCCAGTGCAGCAGCCCCACCGCGTTCTGTTCGTCATCGTCGGAGCGGAAGGAATTGGAACACACCATTTCGCCCAGGTTGCCGGTCTGGTGGGCGAAGGTTTCCACCTTGGGGCGCATTTCGTGGATCACCACCTGAACGCCCATGTTTGCCGCCTGCCAGGCCGCTTCCGAGCCGGCCATGCCGCCGCCCACGATGTGCAATGTCTGTGCCGAATGATCTGTCATGCCCGCCACATAGGGCAGGGGACGGGCCTGTGCAACCGGCTTGGGCGCGGGGGCTGCGGCAGAACCGCCGCTGACCGCGCACATGCGCCGTTCGGACGCCAGTTTGTCCTGGTGTCAGTTCGACCTGGTATCAGATTGTCCGGGTGGCGGGGAAATTTGGGGCCGCCGCCGCGGGAATGATCGACCGGTGAGAGAGAACCGGCTGGAGGGACCCTTCCGCAGCAGCAGCCCAAATTGTGCAGGCCTGTGACTGTGCGCCGGCCTTGCCCAATCTTTGCCATCTTTCCGCCCGAATTGAAAGGCAGTTGGCTGGCGTCTTAAGGAAACAATAGGTTTCGATTGGTAAACAAAGCCTAAAGTTCTCCGAAAATTTTCAGAAAACCTTATTCCTGCCAGTCCGGCGCGCGTTTTTCGATGAAGGCGGCCATGCCTTCGATGGTGTCGCGGTACATCAGGTTCTCGACAATCACCCCGCTGGTATAGGCATAGGCCTGATCCAGCGGCATCTGCAGCTGCTCATAAAACGCCTGCTTGCCGATCTTGACCGCGGCCCCCAGTTTTGCGGCGATGGTTTCGGCCAGCTTGGCGGTTTCCGCCTCCAGCTCCTCCAGCGGCACGGCGCGGTTGGCCAGCCCCAGATCCACCGCGCGGGCGGCGTCGATGAACTCCCCCGTGGTCAGCAGCTCAAACGCCTGCTTGCGCGGGATGTTGCGCGACAGCGCCACCATCGGGGTGGAGCAGAACAGGCCGATGTTCACCCCGTTGACGCCGAACCTGGTGCCTTCCGCCGCCACCGCAAGATCGCAGGAGGCGACCAGCTGGCAGCCCGCCGCCGTGGCGATGCCATGGACCTGGGCAATCACCGGCTGGGGCAGCGATTGCAGCCCCATCATCACGCTGGTGCAGCGGGCGAACAGATCCTGGAAGTAAGCCTTGCCGCCATCCTCGGAGCTGCGCCCGGCCGTCATTTGCTTGATATCATGACCCGCGCAGAACCCTTTGCCGGCGCCGGACAGGATCACCACTTTGATGCTGCTGTCCTCGCGCAGGGCATCTATCTGGTCCTGCAGCGCCGCCAGCATCTCGTCCGACAGCGCGTTCAGCTTTTCCGGTGTGTTCAGGGTCAGCCGGGCGATATTCCCCGTGTCGCAACGTTCCAGAATTGCCATCTTGCTCTCCTCCCAAGGGTTGCGCCAACTCTAGTCAGCGCGAAGGGAAAGGAAAAGCATGGCACTGGCATTTGATGTCGCAGGTCTGACGGACTACCTGCATGAGATCTTTCCGCAGGTGAAGGACGACTTTGCCATTGATGCATTGGATGAGCACGGCCTGCGGATGCGCCTGCTGACCGCGGAGCGTCACCTGCGGCCGGGCGGCACCGTGTCGGGGCCGTCGATGTTTGCGCTGGCCGACTGCGCGATCTATGCGCTGATCCTGTCGCGGCTGGGGCGCGAGGCGCTGGCCGTCACCACCAATTGCTCATTGGATTTCATGCGCAAACCCGTGGCGGGCGCGGATGTGATTGCCGAGGCGCGGCTGTTGAAGCTGGGCCGGGTCCTGGCGGTGGCGGATGTGCTGATGTATTCCGAAGGCATGGAGGAGCCGGTCGCCCGCGCCTCCATGACCTATTCGATCCCGCCCAAGCGTTAAAGCGCGGTGGCAAGCGGCTGGCCGACCTTGACCAGCGTCTCCCGGCCCTTGGCGCTGTTGGCCGCGAGGTCTTCGGCAAAGCGGATCCTGCCCGGTTCGAACACCACCACCACGGTGGAGCCGCCGAACTTGAAGTAGCCCTTTTCGTCCATCTTCTGCACCGCGCCTGTCGTGCGGGTGTTGACGATGGCGCCGACGCCAAAGGCGCCGACCTCGACAAAGCAGTAGCTGCCGAAGTTTTTGGTCTCGACCAGGGTCCAGCTGCGCTTGTTCTCGCCAAACACATCCGGCCCGGCCCCCAGCGCAATCGGGTTGACCGAATGCAGCGCGCCGGGAATGTCCTGCGCCGCTGTGATGCGCCCCGCCGCCGGGAAGTGGTAGCGGTGATAATCCGCCGGGCACAGCCGCACAATCGCCAGCGCGCCGCCGGTGAAACGCTCGGCAATGCCCGGCAGCATGGTGCGGACCGACATCGGATGGCCCTTGACCGGGACAAAGACATCCTCCGCCAGTTCCGGAAACACCAGCACGCGCCCGTCCGCGGGGGAGACGATGTCCGCCGGATCATCGCTGAAGGGACGGGCTTCGGGTTTCAGGTGGCGCACGAAGAAGTCGTTGAAACAGCCGTAGCTGTCCGCAGGCGCCGTGGCCTCCGACATGTCGATCGACAGATCCTCGACAACCTTGGCAATCTTCCCCCTGGAAAACCGCGAGTCGAACCAGGCACCCATCAGCCGGCTGATGAGCGCGGAGCGGAACAGCAGTTTCTCCACCGGCCTGGCGCTGGCGGTCTGATAGGCCCAGCGGATCCATTTCTCGCCCAGCACAACCTCTTCGAAGGTCTCGCCGGTTTCGCGGTCAACAACAAGGATGGGGTCGCGCTGCATTTGGCCTGCCACTTGTGAGTAAGATCCTGCCGCGCCTAGCAAAGACTGGCAGTCAGGCCAAGGGGGATTGGCGCGCAACGTTAGGGCCGGCTACGTTAGGGGCGGGGCCGTCCAGCCCGGAGGGCAGGCTAGGCGCGAGCGCGGGGCGCTTGGGCAGGACAGGTGCTTCAGCCATGAAAAAGGGGGCCGAAGCCCCCTTGTGCCGCCCGCTTAGGGGAAAAGTTTCTTCACGTAGTTCGGCAAGGCGAACGCGGCCTTGTGAACCTCCGGGTTGTAATACCCGGTGTCGATCCCGGCGGCGGCAAAACGCGCCTCCAGCTCTTCAAGGCTCACGTTGCGCGCCTTGTCCGAGCGGCTGCCCCAGCCAAAGGCCATCGGCCCGCCGGCATAGGTCGGCACGGTCGCCAGATAGCACGAGGCGTCGGCAAACAGCGCCTGAAACGCCCGCAGGGTGCCGGTCAGCTCCTCGCCCTGCATGAACGGCACGCCGTTCTGGGTAACGATGATTCCGTCCTCCGTCAGCGAGCGCGCCGCGTGTCCATAGAACGTGTCGGTGAACAGAACTTCACCGGGGCCGATCGGGTCGGTCGAATCGACGATGATCACGTCGAACTTCTCGGTGTTCTCTTTCATGAAGAGCGCACCGTCGTTGATCACCAGATTGAGGCGCGGGTCGTCAAAAGCGCCATCGCTCAGCATCGGCAGATACTCTTTCGAGAAATCCACCACGCCGCCGTCGATCTCCACCATGGTGACATGCTCGACCGAGGTGTGGCGCAGCGCCTCGCGGGCCATGCCGCCGTCGCCGCCGCCGATGATCAGCACGCGCTTTGCATTGCCATGCGCCAGGATCGGCACATGGGTCAGCATTTCGTGGTAGATGAAGTTGTCGCCTTCGGTGGTCTGCACCACGTCGTCCAGCGTCAGGATGCGGCCGAACTGGCCGTTCTGGAACACTTTCAGGCGCTGGTGCTCGGTGTTGCTGTCATAGAGCATCTCGTCCACGCGCAAACGCTGGGCGTAATGCGCGTGCAGGCTCTCGGTGACCCACTCCTTCTTCGCGGCATCGCTCATGCCGCGACCTCCTTGGCGATCAGCTCCTCCCCGCGCAGCAGTTCGCGCACTTCCACCATGTCGGTGTTGAACGCCTCTTTCAGCACGCCGACGGCTTTCCACGGCTCGGCGTCGCCGCACATGAACACGTCAAACGCGCCATAGCCGATTTCCGGCCAGGTGTGGACAGAGATGTGGCTTTCCGCCAGCACCGCAACGCCCGAGACGCCCTGAGGCGAGAACTTGTGGGTGTGGATGTGCAGCAGGGTGGCGCCGCAGACCTCGACACATTTGCGGAAGGCGTTCTGGATGCGCTCTTCGCAGTCCAGGCCGGTGCCCTTCATCACTTCGATGATCAGATGCGTGCCGGCGAACACCTTGCCATCCTTGCGGATGAAATGGTCTTCGCGGTCGGACTCAACAACAGCATCAAGATTCGCGGCAGTTACACCGCGGGCGGTATCTTCCTCATGGGCGCCTGTCTCCAGACCGATCCCCAGTTGGAAGAGGTTGGCGTCTTTCATGGCGCTCCCCTTCGTTCCAGCAGATGACAATCCAGACGGCCCTTAGCGCCCCCCCGGATAAGGGTCCGGGGTTGGGATCGGTGCCGAAAGTGAGGGGGCATGTAGGACCCATGAAAGATTCGTTCAACCTTAAATTTCCGCATAGCTGGTAACGCATGGGCGGGCGGCTCTGCCGGGCGTGGGCGGGCGGACAAAAAAAGGCCGGGGCGAACCCCGGCCGTCAGGTTGTTCTTTTGCCCAGGGGATCATGGGCGCCAGAACGGAAGAGTGGCTTGATAATGAGCGTCGGCACGGGACACGCCGATGTCCTCCAGCTGCGCGTCGCTCAGGTGTTTCAGCTGGCACCGGGTTCGGTGGCGCAGGCTCCATTTGGTGACCAGCACGGCAAACAGGACAGCCCACTGCGCCAGCACCGGCAGGGCCGGGCGGCTGTTCAGAAAGGACATATTCGATTGTGCCATTTGCGTGTGCTGTGCCATGGGAGGCTTCCTTCGTATTGTGTTGATACAATCCTGTTGATTTGTCGTGATGTTCTGATACAAAGGGGTAAGAGTATTGTCCAAGGATGGATTGTAATGGGTACAATTTGGCCGCAGAGCCTGGCAGGGGCCAAGGGGCCGAAGTACAAAATGGTGGCCGACACAATCCGGTCAGCCGTCGAAACCGGTGGCTTGAAAACCGGTACAAAGTTACCTCCGGTGCGCGATCTCGCGTACCAGTTGAGCATTACGCCCGGCACCGTGGCCCGCGCCTACAGCATTCTGACCGATGAGGGCGTGCTGGAGGCCGAGGTGGGGCGCGGCACCTTTGTAGCCGAAAAGAAGAAACCGGTGCCGGATGACGTATGGTCGCGGCAGCTGCATCTGGCCGAGGCGCGCGATCCCGGCCATGTCAGCCTGTTCAGCCCGCGGATTGCCGACATGGGGCAGGTGGCCGCGGTGCGCGAGGCGCTGCACAAGGTGGCGGAGGGCGACGCCCGGAAATTCCTGAATTACCCGACCCGCGACGCCTATCTGCCGGTGCGCCAGGCCGCCGCCGCCTGGGTGGGGCAATCGCCGGTCGGCACCGTGACCGAAAATGACATCGTACTGACGCACGGCGGCCAGAACGGGCTGATGGTGGTGCTGCAAGCCATCCTGGAGGGGCCGCAGCCGGTGATCATGGTGGAGGATCTGACCTATGCGGGCTTCCGCCGCGCCTCAGAGCTGCTGCGGGCCCAGGTGGTCGAGGTGGCGATGGACGAACACGGTATCCGCCCGGATTCGATGGAGCTGGCGATCCGCAAGACCGGCGCCACCGTCCTGTGCACCAGCCCCGAGGTGCACAATCCCACCGGGCTTTACACGCCTTTGGAGCGGCGCAAGGAAATCGTCCGGATCGCCCGCCGCCATGGCGTGCAGATCGTCGAAGACGACTGCTACCGCCTGGGCGAGGCGCGGGCGCCGGGCTACCGGGCGCTGGCGCCGGAACTGGCCTGGCATGTGTCCTCGATCTCCAAGATCCTGACGCCCGCCTTGCGCGTCGGCTTTGCGCTGGCGCCGGAGGGGCGGGCCGCCGATCTGCGGCGGGTGGCGGAATACGGTTATTTCGGGCTGGCGCAGCCGCTGGCCGATCTGGTCCGCATCCTGCTGACCGATCCACGGCTGCCCGGACTGGTGGACAAGGTGCGCGCCGAGATGGCCCGCTATGTGCGGGTGGCAGTCAATGCACTGGGCGGCTTTGACCTGACCTGGAACCCGGATGTGCCATTCCTGTGGCTGCGGCTGCCCTCGGGCTGGCGGGCGGCGGCCTTTACCCGCGCGGCAGAGGCCAACGGGGTGCAGGTCCGGTCGGCGGATGAATTTGCCCTGCGCGACGGCCGCGCCCCGCACGCGGTGCGCATCGCCGTCAATGCCCACGTGCCGCTGAAGCGCTTCGAGGAGGCGATGCTGCGCCTGCGTGCCCTGCTGGACAACCCGCCGGAGCAGATCAGCGTCTGAATTTATGGGGTAATATAATACCTAATTTGTAACGCATTGTTTGGCAACGATTTATTCTTGATTACCCCTGTTGACGCAGCATTGCGATCCCCGTAAACCCCCTCCATCGCATTCAGGCGGGACCGTTTTGGATTCTGCCTTCACGACAAACAGGATTGACCTGCCATGAAAACCTTCTCTGCTACTCCGGCAGATATCGAGAAGAAGTGGATCCTGATCGACGCCGAGGGCGTTGTTCTGGGCCGTCTTGCCTCGATCGTTGCCATGCGCCTGCGTGGCAAGCACAAAGCCTCGTTCACCCCGCATATGGATATGGGCGACAACGTCATCATCATCAACGCCGACAAGGTGCAGATGACCGGCAAAAAGCGTGACGAAAAATTCTACTGGCACACCGGCCACCCGGGCGGCATCAAGTCGCGCACCAAACAGGAAATCCTGGAAGGTGCACACCCGGAGCGCGTCGTGTTCCAGGCCGTCAAGCGCATGCTGCCGGGCAACCGCCTGGCGCGCCAGCAGATGACCAACCTGCGTATCTATGCCGGTGCCGAGCACCCGCACGAAGCCCAGGCCCCCGAAGTTCTGGATGTCAAATCCATGAACAAGAAAAACACCCGGAGCTGATATCGATGGCTGATCAGATCAACACTCTCGAAGAGCTCGCAGCTGCAACCGGTGTGGAAGCAGTGGCTGAGGAAACCATCGCGCGTGAGCCGGTTCGTGACGAACTGGGCCGTGCCTATGCCACCGGCAAGCGTAAAGACGCTGTTGCCCGCGTCTGGATCAAGCCGGGCTCCGGCAAGGTCGAGGTGAACGGCAAGGAAATCAACAAGTACTTCGCCCGTCCGGTGCTGCAGATGATCCTGCGCCAGCCGTTCCAGGTTGCCGGCGTCGAAGGCGAGTTTGACGTTTACGCCACCGTCAAGGGCGGCGGCCTGTCCGGTCAGGCCGGTGCGGTCAAGCACGGCATTTCCAAAGCGCTGCAGCTTTACGATCCCGCCCTGCGCGGCGCGCTGAAAGCAGCAGGCTTCCTGACCCGCGACAGCCGCGTTGTGGAACGGAAGAAATACGGCAAGGCCAAAGCCCGCCGTTCGTTCCAGTTCTCGAAGCGTTAATTCGGAACATATCCAATTCGAAAGGGTCCGCCGCTGGCGGGCCCTTTTTTTGTGCCTGTTTTTTTGAACCTCCCCGCTTTTGCCGAAATCTTTCAGGGTTCTTTTAGGAAGATTTTCTAATTTGTTTCCTGAACCGAGCGACCAGCAAGCGAAGGCAGGACAGATAATGGTAACACCGGAGAACCCCAAGACTGCTCCGATCGGCAACGGGCAGCTGGACATCGGCCGCTTCACTCATGGCTACGAGGATCTGGACATCCAGGAGCAGGGCGGCGGGGCCAATGTGTCCATTGGCGCGTTCTGCAGCATCGGCAGAGGGATGCGGATCCTGCTGGATGCCTCGCCCATGCTGGACCGGATCACCGCCTTCCCCTTTGGCGAGGTTTTCTGCGAAGAACTGGGCGGCGCCGGGGTGCACGTTCCGCGGCAGAACGGCGGCGATGTTGTCATCGGCAACGACGTCTGGATCGGTGCCAATGCCACCGTGCTCGCCGGTGTGACCATCGGCAATGGTGCCGTCATCGGACCGAATGCCACTGTCGCCAGCGATGTCGGTGCCTATGAGGTCTGGGCGGGCAACCCGGCCCAGCGGGTGCGCAAGCGGTTTGACGACGCGGTCTGCGAAAAACTGCAGGAGCTGCGCTGGTGGGATCTGCCGCTGCCGCTGATCCGGGAAATGGCACCGCTGCTGTCGGCGCAGCCGACGGTTGAACTGCTCGAAGGCCTGCAGGGCATCGTCGCCGATCTGGTGACCTTCACCGACCAAGGCGCGGACGAAAACGCGGCCTGAGGCCGGGCAGGGCTTTGCCCGCGGCAAACCGGCTTGATGTGCGGCCCGGGACCGGCCAGGTCCCAGGGCCGTTAACTTTTTGGCAGAACTGGCGTAACATGGGCTGACTGCTTCCTGTTGGGAGGACAGCTGCCATGCCGCAAACCATCTATGAGAAATACGGCGGGTTCAGCGCCATCAGCCGAGTCGTGATGACATTTTACGAGATGGCGCTCGAGTCCGATCAGATCGGCGAC
The DNA here is from genome assembly GCF_002388965.1 of Leisingera sp. UBA4491. Lineage (NCBI taxonomy): Bacteria > Pseudomonadati > Pseudomonadota > Alphaproteobacteria > Rhodobacterales > Roseobacteraceae > Leisingera > Leisingera sp. UBA4491. The sequence goes on along the minus strand of NZ_DGNN01000026.1, from coordinate 322,325 downwards.
TACTTCGCCGACGTCGACATGGCGCGGCTGATTGACCATCAGACCAAGTTCATCTCCTCGCTCCTGGGCGGGCCGGCCGCCTTCAGCGACGAGCGGCTGGAGGCGGTGCACAGGGCGCTTGGCATCACCCATGAGGATTTCGACGAAATGGCGGCCCTGCTCAAGGAGGCACTGGAGCAGCACGGCCTGTCCGAACCGGATGTGCGCACCACGCTGACCGCGATCGAGGCCAAACGCAACATCATCGTCACCAGGAACGCGGCATGAGCATTGCCGCCATCAACGAGCAGCTGCTGCGCGCGATTGGCGTCGGGGTGGCGGTGGTGCGGGCCTCTGACCTTGGGTTTGTCTTTCACAATCAGCCCTTTGCGGAATGGTTCGGCACGCCGGGCGAGGGCGCGGCGCTGACCGATGCCATCGACGGGCTGGACCGCGCGGATCTGGGGCCGCTGTGCGAGGAGGGGCTGCGCTATTCAGCGGAGCTGAAGATCAAGCGCAAGCGGCGCACGCTGGTCTTTGCCATCAACATCTCGCAGGCCAGCCATCTGGACGAGGCGCTCCTGGTGGTGGAATGCCAGAACATCACCCGCATCCGCGAACTGGAAAGCATGATCGACAGCTATTCCGCCATGGTGGAGCGCAACACCCGCGAGCTGGAGCGCGAGAAGGAGCGGGTGGAGCGGCTGTTGCTGAACCTGATGCCGCGGCAGGTATATGAGGAGTTCAAAACCTTTGGCGTCGTCACCCCGCAGCTCTATCCCAAGGTCTCGGTGGTGATGCTGGATTTTGTGAATTTCACCGATTTCGCCTCCCGCACCGATCCGACGGTCACGCTGGGCGAGTTGAACGACATCTTCACCGCCTTCGACCGCATCGTCGAGCAATTCGGCTGCGAGCGGATCAAGACCATTGGCGACGCGTATCTGGCGGTGGCCGGGATGCCGGAACCGATGCCCGAACACGCCACCGCCGTGGCCCATTGCGCCACCCGCTTCCTGCGTTATCTGGAGCGGCGCAATCAAAGCCACCAGCACAAATGGCAGGCGCGGATCGGGCTCGGCACCGGCTCCGCCGTCGGCTCGGTGGTGGGGATCCAGAAATACGTCTACGACGTGTTCGGCCCCGCGGTGAACCTGGCGTCCCGCCTGCAAGTCTTTGCCAATCCGATGAAAATCGTCGCCCCCGAAGAGATGAAGGCCGCACTGTCGGAGGAGTTCCGCGTCACCGACATCGGCCCCGAAGACATCAAGGGCATCGGCGAGGTCCATCTGATCAATGTCGGTGACGAGCTGAGCGCGCCGCAGCCCGCCAGCCGGTACTAACTGTCCGTTCTAGCTGTCCGGCTCTATCAGACCCAGCCCGCGTAAATAGATGCCAATGCCGCTTTCCAGCAGATCCTCGGGCGGAAACGGAGAGGTGGCGCCGGGAGAGTTGCGGGCATAAAGCTCCACCACCCCGTGGCTCATCGCCAGAACATGCGCCGAGAACATCGAGGCCGGCGGGCGTTTGTGTTCGGGGATGTGCTGGCTCAGGTCCGCCGCGGCGCGTTCCAGGATCTGCCGCGCGCGGGCGGCGGCATCGGCCAGCTCCGGCGTGCGGTTCACTGACACACCGCTTTCGAACATGGCGATGTAATGGCCCGGATGCTTGCGCGCAAAGGCCAGATAAGCCCGGCCCGTCGCCTCGAACGCGGCCAGCGCCGAGGGCTGGTACTTGTCATAGGCGTGCTGCATCAGGTCGGCAAACATGATGTAGCCCTGGCGCGCGGCCTCGGCGATCAGGTCTTCGCGCCCTTCGAAATGGCGATAAACCGCGGCCGGGGTGACACCCGCCGTTTTGGCGGCCTCCGACAGGGTGAAGCCGGTCGGGCCCTTGGCCTCGATCAGCTGCAGGGCGGCTTCGACCAGCGCCTGGCGCAGGTTGCCGTGATGATAACCGCGTTTAGGCATCCCAGATGTCCGGGCCTCCGCAAATTTCCGTGTCCAGGGCGCCGATGGCCTTGGCGTCCTTGTTGTCATAGTCAATGCCGCACAGCACGGCCCGGATCGCCGCCAGCCGCGCCCGCCGCTTGCCGTCGGAGCGCACGATGGTCCAGGGGGCCTCGGGGCAATGGCTGCGCGCGAGCGTCTCGGAGATCGCGTCCGTGTAGGCGTCCCATTTCTCCAGCCCCTTGACGTCGATCGGGCTCAGCTTCCACTGCTTCAGAGGGTCGGATTCCCGCTTCAGGAACCGGCGCAGCTGTTCCGCCCGGCCGACGTTGAGCCAGAACTTGAACAGCTTGACGCCGTCCTCCACCAGCGCCTGCTCAAACCCCTTCACCTGGTGAAAGAACCGCTCGCGCTGGTCATCGGTGCAAAAACCGAACACCTTTTCCACCACGCCGCGGTTGTACCAGCTGCGGTCGAAGAACACGATCTCGCCGCCCGACGGCAAATGCTGGATGTAGCGCTGAAAGTACCACTGGCTCTGCTCTTCTTCGCTGGGTTTGGACAGCGCCACAACCCGGGCGCCGCGCGGGTTCAGGTTTTCGCGGAAGCGTTTGATGGTGCCGCCCTTGCCGGCAGCATCGCGGCCCTCCAGCACAATGGCGATGCGCGCGCCGCTGGCCTTGACCCAGGCCTGCAGCTTGACCAGTTCGATCTGCAGCGCCTCCAGCTCCGTCTCGTAGGTCTTGCGCGCCATCCGCTCCCGGTGCGGATAGCTGGGGGTGATGATTTCGTCCTTGTCCGCGGTCTGGATCGCCTTGCGGATCTCCTCCGGCGCGCCGGTCTGGTAGTAGCGGCTGATGGCCCCGTCAAATGGCAGCGTCATATGCAAAACCCTTCTGTCCCCAACACCTTATATGGGGATGCAGTATGGAATGTGAATCGCCTTAACGCAAATCTGCCCGGGCGGCAGCGCGCAGCACCGCGGCGGCAACTTCATCGGTTGCCACGTGGTGCGGCATGTGGCCGATCCCCTCCAGCAGCGTCAGGGCGGCACTCGGGACGTCCCGCACCAGCTGGCGCGCGTGGATATTGGGGCTGACGGTGTCATCCGCAGTGCCGTGGACGATTTCGACAGGCACCCCGATCCGGCTGTAAAGCGGTGCCAGCGCCTTCACCTCGGACAGCAGGTTGGCGCGCTGCCGGGCATTGGCCCGCAGCGAATTGCGCCGCAGCGTCAGGCCGATGCCGAAATGCTCGGCATAGCCTTCCGGCACCGGCTGCGGCGCAAACACCGCGTCCAGCGTGCCCATGACGGTGGCGCGGGACACAAACGCGGTCAGGGCCGGGATCGCGAGGGCGCTGCCGATCCGCGACGACGTCACCTTGTAAAACGTGTCCAGCGGCGTGTCCCACGGGTGCGACACGCCTGCAACGGACACCAGCGCCGCCAGCGCCTCCGGGTGGTCGACCGCCCAGGCCAGCGCCACCGCACCGCCATAGCTTTGCCCCAGCACCACAGGCTGCTGCGCGCCCAGCTGCGACGCGGCCTGGCGCAGCAGGTCCGCCTGCTGCCGGATCGTTGCGCCGCTGCTGTTCAGGCGGTCGGAATAGCCCAGGCCCGGGCGGTCGAACACCAGGATGCGGAAATCCCTTGCCAGCGCCGGCGCCAGCCGGAAGGTCATGTCCCGGGTATTGCCGCTGGAGCCGTGGATCAGCACCAGGTCCGGCGCGCTGCCCTTGGGCTGGCCCATCTCCACCACATGCACCCGGTGGCGCCCGACCACCAGCACCTGACCCTGCGGCGGGTGGCTGGCCTCGGCGGCGGCCTCGCGCCGTCCGGCCTGCCAGGCCGTCAGCGCGGCGCCGGTTGCAACAGCGAGGCTCAGATAAACCAGCATCCTACCGGCCGATCTGATCCAGCTCATATGGCGTGGTCTGGTAGATCTCATTGATCCAGTTGCCATACAGAAGATGCGCGTGGCTGCGCCAGCGGTTCTGCGGCTGCTGGCTGGGATCATCGTTCGGATAGTAGTTGTCCGGCACGTTGATCGGGGTGCCATTGGCCACGTCGCGGTCGTATTCCTGCTTCAGCGTATCACTGTCGTATTCGAAATGGTTGAAGATATAGAGCGCCCGGTGCGCCTTGTCCTCAACCAGGCAGGGGCCGACCTGATCGCTGCCCAAGAGGGTGCGCAGCCCCGGGGCCGCGTCGATCTCTGCCTGTTTCATTTCGGTCCAGCGGCTGACCGGGATCACGAAATCATCCGAAAACCCGCGCAGGTACGGCGAGGCCGGCGCCAGGTTCCGGTGCCGGAAGCAGCCGAACGCCTTGTGGTCCAGCATGTGCTTTCTGACGCCATGGAAATGGTTGATCATCGCCATGCCGCCCCAGCAGACGCCAAAGGTCGAATGCACGTTGGTCTGAGTCCACTCGAACACCTCCTGCATCTCGTCCCAATAGGTGACTTCCGGGAACTCCAGATGCTCGATCGGGGCGCCGGTGATGATCAGCCCGTCAAACTTCTCGTGCTTCACGTCCTGGAAGGAGTGATAGAACTCCTCCATATGCTCAGCCGCGGTGTTCTTGGTCTGATGCTCGGTCATCCGGATCAGGCTCAGCTCGATCTGCAGCGGCGTGGCGCCGATCAGCCGGGCAAACTGGTTCTCGGTCTGGATCTTCTTGGGCATCAGGTTCAACAGCCCGATGCGAAGCGCCCGGATATCCTGGCGCGCCGCCTGATCCGGCGACATGACCATCACGCCTTCGTTCGTCAGAACGTCATAGGCGGGGAGGTCTGCTGGGATCTTGATGGGCATGTCACTGTCCTGATTTGCGGAAGGGTGTACGATATAGCGGAAGCTGAGAAATAGGCGGCTTAGCTGCGGGCCTCAAGGGCGGAGGCGATCAAATCCACGAAACCGGCCTCATCCTTGACGGCTGAGATCTGGTCGGCGGTGACAGTGATGCCCCAATTGTCCGCCATCGCCTGATAGCGCGGCTGGCGGTGCGCCAGCGCCTGGGCATAGGTCCAGCGGATAAAGGCATCGGGGTCCACATCGCCCTCAGCTATGCCATTTTCCTTGAGATACTCTTGCCAGACACGGTCCAGGAACTGCGGCTGATAGGACATCGGCTTGGGGGCGCGGTCGAACCGGCGCACCAGCTCCTCGGTATGCGCCTCGTCGCCCTTGATCCAGACCATCAGCGTGTGCTTGCTGAGCTCGGACATGATCTGGTCCTGGGGATCGTCCACATCCACCCATTCGCAGATCGACCCGCCGGTATCGCAGATGAAGTTCGGATAGCCATAAAGCTGCTGCGCGCGGTCTTCGAAATATTCGGTGTCCAGCAGCGCGCGGATCTCCGCGACCCGGAACTGCTCCTGCCGCCGCTTGTATTCCGCGATCGGCAGCCCGCCCTTGGCCACATCGCCCGGCTTGCCCAGATAAGCCGCGACCGGTGTCAGGTTTTCAAAGGTGATGTTGGAGCCGATGAAGATCGAATCCGACAGCAGCAGCTCCCGCAGGAACGGCACTTTCATCGCCTCGGCCTTGGCGTTGTCGGCGATGTATTCGCCCATGTAGCGGGTGCCGATGCGGTAATCGACGGAGTAATGGAACCAGCTGCCGGCCCCGCGCAGTACATTGCTGACATAGGTTTTGCCAAGCCCGGACATGCCAAAGAACAGCACCCGTTTGTTCGGCGCCGCGCGCCAGTCCTGTGCGGAAGAGTAGAGCATTGATTATGTGGTCCCTGAAGGTTTCAGGCCTTGCTAATCCTCTGCGCGGGCTGGGTCAATTCCGTGCGCGCTTGCGCCGCAACCGGGGCTTGCCGTTCAGGATCAGCAGCCCCGCCGCCAGCAGGGCAAAACCGGCATAGGCCTGCGGTTTCAGCGCTTCGCCCAGCACCGCGGCGCCCAGCACGATGGCGACCGGCGGGATGATCAGCGTGACCAGCATCAGGTTGCCGCTGCCCGCCAGCCCCAGCACCCGGTAATAGAGCAGATAGGCCCCGGCAGTGGCGATCAGCGAGAAATAGGCGATGGACATCCATGTGTCCGTTTCCAGCGCCAGCACCGGAGGCCCGTCAATCAGCAGCGCAGCCGGTGCCAGGCACAGGGTTGACCCCGTGAGCATCCCCGCCGCCGCCACCTGCGGCGGCAGGCCCGACAGGTGCAGCCGCGCCCAGGCGCTGGCAAAGGCATAGGATACCGTGCCCGCCAGCACCGCCAGCTGCGCCGTGCTGCGGATGTCAAAGGCGGCAAATTGCTCCAGCCCGATGGCCGTGGCCACGCCCAGGAAGCCAAGGGCGACCCCCAGCGCCTTGCGCGCCGTCAGCCGCTCATCGGCAAAGGCCAGGGCCGCCACGATCACCCCGAACACGGCCGTCGCCGCATTCAGGATCGAGGTGAGGCCGGTTTCGATATGCAGCTGCCCCCAGGCCATCAGCCCGAAGGGAATCACGTTATTGAGCAGCCCCATCACCAGGAACGCCGCCCAGACCCGCGGCGCCCTTGGCACCGGCAGCCGCATCAGCAGTACGGCGGCCCACAGGACCAGCGCCGCCCAGCCGCAGCGGTGCAGCACCAGGGTCACAACGGGGATTTCATCCAGGGCGATGCGGATCGACAGAAACGATCCGCCCCAGACCGCGCCGAGCAGGATCAGCTCGGCCCAGGCGCGGGGGGATATGGTCTTTTGCGGGCTCATGCACCTCAGCTAGCGTGCGGGCGGACGCCAAGCGACCCGTTTCTTGCGGCAAAAGAAAACCCCGCCCTGAAAGGGCGGGGTGTAAGCTGTCTCTGTTCAGGCGGAAGCCTGCCAGCGGATCAGAAGTTGTAGCCGACCTTCAGGCCAAAGCTGACAGCATCGTTGTCTTGGAAGTTGGTGACCGGGTTGCCGCCGGGAGAAGCGACCGCGTCGCCCAGCTGGGTATAGCGGATGCCGGCAGAAATGGTCATGTTGTCCTGCTTATAGCGCACGCCAAGCCGGATCGCCTCATACCCGTGGGTCGGCGCCAGCGGCGACACCAGATCGTCGCCGTCCACATCCGCATAGATAAACGCCAGCGACCCGGACCAGTTCTCGTTGAAGCTGCGGCCGATCCCCAGCGTGTAGGTAAAGGAATCGTCCAGGTCGATCAGGTCACGGCCCAATCGCGCGGGAACAAGGTCTGTCACGCTGTGTTCAGCCCAGCGGATGCCGCCGAACAGCAGCGTGTCTGCTGCGATGCCGGTCTGGAAGTCCAGGTTTACTGACTGCGGTGTTTTGGTCGTTGTGGAAGTGTTAGCGTTCAGGACAGGGGCCCCGGCAAAAGTCTCGTTCAGGTCGAAATCATGCTCGATTTCAGAGCTGTAGGTGAGCGCTGCGCGCAGAGCGATCTCCGGGATCTCATAGGCTACGCCGGCCACCCAGCCAAAAGCGCCGTCCTTATTGACATTCACGTTGTAAGTGCCGCCGGGAATGGCGCTATAGGCGAGACCGGCCAGATTGATTTCGCCATCAATCTCCTGATAGCGGATACCGCCATGAACGCTGAAACGCTCATTGAATTTGTAGCGCAAGAGGGCGGTGATCGCATTGGAGTCCGCCTGCGCGGTGGTCCCGCCAAGCAGCAAAGAGCCGGTGGTCGGGTAGTTCACGTCCACACCCCAGGGCTGATCGAAGATCAGGGCGAAGGACAGCTGTTCGTTGAGGTCCCGCTTATAGCCCGCACCGAACATGTTGAACCGTTCGCCGACATCGCCGGTGGCGGATTGAAACGGGTTAAGCGGGGTGCCATCGCTACGAGTGGCGCGGTCATTGCCCGACAGGTCCACGGATGTGGTCGCGAAGGAGAATTCGGCGTAGTTGCCTTCTTCAAAGATAATCCCAATCGGCTGGCCGGTGCGGTCAAGGCCGCTGGCCATGGCAGGCCCGGACACCAGCGCCAGAGCGGCGGTTGTTGCAAGATAGCGTTTCATTGTTCCTCCCTTGGTAGCGGCCTGAGCGGACCGCTTTACGCGAAGGTAATAGGGCAGAAATCCGCAGATCAACCGTAACCAAGCGGCAACTAGCGTGAAACCTTCAGTTGCGGGCGGACCTGACGGGATTTCCGGCAACAATGTTGAGGTAATTCGCGATGCAGATGATGGCAGCGCCGCTCAGCACCCAGGCATCCAGCGCCTCGCCGTAGATCACCATGCCCAGGATCGCGATTGCGGGCAGGCGGGCGAAATCGATCGGCACCACGACGCTGGCGGGGGCCAGCGACAGGGCGGTGGTCAGGCAGAAATGCGCGGTGAGCCCGGCAATGCCGATCAGCACCAGCCAGGGCAGGGTGGAGGAATCCGGCAGCGCCATGTCGCCGTCCCATCCGGCTGCCAGCAGACCCATCACAAGTTGCATCGCCGTCAGCCACAACAGGATCGAGGCGGTCGTCTCGTGCCGGGTCAGCCGTTTGGTCAGGATCGCGGTGAGGGCAAAGAAGATCGCGCAGCCGGCCGCCGCGGCGAGGCCCAGGTTCACGGTGTCCGGACTGGGGCGGGCAACGATCAGGATGCCGGCAAAGCCCAGGCCAACGGCCAGCATCCGCCGCCGGGTCAGGGTCTCGCCCAGCAAGAGCGGCGACAGGATGATGACCCAAAGGGGCGAGGTGAACTCCAGCGCGAAAACCTGCGCCAGCGGCACCAGCGTCACCGCCAGGAACCACAGGTTCTGGCCGGTGAAATGGACCGTGTTGCGCAGGAGATGCACGCCCAGCCGGTCCCGCCGCACCTGATGCCAGCGTCCGGTGGCCGTCAGCACCGCGGCCACGATCAGCAGCCCGACCATGCTGCGGTAGGTCATGATCTCGAAGGTGTCCAGCGTCAGCCCGGCCTCGCGGCCCGCGATGGCCATGGCGGAAAAGGAGACGATGGCGCCAATCATCCACAGGGCGGCGGTGAGCGAGTCCGGGTTTTGCATGGCAGTCCTCCCGGCGCCGAGGAAGTCGCCATCCGGCGCCGGCGTCAAGGGGAATTGCGCCCGGGTGTCCCGGCAGCTTAGAGGATTTCCCGCAGCAGCACCGCCTGGGGATGACGCTCTATCGTTTCCTTTGCCTTGATGCCCAGCCGGGCCAGCCGCGCCTCGTCCTGCAGAACCGCGGCAATGCTTTCAGCAAGGTTTTCGTAAGGGCTGCACAGCAGCCCTTCGCGGTAGCAGTCATCAATCCGGGTCGTGGGGTTCACCTCGGCAGCAACGGGCACGCCGTTTGTCATCAGATAGAAGGTACGCACGATCTCGAAAATCTGCGTGTCATAGTAGTGAAGATTCAGCACGATCCGCGAACGGGCGATCCAGGCATCCCGGGCCGCTCCGTAAATGCCGGACAGCACCTTCACCCGCAGGCCGCGGGAGATGAGATCTTCAAGCACGTGCTTGCGCCGCTGGTTTATGCAGCCATAGAACAAAACATCGACATCGTGCTCATCCTGCTGGGGAATCCGGCACAGCTCCTTCTGAAAGCCCAGCTGGAGTTTCTCCACGCGCTTCACGCCGAAGTCTTTGAGGTAGCCGACATTTGCATCGCTGTAGTCCCACAGCGTGAAATCGTGAGAAAACCACTGCAGAATATTCTGGTTCCAGCTGCCGGGTGTTGCCCCCAGCTGCTCGGTGTTGAGGATAGTGGTGCCGGGCGGCATCTGCGCGGCCATCGCGGGGTTCAGAAGGTGTACGCCAATCACGATATTGCGGGCGGAAGGGTCGATACCATTTTTCCGCAATGCCGCCTCGTGGCCGAGGTCGCGCAATGCGTAGAGCAGCACGTCGGCAATCTCGTAGAATGCGCCCGAATGGACGTAATTCTGAGGCTCGACCAGGCAAATACTGTATTTCTGTGTCATGGCGCAGCCGACCAACCGTTAGCTGGCAACTGCTTCGGGCAGCTGCTGTGCGGCAGACGGCCGCTGATACTGGAAATTGTCGAAATCCATGCCATAGAGTTTCTCTGCAATGGCCAGGCCCTCGTCGCTCAGCGCCAGATCGCCGCGGTCGAACCCTTCAGGCAGACGCAGGTGATTGCTGTGTGTCATCGGGTGGCTGGCAGGGTTGCCGAACAGCGCCGCATCGATGAAGGCCTTGGCCTTTTCCGCGCCGTTCTCCTCAAGCTTGAAAACCTGATAGTTGGCACCGGGATAAAAGAAACCCGATTGCGGGAAGAAATGGCCGTCCATCCAGCCCTTGGTCAGGACATTCTCCAGCAGGGTGGTCTTGACGAACTGGTCCAGGGTCTCGTCGCTGCCGATCCGGCGCTCGACCAGCCGCTGGAATTTATAAGCGCTTTCAAGACGGGCGATGGGGTGGCGCACAATGGTGAAAAACGCAGTGAAGAAATCCTTGGGAAACAGCCGCGAAAGGGATTCCCCGTCAATGTGCTGAGGCGAAGAGATGTTCCAGTGCCTCTGCTGAGGCGGGCTGATCACATACTGTTCGTCGAGGAACGCCAGGCTGACGCCGTTCAGGCCCTGGACATACCGTTCGATGGATGTGCCGCCGCACTTTGGAATATGGGCGAAGTGCAGCAGCACGTCTTTGTATTTGATCACGGGCATTTTGCGCCTCCATTTGCCTTAAAGCAGATGACCGCCGGCTTCGGACCGGCGGCCAGGTGTTCCGCTCAGGATGGCGCAAATTGTTTAAACGTTCTTTAAAACAGGAGCGGTTTCACGCCTGCTTCACAAGCCATGCAAGCCCGTATCATTCCCACTCGATGGTGCCCGGAGGCTTCGAGGTGATGTCGTAGGTGCAGCGGTTGATGCCCTTCACCTCGTTGATGATCCGGGTGGCGGTTTCGCCCAGGAACTCGTGGGTGAACGGGTAGTAATCCGCGGTCATGCCGTCCACCGAGGTCACCGCGCGCAGGGCGCAGGCATAGTCGTAGGTGCGGCCGTCGCCCATCACGCCGACGGTGCGCACCGGCAGGATCGCCACAAACGCCTGCCAGATCTCATCATAAAGTCCGTGCTTGCGGATCTGGTCGATATAGACGGCATCCGCCTCGCGCAGGATGTCCAGCTTCTCGCGGGTGATCTCGCCCGGGCAGCGGATCGCCAGGCCCGGCCCCGGGAAGGGGTGGCGGCCGATGAAGCTCGCGGGCAGGCCCAGCTCATGGCCCAGGGCGCGCACCTCGTCCTTGAACAGCTCGCGCAGCGGTTCCACCAGCTTGAGGCCCATCTTCTCCGGCAGGCCGCCCACGTTGTGGTGCGACTTGATGGTGACAGACGGCCCGCCCGAGAAGGAGACCGATTCAATCACATCCGGGTAGAGCGTGCCCTGCGCCAGAAACTCGGCGCCGTCGATGGTGTCGGCGTGTTTCTGGAACACGTCGATGAACAGCTTGCCGATGATCTTGCGCTTGGTTTCCGGGTCCGACTGGCCTTCCAGCTCGCCCAGGAACAGCTCGCTTTCGTCGGCGTGGATCAGCTGGATGTTGTAGTTGTCGCGGAACATCTTCACGACTTCTTGCGCCTCGTTCTTGCGCAGAAGGCCATGGTCGACAAAGACGCAGGTCAGCTGGTCGCCGATCGCCTCGTGGATCAGCACCGCCGCCACCGAGGAATCGACGCCGCCGGACAGGCCGCAGATCACCTTCTTGTCGCCGACCTGCTCGCGGATCAGGCGGATCGCTTCGTCCTTGTAGGCGCCCATGGTCCAGTCGCCGGTGAAGCCCGCGATTTTGACGAAGTTCTCATACAGCGTCTTGCCGTTCGGGGTGTGGTGCACCTCGGGGTGGAACTGCACCGCAAAGAAGTTGCGCTCCAGATCGGCGGTGATCGCAAAGGGCGCGTTGGGCGAGGTGCCATAGACCTCAAAGCCCGGCGCGATTTTGGAGACATGGTCGCCGTGGCTCATCCAGACCTGCTCGCGCTCCTCCAGGAACCAGCCGTTCAGCAGCGGGATGCGCTCCTGGCTCGGGGTCACGTAGGCGCGGCCGAATTCGGCGGTGCCGTGGCCGCTGACCACCTGGCCGCCGAGCTGGTGCATCATCACCTGCTGGCCATAGCAGATGCCCAGGATCGGCACGCCATAGTCGAAGATTTCCTGCGGCACACGCGGCGATCCCTCGCGGGTCACGCTGTCCGGTCCGCCCGAGAAGATCACCGCCTTGGGCGCCAGCTCGCGCACAAAGTCCATGGTGACATTCTGATAGGGGTGGATTTCGCAATAGACGTTCAGCTCGCGCAGGCGGCGCGCAATCAGCTGCGTGACCTGGCTGCCAAAGTCGATGATGAGAAGGCGGTCATGGGATGTCTCTGTCATGCACGCGCCATAGGGCAGGAACGCATTTTCCGCAAGGGGGTTTGGTGCTTGGCCTGCGTTCGGCCCGGTTTTTCAAGGCGGTGCGCCCTGTAACCCGCGCAAGCTCTGCCAAACTCCGCTGCCGCGGTGGAAAATGCCCCGCCAATGTCGCTTTTCAACTTGAATGGCCGCAATCCTGCGGCGCGGGGCGGCGCGGTGGCTATAATACCCTTCGCAATGAAATGCCTGTGGTGAGGATAAACCATGACAGAAGCAGCCCCGCGCCGTCGTGCCCGCGGTTCCGGCGGCGGCGCCGCCCGCCGCGCCGAACGCACCAGTGTCAAGATCGAGACCGTAAAGTACATCGAGCGCAATATCCCGAACTTCGAAGTCCTGAACGACGAAGCGCTGGAGATCATCGAGTACAACGCGGAAACCATCCTGGAAGAGGTCGGCGTCAACTTCGTTGACAACCCGGCGGCGCTGGAGCGCTGGCGCGCGGCGGGCGCGGATGTGCAGGGCGAGCGTGTGCGCATTCCCCGCGGCCTGGCCCGCAAGCTGTGCGAAACCGCGCCTGCGGAATTCACCCAGCATGCCCGCAACCCCGAGAAATCGGTGGTCATCGGCGGCCGCAACATGGTGCTGGCGCCGGTCTACGGCCCGCCGTTCGTGCGCGACGCCAATGGCGGCCGCCGCTATGCGACCATGGACGACTTCAACAAGTTCGTGAAGTTGGCCTATATGTCCAAGTGGCTGCACCACTCCGGCGGCACCGTGTGCGAGCCCACCGACATCCCGGTGAACAAGCGCCACCTGGACATGCTGATGGCGCATATGACCCTCAGCGACAAGCCGTTCATGGGCTCTGTCACCGAACCCAGCCGCGCCCAGGACTCCGTCGACATGGCCGGCATCCTGTTCGGCAAGGACTTCGTGCAGAACAACACAGTGATGACCTCGCTGACCAACATCAACTCGCCGATGACCTTCGACGACGTGATGATGGGCTCGCTGGAAGTCTACGCGCAGAACATGCAGGCCTGCATCATCTCGCCGTTCATCGTCGGCGGCGCCATGGCGCCGGTGTCGGTTGCGGGCACCCTGACCCAGGTGCTGGCCGAGGTTCTGGCCGGCATCGCCTACAGCCAGCTGTGCCGGTCCGGTGCGCCTGCGATCTTCGGCGCCTTCGTGTCCTCGATCGACATGAACTCCGGCGCGCCGACCTTCGGCACCCCCGAGGCGTCGCTGGTCACCTACGGCGCAGGCCAGCTGGCCCGCCGCCTGGGCGTGCCGTTCCGCTCGGCCGGCTCCTTCTGCGGCTCCAAGCTGCCGGATGCGCAGGCGGCTTATGAAACCGCCAACTCGCTCAACATGGGCCTGCTGTCCGGCGTTAACTTCATGCTGCACTCCTGCGGCTGGCTCGAAGGCGGCCTTGTTGCGGATTTCGAGAAGTTCGTGATGGACGCCGACCAGCTGGGCACCCTGCACGGCCTCGCCAAAGGCATCTCGGTGGACGAGAACGGCCAGGCGATGGAAGCCATCCGCGAAGTCGGCCCCGGCGGCCACTACCTCGGCTGCGCCCACACCCAGGCCAACTTCAAGTCGGCGTTCTGGAAGTCCGACCTGCTGGATTACAAGCCGTTCGAGCAGTGGGAAGAGGAAGGCAGCCGCGACACCTATGCGCTGGCCACCAGCCGGGTCGAAAAGCTGCTGGCCACTTACGAGCAGCCGGCCATGGATCCCGCCATCAAGCAGGCGCTGGAAGAATACGTCGCCGAGAAAAAGGCCTCGATGCCCGACGCGTTCATGTAAACGCCTGAAAAAATCAGGGGCAGGGGGGCGTACCCTCTGCCGCACTGGAACGGCGGTCCGCAGGGGCCGCCGTTTTTGCATCCCCCGGACGTCCCGCCGCGCGCAGGCAGGCCGCTTCACCCGCCAGCGCGATCAGCACATCCACATGGCGGATCAGGGAATAGCCCGCTTCGCCCGCCGTGCGCGCGGCATTCAGGGCGCTTTCCATATCCAGAAGCCGCATTACCGCGGCGGCGGGTTTCGGCAGTGTCCCATAGCCCAGGATCCGCCGCAGATCGCGCTGGCGGCAATAATTTGCGGCGCCCAGACGGGCCGCCCTGGACAGAATCCGCGGACGGCGAAGCAGCGAGACCCGGGTGACTACATCCTGCATTGTCCTCTCCTTTTTCATTCTCTGTACCGGACCTGCTATAACACAACCTATCGTGGTGTTGCGGAGAGGGCGCTACCGGCGAACGGTCCGTTTTGTGATGATTATTCATTTTCTGGAAACAATAGCGCCTGATCTGAATTTCTTTTCAAAACCAGTCGGGTGACCGTGGAGGAGCCTTCGGGCGCGGTGAGCGCGGCCGGCGGGCGGGCCCGACTGACGACCGGGGGTCTGAAAATGCAAAACCTACCGCACGCACCCTTGCCTGGCTGGGTGCCGCTTGAGACATGCCGTTATCTTCAGCACACGGAGGCGGGCCGCCCGATCCGGCAGCTGGCCCGCAAAGCCGGGTGCCACCCGTCCACCATCCTGCGCCAGGTGCGGCGGGTGGAAACCCTGCGGGACGACCCGCTGATAGACGAGGTGCTGACCTATCTTGCCGGCCGCTATCAGGCCGACGGCGCCGCCAAGGCAGGCGCGGCTGCGGACAAGCCCGCGGCGCGCGGCCTCACTGCCGGGTTCGAGCGCGAGGCCGCCAGCGTGCTGACCCTGCTCAGCCGCGGCGGCGCGGTTCTGGCTGCCGCCGAAGGGATGGAAATGGCGGTGGTCGTGCGGGAAGGCCAGGACAGCGACGGCCAGAAGGTGGCCGTGTCCCGCCCGCTGGCCGGGGCGCTGGCGCTGACCGGGTGGATCACCTGCTCCCGGCGGGGGCGGATCAGCCGTTATGCGATAACGCCTGCCGGCCGCACCGCCCTGAAACGGATCATCGCCGACCAGGAAAACCGGGCCAGGGCGCGGCTGGAGGGCGGCTTTGCCGAGGCGCAGGCGCCGTTTCTGGCCCCGGACGGCAGCGGCCTGCCGGGCTCTGTCCGCAAACCGCGCTATGGCACCTCGGAAACCCCGCTGGAGATGCTGGCGCGGCTGTCGGACAAGGACGGCAAGCCGTTCCTGTCCTCCGCCATGGTCCGCGCGGGCAAGCGGCTGCGCGAGGATTTCGAGCTGGCCCAGATCAGCAGCCATCTGATGCAGGAGACGCTTTATTTCACGCCGGGCAGCCGCGCCCTGCGCAGCAACAGCCACGAGGCGGGCGCCGCCGCGCAGCAGCGGATGACGGAGGCGCTGCAGAAACTGGGGGCGGGGCTCGGCGACATCGCCCTGCGCTGCTGCTGCCATCTGGAAGGCCTGGAAACCGCCGAGCGCAGCCTGGGCTGGCCGGCCCGCTCCGGCAAGGTGGTGCTGCGCATCGCGCTGCAGCATCTGGCGGATTACTACGGCGAAAGCAGCGCCTGCGAGGCAGAGCTGATCGGTTAGGGCCGCGCTGGCAGGCCGGGCAGGTCAACCGCGGCGTCAGCGGCAGGGGGGGCGCTGCCGCAGCGCGTCAGCGTCCTACAGGTAAACGACGCCGAACCGTTCCTCAATCAGCTCAGGATCCCGCGCGCCGGACATGTTCTGCCGCGAGGTTTCAGCCATGAATTCCTCGGCCCAGTCGCCGGGGAAGATATAGCTGATGAGCTTCGCTTGCGACTGGCCGGTATTCCTCATGAAATGCGGCACGCCGCGCGGGCAGTGGACGCTGCCGCCTGGGCCGAGCGTATGGGTCTCGCCGCCGATCCTGGCTTCAAGCTGCCCCTCGATGACGTGAAACGTCTGGTCTTCCCATTTGTGGAAATGCTCCGGGATGACCGCACCCGGCGCAACCACGCCGTTGGTGATCACGTATTCCGACCCCGTGGCTTCTTTGCCGACCACGATCCCGGTGAATTCATCCTCGGCCATCATGTAGTTGCGGCTATTATCCCAGCTGGCAACAACAGTTTCCTTGACGGTTCCGGTTTGCTTGCGCGTCATCTTCTACTCCTCTGCGGCGACGGGGGCCTGTGTCCTGCACTTGGCTGCCGGACAGTGAACGCGATGCGGCCGCAGGTCAAAAATTTTCCAATGCCGGCAGCACCAAAAACAAAAGGCCCGGCGCATCCGCCGGGCCTGGTGTTCAGCTTGAAGAGACGGCTCAGGCCGCGACTTCTGCCTTGGCTTCTTTCAGGTGCTTCAGCACGGTCTCCGGGGAGGAGACGCCATAGGGATCTTCGCCGTGGTTGTCGGACAGGCCCGGCTCTTCGAACCATGCCTCGACCACGCCATCGTTGATGATGGCGGCATAACGCCAGGAGCGGTTGCCGAAGCCCAGGTTGTCCTTGGCGACCAGCATGCCCATCTTGCGGGTGAATTCGCCGGAGCCGTCCGGGATCACTTCCACGTTCTGCAGTTCCTGAGCGCGCGCCCAGGCGTTCATCACAAAGCTGTCGTTCACCGACATGCAGTAGATCGCGTCGATGCCTTCGGCCTGGAAGTCGGCAAAGCCTTTTTCAAAGCCCGGCAGCTGGTAGGTGGAGCAGGTCGGGGTGAAGGCGCCCGGCAGCGAGAACAGCACAACGCGCTTGCCTGCGAAATAGTCGGCAGTGGTCTTGTCTTCCCAGCGGAACGGGTTCGGGCCCTCGATCGACTCGTCACGGACACGGGTGCGGAAGGTCACGTCGGGCAGCTTAACGCCAGCTTTCATCTCTGAATCTCCTGAAGGTTCATGCTCGTTCGGCGCGCAGACTTAAAACGATTCTAAGCCGGTATCAACACGTCCATGACTCCAGGATGCAGCTTATGTTTCTGCACCGCGGCATGCGGCGCAGATGCGCCTTTCAAGGCGCTGATCGCGGCAGTTTCCCGCCGCCGCAATGCCTTATCCGCAGGCGGGCGCGGCGCTAGGCCGCAGCTTTCTTGATCGTCACCGTGGTGCCGCGCAGCTTGCGCTCGGCGGCGGCGGTGAGGTCATTGAACTTCTTCAGCGTCGCCAGCAGCTTCTTCTTGTCCTTTGAATCCTCAATGGCGCGCGGGAACTTCTTCTGCACGGTCTGGTACTGATCGTTGATCTTCTTCAGATCCTTGAACTTCGCCGCTGCCGCCTTGAGGTCCGGCACCGCCGCCTTCAGGTCCTGGCCCGCCTTTTCGATGGCTGCCCCGCAATGGGCGTTGATCGCCTTGACCAGCAGGCCGACCTGGTTGGCGTATTTCTTCAGGTTGCGGTCCACCAAGAGTTGCGGCAGCTCGGTCGCGTCCAGCTTTTTGTCGTGGCTGTCCGGTTTTTCCTTCAGGATCTTGGCCACGTTCTTCTGGAAGTTCGCGGCATAAAGCTTCTGCATCGCGTTCAGCTTGCCTTCGTATTCCGAGGCCTTTTTCACCCCGGCCATCTCCTTGTCCAGCGCGTCCTGCAGCGCCTCGATGTCCTTCTTGGAGTCCGAGGTCTTGGACCGCTTTTTCAGATCCTTGCCGATGTCCGCCGCCAGCTTGCTCATCTTGGCCAGATGCGCCTTGGCCTCGCCGCAGAAAGCGGTCATCGCGCTGACCTCTTCCTGATGAATGTCCACCGCCTTGTTCCAGGTGGTCATGCCGTCCTTGAAGTGCTTGTTCTTCTGGAAATCCGCCAGTTTGCCGGAGGTCACCCCGTCGGCGCGCGCCTTGGCCAGGCTTTCGCGGAAATAATCCTCGCCCTCCCAGGCGTTGCCCAGCGAGATCCCGATGCGTTTCTTGATCTTGTCGCCCTCGGCCGCGGTGAATTTCTGTGTGCCCGCCGCCAGCTTCTTGTGCTCCGCCTTGAACTTTTCCAGCTCCTTGGCCATCACGCCCTCCCATACTGATTACCTGTGCCGTCTACCCGGGCAATTGCCCTGCACAGCTAGACTATGTGCGGCGATGCGGCGCTTTGGCAAAGGAAAACGGCGCCGGTATCCGGGGGCTCAGCCATGATCAGGCGGCAAGGCAGGGTTGACGATATCCCCGTGCCAAGCCAAGTCAGCTATGATACACCCGCAAGAAAGCCAGAGGCCGGAAGGGAAACCCACGTGAGAGACCTTAAAATCCCGGAGCAGCGCCACCCCGAGAAGGCGCATCGTCCCGACAACGCTCAGCCCAAGAAGCCAAGCTGGATCCGGGTCAAGGCGCCGGGCGGCAAAGGCTATGCCGAAACGCACAAGATCATGCGCGACAACCAGCTGACCACGGTCTGCGAGGAAGCGGGCTGCCCCAACGTCGGCGAATGCTGGAGCCAGGGCCACGCCACCATGATGATCATGGGCGAGATCTGCACCCGCGGCTGCACTTTCTGCAACATCGCCACCGGCCGCCCCGACGCGCTGGATGCGTTTGAACCGGGCCGGGTGGCCCATGCGGTGCAGAAGCTGGGCCTGAACCACGTGGTGATCACCTCGGTGGACCGCGACGATCTGGAGGATGGCGGCGCCGAGCATTTTGCCCAGACCATCCGCGCCGTGCGCCACCGCAGCCCCAGCACCACCATAGAAATCCTGACCCCCGATTTCATCAAATGCGATGACAAGGCGCTGGAGATTGTGGTGGAGGCCAAGCCTGACGTCTTCAACCACAACCTGGAAACCGTGCCGGGCCTTTATCCCGAGGTCCGCCCGGGCGCGCGCTATTTCCATTCCCTGCGCCTGCTGCAGCGGGTGAAGGAGCTGGATCCCTCGATCTTCACCAAATCCGGCATCATGGTCGGCCTGGGCGAGGACGCGCAGGCGGTGAAACAGGTGATGGATGACATGCGCGCCGCCAACATCGATTTCCTGACCATCGGACAGTACTTGCAGCCGACGCCCAAGCACCACGCAGTCGACCGGTTCGTGACGCCGGAGGAATTCAAGACCTACGAGAAAGCCGCCTATGGCAAGGGCTTCCTGATGGTCTCGGCCACCCCGCTGACCCGGTCCTCCTACCACGCCGGCGACGATTTTGCCCGCCTGCGCGAGGCGCGCAACAAGAAGCTGGGTCTGGCATGACACCTGAGCGTCTGGCGCGGCTGACCCGGCGGCGCCACGCTCTGCACCAAATCCCCGAAGTGTCCGGCGCCGAGGAAAAGACCGCCGCCATGGTGGCGGGCTATCTGCGCCAGCAAAACCCCGATCAGCTGCTGACCGGCCTGGGCGGCCACGGCGTTGCCGCGGTTTATGAGGGCAGGGAGGATGGCCCCAGGGTCGTCATCCGCTGTGAACTCGACGGGCTGCCGATTGAGGAGCTTTCGGACCAGCCCTACCGCTCCACCCACCCTGGCCGCGGCCATCTTTGCGGCCATGACGGCCATATGGCAATGGTGGCGGCGCTGGCCGAAGACCTCTCCGCCCGCCGTCCCGCCAAAGGCCGGGTGGTGCTGCTGTTCCAGCCCGCCGAGGAGACCGGCAAGGGCGCTGCGGCGGTGATCGCCGATCCCGCCTTCCCTCAGATCGCGCCGGATTATGCGTTCTCATTGCACAATCTGCCGGGTCTGGCGGTGGGGCAGGTTGCCATATGTTCCGGCCCCGCCAACTGCGCCTCCCGCGGAATGCGGATCAAGCTGACTGGCAAGACCTCTCACGCTGCCGCGCCGCAGGACGGGGTGTCGCCCGCCGGGGCCATCGCCCGACTGCTTCCGGGGCTTGCGGCTTTGGGCAGCGGCGGCGGTCTGGGGCCGGAGTTTGCCCTTGTCACGCCGACCCACGCCCGGCTGGGCGAAGCCACGTTCGGCATCGCGCCGGGGGAGGCGGAGGTCTGGGCGACCCTGCGCACCGTGACTGACACCTGCATGGGCCAGCTGATCACTGCGGCCACAAAGCTGGCAGAGCAGGTCTGCGCGGCGGAAGGACTGGAATTGGCGGTCGAATTCGACGACGTGTTCGACGCCTGCAGCAACCACCCGGAGGCGGTTGAGGTGCTGCGCACAGCGGCTGCGGCGGCCGGCTGTCCGGTGCAGATGCAGGAGCTGCCCCAGCGCTGGTCCGAGGATTTCGGGCAGTTCGCCAGGGGCGCCAAAACGGCGATGTTCTGGCTGGGCTCAGGGGAGGCGCAGCCGCAGTTGCACAATCCCGATTACGATTTCCCGGACGCAGCAATCCCGGCCGGGGCCGGGATTTTTTTGCACGCGATCCGGGATTTGCTTGGCTGACCCTTGCTGACCTTTACTGGGTCAGCGCATTGACGACGGCCACCGCGCCGACAATCGCCAGCGTGTCCTTGACGACCTCAAAGATCTTGTTGTCCTGGCGCACGTAGCGGTGCCCGTCGCGCGGCGGCTCCAGCCCCCAGCGGCCGTAGTCGTCCACGTAGACCCAGTCATCCCCGCGGATGCGGCCTTCATAGCGGTCATGATCATGGTCGTGGCTGTGCTTGGAGTGGCTGTGCTTGGAGTGGTGGCGTTTCTTCACCTGGCCCGGTGCGTAATGGGCGGCGCTGTTATTGTGGCCCGGCGCCCATTTCGGCGGCCCGGCGTGGGCGGCTGCGGGGGCAAGGGCGAGGCTGGTGGCCGCGGCTGCGGCCGTCATCAGAAACTTGTGCATTGGCGGATCTCCCGTGATCTCTGCGTTTGCAGACCAGATGGGCAAAGCGGGCGGAAAAGGCAAATCGGCTGCGCCGGAATGTGCCGCCGTCAGAGCAAAACCGGCGGAGCGGCGCCGGTTTCTGGCGCCGTGCAGGTTCCTGATTTCTGTGGCATTTCTGCAAGGAAGCTGCGGCAGGCCGCATGAGCGGTGCACGGGCGGTGCACGGGCGGTGCACAGGGGGTGCACGCATGTCACCCCCGGTCATCGGCTGTTTCAGCTCTCGCCGGTGAAGCGCACCTTGCCGATATGCGGCAGGTTCCGGTTCCGCTGCGCATAGTCGATGCCATAGCCGACGACAAACTCGTCCGGGATCTCGAAACCCACCCAGTCAGAGCGGAAATCCACCTCGCGCCGCGACGGCTTGTCCAGGAGCGCAATCGACTTCAGACGCGCCGGATTGCGGCTTTGAAGCAGGTGGGTGACGTGGTTCAGCGTGTGGCCAGTGTCGACGATATCTTCGACAACCAGCACGTCGCGCCCTTCAATCGCACCGCGCAAGTCCTTGAGAATCCGCACTTCCCGGCTGCTTTCCATCGCATCGCCATAAGAGGACGCTTCCAGGAAATCGACCTCGATCGGCAGGTCCAGTTCCCGCACCAGATCGGCGATGAACACGAAACTGCCGCGCAAAAGACCAACGACGACCAGCTTGTCGGTATCGCCGAACTCCTTCTGAATCTCTTCGCAAAGTTCCTCGATCCGCGCGGCAATTGCCTTGGCCGAGATCATCACATCAATGACATATGGACGCTGTGACATGGCTGCCCCCTTGAATTTCCCGCGCGTACATAGGACATGACGCGTCACAATTGTAGCAGAAAATCAGCGGACAGATGCCCACACACTCGGAAACCCGCCAGATGCCCTATTCGGCGCAGCAGATGTACGATCTCGTGGCTGATGTCGCGCAATACCCCCAGTTCCTGCCCTGGTGCTCCGCCGCCCGCATCCGCAGCCGCGCGCCGCTGGGCGAGGCGGAGGTGATGGAGGCGGATCTGGTGATCTCCTTCAAGGTCTTCCGCGAACGCTTTGGCAGCCGGGTGACTTTATATCCCGGCGAGAAAAAGATCGACACGGAGTATCTGGACGGCCCGTTCCGCTACATGAAATCGAACTGGTCCTTTGCCCCGCGCGAGGACGGCACCTGCGACGTGTCCTTCTTTGTCGATTTCGAATTCAAGAACGCGGTTCTGCAAGGCATCATCGGGGTGGTCTTCAACGAGGCGATGCAGCGCATCGTGCGCGCCTTCGAGCGCCGCGCGGCGGAGCTGTACCGCTAGGGGCCCGCGGGACAAAAACCTGTTGACCTCATGCGGGCTTCAAGCGGTATCCCCGGGTGAAACCATCAAACCCCACGGAAGGAACACCGCTGAAATGGAGCAGGAATTCTGGCAAGCGCGCTGGCGGGAGAACCGGACAGGCTTTCATGAGGCAGCCCCCAATTCCTTGCTGACGAGGCATTTCCCGGCGCTTGGCCTGACGGCGGGACAGTCCGTCTTTGTGCCGCTCTGCGGCAAGGCGCTGGATCTGGACTGGCTTTGCGCGCAGGGGCTGCGCGTGACCGGTGTGGAGTTCAATGAAGGCGCGGTGGGGGAGGTGTTTGCCCGTCAGGGGCTGACGCCGGAAATCACCCGCGCGCAGGGTCTTATCCGCTATCAGGCTGGGGATCTGACGCTTTATGCCGGGGATTTCTTCGCCGTGGCTGCGGCGCATCTTGGTGCGGTCGATGCGGTCTATGACCGGGCCGCGCTGGTGGCGGTGAAGCCCGAGGAGCGCGCGGAGTATGCCGCGCATCTGAACCGGATCACCGGTACGGCGAAACAGCTGCTGATCGCATTCAGCTATGACCAGTCGCTGATGGATGGGCCGCCGTTTTCGGTGCCGGGCCAGGCGGTCGAGGCGCTTTACCGGGACACCCACACGGTCACGCTGGCGGAGGAGCGTGCAGCGGACGGCCGGATCGGCAAACTCTGCAATGCGCAGGAGCAGGCCTGGCTGCTGACGCCCTTGACCTGAAACCGGCTTTCCCGGAAACGGAAAACGGGTCCCCGAAGGGACCCGCCCGGTGCGAAAAATTGCACCTTCTGCCGTGAGTGGCGGCATCCGCCATGGCCGGGGTCAGCTGTTCATGTCGTATGCGCGCTCACCGTGTACGGACAGATCGAGGCCGTTGGTCTCGCTTTCAAGATCCACGCGCAGGGATGTGATCGCGGCGGAGACTTTTACCAGCACGATGGTCACGACCACGGTGAAGATCCCGACGATCACCAGCGCGCCCAGTTGCGCAGCCCAGGCACCGGCGCCGAAGACGGCGATCATGATGGTGCCGAAGATGCCGCCGACGCCGTGCACGGCAAAGACGTCCAGCGTGTCGTCGATCTGCATCCTGTTGCGGATCAGGTTGACCATCTCCTGGCACAGCACCCCCGCAACCGCCCCGATGATCAGCGCCTCCACCGGGCCGACAAAGCCGGAGGCCGGGGTGATCGAGGCAAGGCCTGCAATGGTGCCGGTGACCAGGCCGACCAGGGAGGCCTTGCCGTATTTGATCTTTTCCCACAGCGCCCAGGAAAGCGAGGCCGTGGCGGCAGAGAGATGGGTCACGGTCAGCGCCATCGCCGCACCGCCGTCGGCGGCCAGCTGCGAGCCGCCGTTGAAGCCGAACCAGCCGACCCACAGCATTGCGGCGCCGATCATCACATAGCCGGGGTTGTGCGGCGGGATGGTGCGGTTTTTGCGCGGGCCCAGGAAGAAGGCGATAATCAGCGCCGCGAGGCCTGCGGTTTCATGCACCACGATGCCGCCGGCAAAGTCCCTGACCCCGGTCTCGCCGAAGATGCCGCCATCGGCCAGGAAGCCGCCGCCCCAGATCCAATGCACCACGGGCGCATAGCAGAGCAGCATCCAGAGGCCGGAGAACACCAGCACGAAGCCAAAGCCCACACGCTCCACATAGGCGCCGACGATCAGCGCGGGCGTGATGATGGCAAATGTCATCTGGAAGGCAAAAAACAGAACCTCGGGCAGGGTGCCCGACAGGCTATCGGCGGTGACGCCGTTCAGGAACATCTTTTCCAGCCCGCCCCAGAGGCCGCTAGTGCCGCTTCCGAAGGCAATGGTGTAGCCGAAGGCCAGCCACAGAACGCTCATCAAACAGGCAATGGCATAGCAGTGCATGAAGACGCTGAGCACATTGCGGGCACGCACAAGGCCGCCGTAAAACAGGGCCAGCCCTGGCAGTGTCATGAAGAGGACCAGGGCCGTGGCCACAATGATCCATGCGGTATCCGCTCCGTTCATCCGATTGTTCCTTCCCCTCAAAAACCGGTGGGATCAGGAGAAAGCGGAAAGCCCGCGCAGAAAAAAGCGGCAGGGGTGCGCAGAGCGCTCAAAAACGGGGCTTTTTTGCAAGTGCTGAAAAATTGAGCGCCGCAGCGGGTCAGCTGCCCGTTTCGCGTTCGATTTGGGAAATGGCCTGCGCCAGCAGCTCCAACGCGCGGTCGCGGGCCGCGGTGCGGACCTTGCCCCGCCCAATGGCGCCGAATTCCACCGTTTCGGTGACGGTTTTTTGGCGGTCGCGCGCGAGGCCGAAGCAGACGCGGCCCTCCGGTTTGTACTCGGAGCCGCCGGGGCCAGCGATGCCGGTGACGGAGACGGCAATCGTTACGCCTGCGTTCCGCACCGCACCTTCGGCCATCTCTGCAGCGACCTCTTCGCTCACCGCGCCCACCGCATCCAGCGTCTCTGCCCTGACGCCCAGCATCTGCATCTTGGCGGCGTTGGAGTAGGTGACAAACCCCCGGTCGACCACGGCGGAGGAGCCGGGGATGTCTGTCAGCGCCACGGCAATCATGCCGCCGGTGCAGCTTTCGGCGGTGGCGATGGTGATGCCTGCGGCCGTTGCGCGGCGGATGAGGTCGGCGGTGTCCATGCTTACAGTCCTAGAACACCGTGGGACAGGAAGGCCAGCGCAACAACGCCGATGGCGGCCATGATGCCGGCAATCACGTCATCCATCATCACGCCTGTCGCGCCTTTTTGGCGGTCGGCCCAGCCGACCGGGCCGGGCTTCCAGACGTCAAACAGGCGGAACAGCACAAAGGCGGCAATCCAGCCCGGCCACAGGGCGGTGATCTCGATGTCATGCGCCCAGGCCGGGTAGGACACGGCCCAGAGCGCGGTGAACTGGCCTGCGACCTCGTCCAGTACAAATTCCGACGGGTCCATGTTCTCGCGGTTGCGGGTCATCGCCTCTGCCGCCCAGACGCCCACGATCATGCAGATCACGGTTGCCAGCGCCAGCAGCAGAAACCCGCCCAGCTGGTGCAGCGCATAGGCCATGGGAAGCGCCGCAAGCGAGCCCCAGGTGCCGGGCGCAGGGCGCAGGTAGCCGATGCCGCCCACGGTGCCGATCAGGAAGGCCAGATGCGATCTCTTCATGGTTTCACCAAAGCTGCAGTGGCGATGGCGGCGATGCCCTCGCTGCGTCCGGTAAAGCCGAGGCGTTCGGAGGTGGTGGCCTTGATCGACACGCGGTCCGCGCCGATGCCCAGGATCTCAGCCATCACTGCGCGCATCTGGGCGGCGTGCGGGCCGACCTTGGGGTATTCGCAGACCAGGGTGCAGTCGACGTTGGAGAGGGTGAAGCCCATCTCGCGCGCCAGATTGGCGGCATGGCGCAGGAAGATCTCGCTGGCGGCGCCTTTCCACTGCGGGTCCGAGGGCGGGAAGTGCTGGCCGATGTCACCCTGCGCCAGCGCGCCATAGATCGCGTCGGTGACGGCGTGCATGCCGACGTCGGCGTCGGAATGGCCTTGCAGGGTCTTGTCATGCGGGATTTCGACGCCGCAGAGGATCACACTGCTGCCGGGGCCGAAGCGGTGCACGTCGTAACCATTGCCAAGCCTGATATCCATGTCTGCTCCCAGAATGCGCTCCGCCCGGGCGAAATCCTCGGGGCGGGTGATTTTGATATTGTCGGGCTCGCCCGGAATGATGCGGACGTCAAGGCCTGCGGCGCGGGCGACCTCCACGTCATCCGCCGCGCCGCCCGGGTGGGCCAGGTGTGCGGCAAGGATCTCCTGATAGCGGAAGCCCTGCGGCGTTTGGGCGGCGAACAGGCCGCCGCGCTCCTGGGTGCCGGTCACGCTGCCGCCGGCGCCGGTCCAAAGTGCGTCGGTCACGGCCAGCGCCGGGGCCGCTGCAGGCCCATCGTCCAACGCGCCGATGATACTGCGGATCAGAGCGGAGCTGACACAGGGACGGGCGGCGTCGTGGATCAGCACCTTGTCCACCCCTTGTGCGTCCAAAGCCTTCAGCCCGTTCAGGACCGAGGCCGCGCGCTCGGCTCCGCCTTCGGCGAGGATCAGGCCGGGCTTGCCGGAGAAGGCCTCCCAAGCCTGTTGGTCGTCTGCCGAGAGAACCAGTACGGTAAAGTCCACGCCCGCCTTTTCAAAGGCGTCCAGCGTCCAGTCGATCACCCGGCGGCCCTTCAGCGGGCGCCATTGCTTGGGGGTGCCGCCGCCTGCGCGGGTGCCGCGTCCGGCGGCGACGATCAGGGCGGCTGTGGTCATGAAGGCCTCGTTGCAAATCCGGCCTTTGTTTATGAGGTGGCGCGGAGATAGGCAATCACCTGGCGGAAAGTGCCTAATAATTAGGCAAATGAGGGCTGGCAGTGCCTTGCACAGGGCGGTTTCATTGCTGCATAGCAGGGACTTCGGATAAAAAAGCTTCAGTTGCACAAGGATTAGGCAGTTGTCCTTCACGCTTGGAACCACCTCCATGTCTCCGCCGATTGCATTGGCGCCGATGGCCGGAATCACCGACCGTCCGTTCCGGGATCTGGTCCGCTCCTTCGGGGTGGGGCTGATGGTGAGCGAGATGGTGGCAAGCCAGGAGATGGTGCAGGCCAAGCCCGGCGTGCGGGAACGCGCGGAGCTGAGCGCCGATGCGGAGAACACCGCAGTGCAGCTGGCGGGGCGCGAGGAATACTGGATCGCCGAGGCTGCCAAGCAGGTCGCGGGGCAGGGCGCGCGGATCATCGACATCAACATGGGCTGCCCGGCCAAGAAGGTGACCAACGGCTATTCCGGCTCGGCCCTGCTGAAAACGCCCGACCACGCGCTGCGGCTGATCGAGGCTGTGGTCGGCGCGGTGGATGTGCCGGTCACGCTGAAGACGCGGCTGGGCTGGGACGATCACTGCCTGAACGCCCCGGATGTGGCGCGCCGCGCGGCAGAGGCCGGGGTGCAGATGGTGACGATCCACGGCCGCACCCGCTGCCAGTTCTACAAGGGGTCGGCGGATTGGGCGGCGATCCGGGCCGTCAAGGACGCGGTGAACGTGCCGGTGCTGGCCAATGGCGATATCGTGGACACGGCCTCTGCCAGGCAGGCGCTGGAGCTGTCGGGCGCCGATGGTGTGATGATCGGGCGCGGTGCCGAAGGCAAACCCTGGCTGCTGGCGGAGGTGGCGCATCATCTGTGGGGCACCCCGGCGCCGGACGTCCCCGAGGGAGAGGCGCTGATTGCAATGGTTTCAGAGCATTACAAGGCAATGCTCGCGTTTTACGGGCCGGAACTGGGCGTGCGTGTCGCGCGCAAGCATCTGGGCTGGTACATGGATGAGGCCGGGACCGGCCCGGCCATGCGCCGGGCGGTGCTGACAGAGAAAGTCCCGGCAGACGTTCTGGCCCTGCTGCCGGAGGCGCTGAGCGCGCGGGATGCGGAGGCTGCCGCATGATGGACAGCGCCGCCCTCTGGGCCTCCTTGCCGGTGCCTGCGTTCCTGATCGACGCTTGGGACAAGATCGCGGATGTGAACGCGGCGGGAGAGGGGTTTCTGAACACCTCCCGCAAGGCGCTGCTGGGCCAGCCGGTCTGGGACACACTGGCGATTGACGCGCCGATCGAGGATGCCTTTGCCCGTGCCCGGGTGCAGGGCACGCCGCTGTTCGTGAATGACATTGACGTGGGGTCCGGCAGCAGGGCGCCTTTGCAATGCGGGGTGCAGATCGCCTCGCTGCAGGGCCAGGAGGGGGTGATGCTGCTGATGGTCACCCCGCGCGAGCTGGCCGGGCGGATGACCCAGACCCATTCCGCCAAATCCGCCGCTGCCTCGGCCATCGGCATGGCAGAGATGCTGGCGCATGAGATCAAGAACCCGCTGGCGGGGATCACCGGGGCGGCGCAGCTCCTCAGCATGGGGCTGGGACCGGAGGATCTGGAGCTGACCGACCTGATCGTCAGCGAAAGCCGCCGTATCGTGAAGCTTCTGGAGCAGGTGGAGCAGTTCGGCAACCTGACAGAACCGGAGTTCAAGCCGGTGAACCTGCATGACGTGCTGGACCGGGCGCGCCGCTCGGCGCTGCTGGGCTTCGGGGCGCATATGACCATCACCGAAGGCTATGACCCGTCGCTGCCGATGGCCTGGGGCGATGCAGACCAGCTTTTGCAGGTGGTGCTGAACCTGCTGAAGAACGCCTCGGAAGCGGCTGATCCCAAGGGCGGACATATCCGCATCCGCACCTTTTACGAACATTCCTTCCGGCTGCGCCGCAGCGACGGAACCGGCAAGCTGCTGCCCTTGCAGATCGAGATCATCGACGACGGGCCGGGGCTGCCGGACAATATCAAGGATGACATTTTCGACCCGTTCGTGTCGGGCCGGGAGAATGGCACCGGGCTCGGCCTTGCTTTGGTGAGCAAGATCGTCTCGGAGCATAATGGCTGGATCTCGGTAAGCTCGGTTCCCGGGCGCACGGTGTTCCGGCTGTCGCTGTCGCGCGTGCCGCGTGACGCAAAACCGCAGGAGAGCTGATTCATGGACGGCACCGTTCTGGTCGCTGACGACGACCGCACCATCCGCACCGTTCTGACCCAGGCGCTGACCCGTGCAGGCTGCAAGGTGCATGCGACCTCCTCGCTGACCACGCTGATGCGCTGGGTGGGCGAGGGCAAGGGCGACGTTGTGATTTCGGATGTG
Organism: Leisingera sp. UBA4491; assembly: GCF_002388965.1. NCBI lineage: Bacteria > Pseudomonadati > Pseudomonadota > Alphaproteobacteria > Rhodobacterales > Roseobacteraceae > Leisingera > Leisingera sp. UBA4491. The sequence continues at coordinate 293,563 of NZ_DGNN01000026.1, read as the reverse complement.
ATGATGCCGGACGGGAACGGGCTGGAGATGCTGCCCAAAATCCAGGCAGACCGGCCCGGGCTGCCGGTGATCGTGATCTCGGCGCAGAACACCATCATGACGGCGATCAAGGCGGAAGAGGCGGAGGCCTATGACTACCTCCCCAAACCCTTTGACCTGCCGGAGCTGATGAAGCGCACCGCCAAGGCGCTGTCGGCCAAGCGGGTGGCGCCGGCGGCCGCCAAGGGTGAGGTGCGGGAACGGCCGGAGGAGCTGCCGCTGATCGGCCGCAGCGAGGTGATGCAGATGCTGTACCGGCTGATTGCACGGGTGATGAACACCGATCTTCCGCTGCTGATCACGGGGGAAAGCGGGACGGGCAAGTCCCTGATCGCGCAGGCTATTCACGATTTCTCAGATCGCCGGACCCTACCGTTTGTGCATGCCGACGCCGCCAGCCTGATTGAGCTGGAAGGCCCGGCGCGGCTGCTGGCGCAGGCCAAGGGCGGCACGCTGGTGATTGATGAGCTGGCCGACCTGCCGGAAGAGGCGCAGGCGCGGCTGGTGCGGATGATGGACAGCCCCGGCGACCATGCGCCGCGCTTCATCGCCTCCAGCCAGAAAGACCTGGCGGCGGCAATGGAGGCAGGCGCGTTGCGCCAGGACCTGTATTACCGGATCTGCGGCACCGCGCTGCATGTGCCGGCCCTGCGCGAGCGGGTCGAGGATATTCCGCTGCTGTCGGAGCATTTCCTGATCCGGTCCGAGAACGAGGGTGCGCCGCACCGGGTGCTGAGCGAGGGCGCGCGCGAGGTGCTGCGCCATTTCGGCTGGCCGGGCAATGTGCGGCAGCTGGAAAACGCGGTGCGCCGCCTGGCGCTGACCGCCCGCGGTGAGGAGATCACCCAGGCCGATGCCGCCGCCGTGCTGGGGCCGCAGTCCGGGCCGGAACCCGCGGTGGCTGGCCTGTCCAGCGAGAAACTGTCCGAAGCCGTCGGCCGCCACCTGCAGCGCTACTTCGACCTTCACGGCGACATGCTGCCGCCGCCGGGCCTGTACATGCGGCTGCTGCGCGAGGTGGAGACACCGTTGATCGAGATTGCGCTGACAGCGACGGGCGGCAATCAGGCAAAATGCGCCGAGCTGCTGGGCATCAACCGCAATACCTTGCGTAAGAAGATCACCGATCTTGATATTGAGGTGACACGCCGCCGCAAACTGATGTAATATCGCCACAGAAATGTGGCTTTGCCGTGAATTTCCTAGGCAGGGCCACGAGATATGGCGGTGACTCGCAAAGAGTCGCACATCAGGATGAGGGCAGTGGGTGGCGTATAAGTCACATCTGAGGGCAGCATACGGGCCGCTTGCGGCCATTGACCGGTGGCGGAAGACCCGCCGCGCCCGCAATATCGGCACCATTGGCCTGGTTCTGCTGGGGCCGGTGCTTGCGTTGGCGACATTCCTGATCATCGGCCCGCTGGGGCAGGGGGCGTCCTCGCGGTCGCTGCGGCTGATTCTGCTGGCGGATCTGGTCTATATCCTGACCATCGCGGCGCTGGTGATGGCGCAGATCGTGCGCCTGTTTGCGGCGCGGCGCTCGAAATCGGCCGGCTCCCGCCTGCATTTGCGGCTGATCGGGGCCTTTGGCTTTCTGGCGCTGATCCCCACCGTCATTGTCGCGGTTTTTGCGGTGCTGACGGTGAATGTCGGGCTTGAGGGCTGGTTTTCGCAGCGGGTGCGCCAGGTGATTGGCAGTTCGCTGGCCGCCGCAGAAGCGTATCAGGCACAGCAGAAGGGCGACTTGAGCGAAGATGCCCGGGCCCTTGCGCGCTATCTGGACGGCAGCCGCACCCGCAGTTTCTTCATCAACGACGCTGAGCTGCGGCAGGTGCTGGCACAAGGCCAGCTGCAGATCCAGCGCGGCCTGCGCGAGGCCTATATCCTCGACAGCGGCGGGCAGATCCGGGCGCGCGGCGAACGCTCTTATGAGTTTGATTTCGAACGCCCCGACAGCCGCCAGCTGGAGGCGGCCCGCGAAGACGGCATGCTGCTGATCGAGGATTGGGACAACAGCGAGTTTCGCGCCCTGGTGCAGCTGAACGCCTTTGTCGACAGGTTTCTGTATATCAGCCGCGATGTGGACGGAGAGCTGCTGAACCTGCTGGATGACACCCAGGAAACCGCCCATCTTTATCAGCAGCTGGAAAGCGAGCGCGGCCGGGTGCTGTTTGAGTTTGCGCTGCTTTATATCGGGTTCGCGGTGATCCTGATCCTGGCGGCGATGTGGCTGGGCATGTGGTTTGCCGAGCGGCTGTCGCGCCCGGTCGGGCGGCTGACGGTGGCGGCGCAGCGGGTCGGCGCCGGCGATCTGGACGTGCAGGTTCCGGTTGATGACGGCGGCGACGAGATTTCCCAGCTGGGCCAGTATTTCAACCAGATGACCCGCGAGCTGAAGGGGCAGCGCAGCCGCCTGCTGGACAACACACGGCAGATCGAACGCCGCCGCCGCCTGTTTGACTCGGTGCTGTCGTCGGTGACGTCCGGGGTTGTGGGGCTGGACGCCGACGGGCGGGTGACCTTCGTGAACCGCTCTGCCGAACGCCTTCTGGACTGGCAGGAGGACCAGCAGTCGCTGGCGCTGGCTGTGTCCGTGCCGGAGTTCGGACCGCTGTTTTCGGAACTCATCGACACCGGCGCCGAGGTGGTCCAGGAGGAAATCAAGGTGACCCGCCAGGGGCGGCTGGAGAACCTGCTGGTCCGGATGTCGCCGCGCCGGTCCGAAGAGGGCGGCCTGGAAGGCTATGTGGTGGCCTTCGACGATGTGACCGATCTGGTCAGCGCGCAGCGGATGGCGGCCTGGGGCGATGTGGCCCGCCGCATCGCGCATGAGATCAAGAACCCTCTGACCCCGATCCAGCTGAGCGCGGAGCGCATCAAGCGCAAGTTCGCGCCGAAGCTGGGCGAGGAAAACAGCGATCAGCTGCAATCCATGACCGACGTGATCGTGCGCCAGACCAACGATTTGCGCCGGATCGTCGATGAGTTCTCGAAATTCGCCCGCATGCCGGAACCGGAGCGGCGCGAGGAGGATCTGGTGAAACTGGTGCGGGACGCGGTGATCCTGCAGCAGCAGGGACAGCCGGATGTCCGGATCACGGCGAAGCTGCCGAAGGAGCAGATGCCCTCGGATCTGGATGCAACGATGATTGGCCAGGCGCTGACCAATCTGATCAAGAATGCAGGCGAAGCCATCGAAAGCCTGCAGAACAAGGGCGCTCCGGACGGTCTGGTGCCTCAGATCCGGGTGGCAGCGGAGAAGACGGGCAACTTCTACGAGATCCGCATCGCCGACAACGGCATCGGTCTGCCCGAAGACCGGGCGCGGCTGTTTGAGCCTTATGTGACCACGCGCGATGCGGGCACCGGGCTGGGGCTGCCGATCGTCAAGAAAATCATCGAAGAGCACGGGGGCACGCTGACGCTGGAAGATGCCCCGGTGTTCGAGGGACACGCGCATAACGGCGCAATGGCGGTGATCCGCCTGCCCGCCGCAGCCAAAAAAGCGGCGGCGCCTAACAAGAGCACAGTGAAAGCAGGTCTGACATGAGTGACATTCTGATTGTAGATGATGAGCGGGATATCCGTGAGCTGGTCTCGGACATTCTCGAGGACGAAGGCTATGCCACCCGCAAGGCCGGCAGTTCGGATGAGTGCATGGCCCGGCTGGAAGAGGCCAAGCCCGCGCTGATGATCCTGGATATTTGGCTGAAGGACAGCCAGATGGATGGCATCGACATCCTGAAGACGGTCAAACGGGACACGCCGGACATCCCGGTGGTGATCATTTCCGGCCACGGCAATATCGAAATCGCGGTCGCCGCGATCAAACAGGGCGCCTATGACTTCATCGAGAAGCCCTTTAACATCGACCAGCTGATGGTGGTGATCCGCCGCGCGATGGAAACCTCGCGCCTGCGCCGCGAAAACTCCGACCTCAAGCGCAAGGAGACCGGTCCGGCGGATATGATCGGCACCTCCGCCGCGTTCCGCACCCTGCTGGGCCAGCTGGACAAGGTGACCAAATCCAACGGCCGGGTGATGCTGACCGGTCCGGCCGGCAGCGGCAAGGAAATCGCGGCGCGCTACATCCACGCCAATTCCAACCGGGCGTCGGCGCCTTTCATCACCGTGAACTGCGCCAGTATCGAACCGGACCGGATGGAAGACGTGCTGTTCGGCCGCGAGTCCTCTGAGCGCGGGGTCGAGCCGGGCCTCTTGGAGCAGGCGCATGGCGGCGTGGTGTTCTTTGACGAGGTGGCGGACATGCCGCTAGGCACCCAGTCCAAGATCCTGCGGGTGCTGGTGGATCAGCAGTTCCAGCGGGTGGGCGGCTCGGACAAGATCCGCGTCGATCTGCGGGTGGTGTCCTCCACCAACAAGAATCTGGATGCGGAGATCGAGGCCGGCACCTTCCGGCAGGAGCTGTACCACCGCCTGAACGTGGTGCCGGTTGCGGTGCCGTCGCTGGCGGACCGGCGCGAGGATATTCCGCTGCTGGCCAATTATTTCATCTCCCAGTTCAACGAGGCTCAGGGCCTGCCGCTGCGGGAGCTGACCGAGGAAGCTGTGGCGCTGATGCAGACGATGCCGTGGCCGGGCAACGTGCGCCAGCTTAAGAACCTGGTGGAACGGGTGCTGATCCTGGGCGACGGCAGTGGCCCGATCGAGGCCAAGGACCTGCCGCGCGAAGAGGAAAAGACCGAAGAGGAAGGCCGTGTGGTGCTGTCCGGCGCGCTGGCGACCCTGCCGCTGCGCGAAGCGCGGGAGGCGTTCGAGCGGGAATACCTGCTGACCCAGATAAACCGCTTTGGCGGCAATATCAGCCGCACCGCGTCTTTTGTCGGCATGGAGCGCTCGGCGCTGCACCGCAAGCTGAAGTCGCTGGGGGTGGTCACCTCCAACAAGGCAGGCGCCCGGGTGGCGCATGTGGAAACCGAGGAAGAACAGGCCTGACCCGGCGGCAGCCGGTGCGCCCGGACATGCCGGGCGCAGGCGGAATCAGAACAGGTCCTGGCGGATCGGGTTCAGTGCAAAATGGATCTGCGCGGCCAGCTGCAGCCGGCTGACCGGATCCTCGGGAACGATGGCGGGCAGGCCCGCCTCCCGCGCGCGGTTTTCAAGCTGCTTGCGCGACGCCGGGCCGAACTGCCCGTCGACCGCAATGCCGGAACCCAGCTGGCGCAGGATATACTGGGTGCCCGCAGCGACGTCCCGTTCCGGCATGCCGGACAGCAGTTCGCGCGCGGCGGCGCGGGCGTCCGGGTCGTTCAGCGCCATCGCCTTGCCCGCCCGCGCGGCAGCAGCATGGGCCGGAACCCGGTCAGAGAGCCGGTTCAGGGCAACCCAGGCGCCATTGGCACCGCCCCAGGCATCGCCGCGGGACAATCCCATGTCATACCATTCCAGCGCCTCCGCCGCGTCCCGTCCGGGCAGGTCGCCGCCCATGATCATGCGGCCGATCTCTGCCGGGGCGTGCGGATGGCCCAGCTGGGCCGCTTCGGCAAACAGCGCCCGGGCCTTTTCCTTGTCGGCCGGCTTGCCCGCGCCGCCATCGCGGTAGACATAGCCGAGATTGGCGGTGCCATAGATGTCGCCGCGCCCCGCCGAGGCCTCCAGATAGGACAGCCCGCGTTCCGGCTGCGCCAGCTCATCGCCACTCCACAGGAAGAACACGCCCAGCTCATTCATCGAATAGGTATGGCCCAGCTCCACCGCGCGGCTGAGCAGATCGAAGCCGCGCTGCTTTTGCTCGGGCGTGCTGCTTGTGCGCAAAAGCCGCTTGCCGCGGGCGTGCATCGAGAAGGGGTCGCCCGCCTCGATCCCCTTGTCCCACAACGCAAAAGCCTTGTCCGGGTCATAGGCGATCGGCACGGTTTCGCGGTCCACATTCGGGGTGACATGCAGATAGGCGACCGCGTTGTAGGCGCGCACATGGCCCAGTTCCGCGGCTTTTTCAAAGGCGTCGTAGGCTTCGATCAAGCGGCCCTGACCCTGCAGCGCGCGGCCCAGCTGGTAATGCAGCCGGCCAAGCTCCGGCGCGGCCTGCACCGCTTCGCGGCAGGCGGCCTCCGCCGCTTTCAGATCAATCTCATTGGGATAGCGGTAAAGGCCAACCCCTTGCAGGTCCAGCAAATCCCCGGCCTCCAGATCGCACTGGCGGGCCACCATTTCCAGGTTCACGGTCACGTCGCGCACCGTGTCCGCCTGCGCAAGGCGCAGAACCATCCGGTCCTTGCGCACCTGGCCGCCATCCTGCCGTGCCGGCAGTTCCGCCAGTTTAGGCGCATAGCTGAGGCTAAGCGCGCTGCCGTCCCCCGACTGCAGCGAAGTGACGCCGGAGGACGGGGATTCCAGAAGTGTCACCGTGGTGCCCGCGCCCACATAAGGGCGGATTTCCGGCGCCAGCTCCAGCGAGCGGCCAAGCGGGATTTTCACCGACAGCTGATCCGGCAGCTGGTTCAGGCTGGCCGGCGCGGCGCCGGGTTCTGCCTTGGCGACGTTCAGCGACCGGTCCGGCGGGCGCAGGTAGATCTTTCGCATCAGTGTCGAGCTTTCCCAGGGCACCTGGGTGTTGCCGGTTGTGCTGTAGACATCGCCGCGGATTGCAGCCAGCACGGTCATCGCGTCCTCCTCCGGGCGGTCGGGGAAGTGGCGCACGACAGAGGCCGTGTAGGGGCTGTTGCCGCCGGGCTCGCCATCCAGCGCGGTGGCGCCGGGGGAGGTGGAAAAGGCCACCAGCGTGTTCAGCGGCGGGCGGAACACGTCAAACCCTTCGCGCGCCTCATAGAGCTGGGCGCCGACCTCGGCGCTGAGTTTGGCGTCGGGCACCGGGTTGTCGCGGCAGGAATCCAGCATCAGGATCTGGCTGCCCGCCTTGCCGCCAAGAATGGCCGACACCCGGTCCAGCGTGACCGACTGGAAGGGCAGGTCGTGAATGCCCGACAGCTCCGCATCGCTGGTCAGCAAGTAGTTGCGCCGCCCCAGCTGGATGCCGTGGCCGGCGTAGTAAAAGAACACCTGGCTGCCGTCGCGGATGTTGAGCGCGGCCTGGCGCAGCAGGGCCTCGAACCCGCGCTTGTCGAGGTCATAGCCTTCAAACACGGTATAGCCGAAGGATCTGAGCATCTCCGCCACCGCCCGGGCATCGTTGCGGGTATTGGTCAGGTCGGTGACGTGGTCATAGTCCTGAATGCCGATCACGATGGCGGTTTCGGGAGCTGACGCCCGCTCGCTGGTTTCGTAGGCGGCCTGTGCCGGCACGGCGGTCAGCAGCGCCGCGCAAGCCAAAGCCGCGGCTGCGGGGCGGAGAGGTTTGTACGGCAGGGCTGTCATGACAGTGTCCCCGGGTTAACCCCAGCCCCCGCCGCCGCCTCCACCGCCAGCACCTCCGCCTTTCGGCGGCCCGATAGTGTCTTCTTCCGGGGTGGCCGGAGCGGGGGCGGGCGCTTGTGCCGGAGCCGGGGCCGGAGCGGGTGCAGTTGCCGGCGCGCGGTAGGTTGCGGGCGCGCTGTACGTCGCGGGCGCCGGAGCCGGAGCGGTTACGGCGGTTGGGGGCGGAGCAATGGGCGTTGTGGGCTCGCAGGCTGCTGTGACAGCGGCGACGGGCAGCGCGGCAAACAGGAAATGTATCCGCATCGGGTACCTTTCTCTCGGAAAATACTGGTCAACAAACAATCCGGTAAACAGCTTACTTGATATGGCGGTGCAAATCAAAGTTAAGCCGCAGATGCCCCGCCCCGGAACCCGGCCAAAACGGCCAGCGCTGCAGGATCAGCCGCCGGGGCGGATGATGATGCTGCCATCCCGGTTGCGCTGCGCGCAGGCGGCTTCGGTCAGCGGTGCCAGCCGCGCGCCGGGCGGCACCACCGGGGCGGTCCGCCGGGTGCAGCGTTTCAGGGCGATCTGTTGGTAGCCTTTGGCGGCCATGCAGGATCTTTCCAGCCGCTTGCGCAGCGGCTTGTTCACATCCACCGTGTAGATGCTGCCCTCCACCCAGTAGCCGGGGTGGTAATAGCAGTCGCCGCCATGGCAGACCTTGCGGCCGGGGTAGAAGACTGGCGGGTGCTGGCGGATTTCATTCGCGACCGGCGCGTCTTCCAGGGACTGGGCTTGGCAGCCGAGTTCATCCGAGTGCAGGCGGGACACCTCAGCACCCTGCCTGTAATAGACCGGGAGCGGGCCGCAGGCGGCGGCGCCCAGCAGCAGGACGAGGCCCGCCAGGATGGACAGATTGCTGCGCATGGGGAAATAATGGCTGCAATCAGAGGAAGTTACAATTAATTTGACCGTGAAAGCGGCTTCTGTCATTCACGTCGGGCAAAACTCCGCCGGAAATTCCGCCAAGGGATACGCATATGAAAGTCATTATCTGCGGTGCGGGCCAGGTCGGCTGGCAGATCGCCCGGCACCTGTCCGGCGAGCACAATGACGTCACCGTTGTCGACAACAATGCAGAACTGGTGCGCCGCGCCACCGACACGCTGGATGTGCAGGGCATTCACGGCTTCGCCTCATACCCGGATGTGCTGGAGCGGGCCGGGGCGCGGGATGCGGATATGATCATCGCCGCCACCCATTCGGACGAGGTCAACATGGTGACCTGCCAGGTGGCGCATTCCGTGTTCAAGGTTCAGCGCAAGATCGCCCGGCTGCGGGCCAAAAGCTATCTGACGGCAATCTATTCCGATCTCTACCAGCGCGAGCATCTGCCGATTGACGTGGTGATCAGCCCGGAGCGGGAGGTCGCCGCGGCAGCGATGCTGCGGCTGTCGGCGCCGGCGGCGTTTGATACCGAGACCTTCATGGGCGGGATGGCGCAGCTTCTGGGCATCCAGATCGATGCCGACTGCCCGGTGGTGAACACGCCGCTGCGGCAGCTGACCGATCTGTTCTCGACGCTGCGGGCGATTGTGGTCGGGGTGCGCCGCGACGGCACCCTGTTCGCGCCGGAGCCGGGCGATCAGCTGTTCGTGGGCGACAGCTGCTATGTGTTCTGCCACGTGGACGACGTGCCCCGCACCATCGAGGTGTTCGGCAAGCACGAGAAGCGCCAGGACCGGGTGGTTGTGGTCGGCGGCGGCAACGTCGGGCTGGAAGTGGCCAAGGCGCTGGAGAGCAGCACCTCCCGGATCCGGGCCAAGGTGATCGAGCGGGACCGCAAATGCGCGGAACGCGCCGCGGAGGAGCTGGAGCGCACCATCGTGCTGCACGGCGACGGCCTGGACCGGGCGCTGCTGATCGAGGCGGGCATCGACAAGGCCGATGCGCTGCTGGCGGTCACCGATGACGACAAGACCAACATGCTGGCCGCCGTGCGCGCCAAGGCCGAGGGCTGCCCGCTGGCGATTGCGCTGGTCAACGATCCCACCCTGGTGCCGCTGCTGCCGCACCTGGGCATCGACGCCTATATCAACCCGCGCTCCACCACCGTCAGCTCGATCCTGCGCCACATCCGCTATGGCCGGGTGCGGCAGGTCTATTCGCTGGGCGACGCCGAGGCGGAGATGATCGAGGCCGAAGTGCTGTCGACCTCGCCGATTTCCGGCCAGCTGATCCGGGACACCGACTTTCCCGAAGGCGTTCTGGTTGGCGGGGTGCAGAAGAACGGCGAGATGGTGCGCCCCTCCGGCGAGATGCGGATCGAGGAGGGCGACGTGATCGCGCTCTTTGCAATGGCGGATGACGTTCCGGAGGTCGAGCGCCTGCTGCAGGTGTCGATCGACTACTTCTAAGATGCGCCGCCCGGTCCAAGCCCCCATCGGCGTGCTGCGCCTGCCGCTGTTCCTGCTGATCTGGGGCACCGCCTCGCTGGCGATGTGGCTGCCCGCGGTGCATGCGCTGGTGCTGGATGACCACCAGACATCGCGCAGTTTTTTCTATGCCGGGCTTGCCGGGGTTATCCTGGTGGTGCTGATTGCCCTGTCGATGGGCAACCGGGTGCCGCGCTACAGCATGCCCGGCCAGCTTCTGTCGCTGCTGGCAACCTTTGCGGTGCTGCCGCTGTTTCTGGCGGTGCCGGTGCAGGATGCGCTGGTGGACACCCGCTTTTTGAATGCCTACTTCGACATGGTCAGCGCGATCACCACCACCGGCGCCGATATCTGGGCGGACCCGGGGCGGCTGCCGCCCAGCGTGCATTTGTGGCGGGCCATTGTCGGCTGGCTGGGCGGGCTGCTGATGTGGATCGCCGCCTCTGCTGTGCTGGCACCGATGTCGCTTGGCGGCTTCGAAGTCACCGCCAAGGGCGGGCCGGGCAGCGGCGCTGCCGTGCCCATCCACATGGAGCGGGCCGATCCGCGCCGCCAGTTGGTGCTGGTCACCAGCACGCTGGCGCCGGTTTATGCGGGGCTGACACTGGTGCTGTGGATGCTGCTGATTATCACCGGCGAGGAGGCGCTGGCGGGGCTGAGCCACGCCATGTCGGTGATGGCCACCTCGGGGATTTCCGCAACCGGCGGGGTCGAGAACGCCGCCAGTGGCATTGCCGGCGAAATGGTGATGTTCCTGTTCATGTTCTTTGCCCTGTCGCGGCTGACCTTTTCCAGCGACACGGTGACGGCGGGCCAGGGGCGTCTGGACAAGGATCCGGAGTTCCGCACCGGGCTGCTGATCGTCTTTGGGGTGCCGCTGCTGTTGTTCCTGCGCCATTGGGTGGCCGCCTATGAGGTGGACGCCGGCGAGGATCTGCTGCAAGCGCTGCACGCGCTGTGGGGGACGCTGTTCACGGTGATGTCCTTTCTGTCGACCACCGGGTTCGAAAGCGTCCACTGGGAGGCGGCGCGCTCCTGGTCGGGGCTGGAAACCCCCGGCATGATCCTTCTGGGGCTGGCGGTGTTCGGCGGCGGCGTTGCCACCACCGCCGGCGGGGTCAAGCTGTTGCGCGTCTATGCGCTCTACCTCAACGGGCTGCGCGAGATGGAGCGGCTGGTGCATCCCAGCTCTGTCAGCGGCGAAGGCGACCGCACCAAGCGGCTGCAGAAGAACGGCGCCTTTGTGGCCTGGGTGTTCTTCATGCTGTTTGCCCTGTCGCTGGCGCTGATCAGCACAGCGCTCGCCGCGGTCGGCAATGATTTCGAGCAGTCGATCGTGCTGGCCATTGCTACGCTTGCGACCACCGGCCCGCTGACCGAAAGCGCCGCGAGCGAGCCGATTGTGCTCAGCCTGCTGACGACTCCGGCCAAGCTGATCCTGTGCATTGCCATGGTGCTGGGGCGGCTGGAGACGCTGGCCTTCATCGCGCTGCTGTCGCCAAACCTGTGGCGCAGCTGACAGCTGCTGGCCGGGTCGGCGTGTTTTTCGGTGGAAACTTGTATTTTCTCCGTTCATAGTGGTCTTTAACGTGCGTGCTGGTCCGCAGTGCGTGGCAAGAACAAAGGCGAGATAATAAAAAATGGCTTCGGACAGACAGAATCTTCAGGATGCCTTCCTGAATCACGTTCGCAAAACCAAGGTTCCGGTTACAATCTTTCTGATCAACGGGGTTAAACTGCAGGGTGTGATCACCTGGTTCGACAATTTCTGTGTGCTGCTGCGCCGCGACGGACAGTCGCAGCTGGTCTACAAACACGCGATTTCGACCATCATGCCGGCCCAGCCGATCAGTCTCTATGAGGGTGAAGACTCCAATTGATGGAGCATGAAAGGAAGCAGACCCGCGCCTGGGTGCTGCATCCGGAAATCAAATCCGACAGCGGGCGCCGCGATCCGGCCCCCGCGCTTGCGGAGGCCGTTGCGCTGGCAGCGGCCTTGCCCGATCTTGACGTGATCGGCTCAGGCGTGGTGCGCCTGCCCAAGGCGCATGCTGGAATGCTGTTCGGCTCTGGCAAGATCGAAGAGCTGGCAAGCATCCTGAAGGCGAATGAGATCGAACTGGTCCTGATTGACGGGCCGGTTTCCCCCGTGCAGCAGCGCAACCTGGAGAAGGCCTGGAAGGTCAAGATCCTCGACCGGACCGGGCTGATCCTGGAGATCTTCTCGGACCGTGCGGCGACCCGCGAAGGGGTGCTGCAGGTTGAGATGGCGGCGCTCAGCTATCAGCGGACGCGGCTGGTGCGGGCCTGGACCCACCTGGAACGCCAGCGCGGCGGCCTGGGCTTTGTCGGCGGACCCGGCGAAACCCAGATCGAAGCGGACCGGCGCGCTATCGACGACCAGCTGGTGCGGCTGCGCCGGCAGCTGGACAAGGTGGTTAAAACCCGGACCCTGCACCGCGCCTCGCGCGCCAAGGTGCCGTATCCGATTGTTGCGCTGGTGGGGTACACCAACGCCGGCAAGTCGACGCTGTTCAACCGCCTGACGGGGGCAGAGGTGATGGCCAAGGACATGCTCTTTGCCACCCTGGACCCGACGATGCGGCGGGTGGAGCTGCCGGACGGGCCGGAGATCATCCTGTCTGACACCGTGGGCTTCATCTCGAACCTGCCGACGGAACTGGTTGCCGCCTTCCGCGCCACGCTGGAAGAGGTGCTGGCCGCCGATGTGATCCTGCATGTGCGCGACATCAGCCACCACGACAGCAAGCAGCAGGCGGAAGACGTCGAGGGCATCCTGGCCTCACTGGGGGTGGACGAGAACCGCGTCCGGATCGAGGTCTGGAACAAGCTGGATCAGCTGCCTGAGGAAGAGGCCGAAGCCCGCCGCCAGCGGGCAGAACGCGAGGACGGCATCCATGCGATTTCGGCCCTGACCGGTGAGGGGCTGGACGGCCTGCTGGCCGACATTGCCGAAAAGCTGCAGGGCGTCCGCCACGAGGAAGTCCTGACCCTGACCTTTGCCCAGGGCAAGCAGCGCGCCTGGCTGTTCAAGGAAGATCTGGTGCAGCAGGAGAAGCAGACCGAGACCGGGTTTGACGTCACCGTGCTGTGGACCGACCGGCAGAGGGCCAAGTTCGACAGGCTTTGAAACGGACCTTGAAGCAAAAAAGGAAACGGGCGCCGCAGCGCCCGTTTTTTATTGCCCCGTTCTGGTCACCGGGGTGTGATCCGGGTGATGCCGACCGCAGCCGCGCGGGCCAGGTCTTCGTCCAGCGACATCGGGATGTACTCGCCGCGGCGCCACAGCTGGGCCATGTCGTCGTAATAGCGCGACAGCGGGTGGCCGGACTGGCCGGTGGACACGATGAAGACTGAGCTGTCGGGATCTGCGAAATCATAGACCCCGCGGTAGCCGGCTGCGTGGATGTTCTGGAACGGATCGGGATCCTTGCCGGAGCTTTTGCCGCGCTGCAGGGTGTTGTCGCTGCCGCTGGTGGACTGGCGGATGTTCACGAAATAGCGCAGCAGCGGCACGTTGCCCAAAACCGCATGGTCCTGCGTGGCCTGATGGGCGTCACCCCAGCGCAGCGATTCCAGCGCGCTGCCATAGCGCTCCTCGATCCAGATCAGCGCATCGTCCAGCGCCAGCCGGGCCATATCGGTGCAGGTCTCAGTCCGCGCGCTCTGGCGCACGTTGCACCAGGCGGACGCGCCCTCCACATCGCGGAAGACGCGCTCGATGAACAGCGGCTCCACATGGCGGAAGGATTTGGCCACCGGTCCCAGCTCATCCGTGATCAGCCGGGCCTGCAGCGCCCGCACCCAGGCGGCATAGATCAGCGGCTCCGGCAGATGCTCGTTCATCTCGCCGTTCCATTCGGACAGCAGGGTCAGGGCAATCTGACGCTGCCGCTCCCGGGTGCCCGCAGGGGCGGCCTCCCCGGTGAACCACAGGTCGGCGCCGATCAGCGGCAACAGCGTGCGTGCGGTGTAGGAGACCGTGTCCAGCTGCGCCTCGATAAAGCTGTCGCGGGTATGCACCTCGCGGTTCTGCATCAGCTTCTGCCAGCGGTGGATGCGCTGCGTGTCGCCCCAGTCAAAGGAGACGTGGGCCGGGAAGGTGCGGTCCAGGATCTTGTTGTTGGTGTTGCCCAGAATGCCGCCGGCGGGGCGCAGGAATTCAGGGTTATCCGCATAGGGCGCACGGCCCTGCCAGCGGTTCTCCGGGTGCCACCCCTGGCTGGGCATCCGGCCCTTGCTTTGGTGCTTGGGGTCGCGTGCCGGGAAGGCGCCGACGGTCTTCAGCGCGATGGTCTCGGCGTCTGCCAGCGTCAGGTTCTGGGAGGGCGCGATGAAATCCTCGCCCGCGGCGATGGCCTCTTGCACCGAGGTGCTGCGCATCAGGTTGATGGCCGCGCTCATCGAAGTGTCTTTGGGGCTGAGCACGGTCCAGCTGAGCGACACCACATGTCCGGGCGGAGTGATCTCTGCCAGGTTGAACATGGAGCCGGGCAGAACCGGGCCGTTGTCTGTCCAGCGCAGGGTCAGGGTGACCGGCGCCTCGTCCTTGATCTTGATGATCGACGGGCGGGTGATGAAGTCCTTGTAGCCGTCAACACTCAGGTATTCCTGCGGGTTTTCCGGGTTCAGTTTCTCGATGAACAGGTCCTGATCGTCGAGGTAGGAGGAGGTGACGCCCCAGCCCAGGCCGTCCGATCGCCCGGTGATGACGGCCGGGATGCCGGGGATGGTGCCGCCGATTACGCCGCCGGTGCCCAGTTCCAGCCGCGCCAGGTACCAGACGCCGGGGGCGCTGAGGCCCAGATGCGGGTCATTGGCCAAAAGCGTGCCGCCCGCAGCCGACCGGCTCGGCGCGGCGGCCCAGGCGTTGGAGGCGCCGGCCAGGCCGCGCGGCGCAACCGGGAACAGCAGGCTGTCTTCCTCAGTGCTGTCGGCGGAGGCGAACTGGCGGGAACCGGGCACAAGCTCGGCGTATTCGGGCAGCGCGGTGATACCGGTTCCCGGCGCATCCGGCAGAATATCCTTGATCCGGGTTTCGTCATTCAGCGCCAGCGAGGTGCGGGCGCGCAGGACCTCTTCGCGCATGTGGCCAGAGAGCTGCAGCGCCATCAGCTTCATGATCGCGATGCTGTCGGCGGGCTGCCAGGGCGGTAGCGGCATGCCGAACAGGAACATCTCCGGCGCGCCGCGGCCAAGCGCGTCCTCATTGATCTCCAGCAGCCGGGCGTTGACGCCTGCGGCATAAGACTTGAGCGCTGCCATCGCTTCGGGCGATTGCACCTCCACCGATTGCTGCGCCAGCCGGTACAGGTCCAGCCGCCGCAGATAGGTGTCGGTCTCCACCGTGCGGGTGCCGAAGATCTCCGACAGGCGGCCCTGGGCGGTGCGCCGCATCACCGCCATCTGCCACAGCCGGTCCTGGGCATGGGCATAGCCGAGGCCGAAATAGACATCCTCGTCGCTGGCGCCATAGCTGCCGAAGATATGCGGCACATTGGCATTGTCGCGGACAATCTCAACCGGTGAGGACAGGCCGGGCAGGGCGAGTTCCTTGTCATACTCGGGCAGCGACTGCGCGGCGAGGTAGTAGATCAGCAGGGCGGCGAGAACGCTCAGCAGAATCAGCCCCGCAGCAATGCGCAGAAGCCAGCGGAAAAGATGTCCCATCAGCGGTTGTTTCCCATTGGGTTTTTGTCATTTACACCGGCCGGCAGATTGCGCCCTGCGGCGGCGGTGGTAGGGTTGGCGACAACATATGCGAAGACAGATCAAGGGAAAAGCAGATGGCAAAAATCGCGTTTCTGGGCCTCGGCGTCATGGGCTATCCGATGGCCGGGCACCTGCAGGCCGCGGGCCATGAGGTCACCGTCTACAACCGCACGGAAGCCAAGGCCAAGGCCTGGGCCAAGGAGCACGGCGGCCATTTTGCCGCCACCCCGCGCGCCGCGGCCTCCGGGGCGGAGTTTGTGATGGCCTGCGTGGGCAACGACGATGACCTGCGCTCGGTGTGCTTGGGGGCGGATGGCGCCTTTGCCGGCATGTCCAAGGGGGCGGTGTTTGTCGACCACACCACGGTGTCGGCCAAAGTGACGCGCGAGCTTTACGCAGCAGCGCAGCAGCACGGCGCCGCCTTTGTGGATGCGCCGATTTCCGGCGGCCAGGCCGGCGCGGAGAACGGCGCGCTGTCGGTCATGTGCGGCGGTGATGAGGATGCCTATATGCGCGCTGAGCCGGCGATTGATGCCTATGCCCGCATCTGCCGCCGCATCGGCGAGAGCGGTGCCGGGCAGATGACCAAGATGTGCAACCAGATCGCCATTGCCGGTCTGGTGCAGGGGCTGAGCGAGGCGCTGCATTTCGCCGAAAAGGCGGATCTGGACGGGCGCGCGGTGGTCGAGGTGATCAGCCAGGGCGCGGCGGGCAGCTGGCAGATGGCGAACCGCTATGAAACCATGCTGGACGATCATTTCGAACACGGGTTCGCGGTGGACTGGATGCGCAAGGATCTGGGCATCTGCCTGGATGCCGCGAATGAAACCGGCGCCAGCCTGCCGGTGACGGCGCTGGTCGATCAGTTCTACAAGGATGTGCAGAAGATGGGCGGCGGGCGCTGGGACACCTCGTCGCTGTTCAAGCGGCTGCGCCAGCTGGGCTGAGCAGAAAGAAAAATGGCCTTTCCGGCTGGAAAGGCCATGCCTCCGGCGGGGATATTTCAGGCCAGAAGAAAGCGCGGGTCCTTGCTGGCCTGGACCGCGTCCTCAGGGGATGATGCGGGTGTATTTGGTGCCTTCCAGGGTGGCGCCCACCCGCAGGCCGGCCTGGCCGAAGACGGCGGCGAGCACCGGCGAGGTCAGCGTATTGGTGTCGGCGGTCAGCGAATTGCCCTCGTCGCGGATCACGTATTCCACATCGGCCCCTGCGGCCCAGCCGGAGGAGCGGCGGAAGCCGGCCAGCGCGTCCTCGGTCATGAAGAACAGCACATGGGCATACTGCTGGGCGCCGATCTGCAGGCCTGCGTTGCCCTTGACGGTGGAATAGTAGTCCACGGTCACGCCGTTGATCCGCAGCGCGCCGCGGCCATAGGCGCCGCCAAAGACAAAGCCGGCCTCAGTGACCAGCGGCATCACCAGCATCCCGGTCGACTTTTCGGCCAGGGTGCGGGTGTTGGGGAACTGGCTGTACATCTGGTTCAGCGTCGCGTCGACGCGGGCGTCGATGGTTGCGGCGTTGCTGTTGCCGACGCCGTTGCCGCAGGCGGCGGTGACGCCGGCACCGGCCAGGGCGGCCAGGGCAAAGCCGCGGCGGGTCATGCGGGAAGAGGAAAAACTGCTCATTTCTCAGGTGCCTGTTATGATTTTCTGCAAGGCCGGTTTGGCCCGGCTCTGCGCTTGTGTATACGCGGAAAACCGCTGCCTGTCATCAATAGCAAAGCGGTTATTGGCGGCTTCCCGCTGAATTGATCCGGCGCCGGTGTCAGCCGTTCAGCAGCTTGGCCGCGGCCGGGGCGAAATAGGTCAGGATGCCGTTGCACCCGGACCGCTTGAACGCCATCAGGCTTTCCATCATCACTTTCTCGCCGTCAATCCAGCCGTTCTGCGCCGCGGCCTGGATCATCGCGTATTCGCCGGAGACCTGATAGGCATAAGTCGGCACGCCAAAGGCGGATTTCACACGGTGGCAGATGTCCAGATAGGCGATGCCGGGTTTGACCATCACCATGTCGGCGCCTTCCATCAGGTCGCGCTCGATCAGCCGCAGCGCCTCGTCGCTGTTGGCCGGGTCCATCTGATAGGTCTTCTTGTCGCCCTTCAGCGCACCGGACGCCCCGACCGCATCGCGGAACGGCCCGTAATAGGCAGAGGCGTATTTCGCCGCATAGGAGAGGATCGCGACGTTGTGGTGGCCGGCCTGCTCCAATCCCGCGCGCATCGCACCGATGCGTCCGTCCATCATGTCGGACGGGCCGATGATGTCCGCCCCGGCATCGGCCTGGGCCAGGGTCATCTTGACCAGCGCCTCCACCGTTGCGTCATTGACGATCTCGCCGTCCACCACATAGCCGTCATGGCCGTTGATATTGTAGGGATCCAGCGCCACGTCGGTCATCACCGCAATCTCCGGCGCCGCGTCCTTGATGGCGCGGATCGCGCGGTTGGTCAGGTTGTCCGGGTTCCAGGCCTCGGCGCAGTCCTCGGTCTTGAGCGAAGCGTCGGTATAGGGAAACAGGCAGATGGCCGGGATTCCCAGCGCCTGCGCCTCGGCTGCGGCTGCGGCGATCCTGTCGACCGAGCGGCGCATCACGCCGGGCATCGAGGCGACCGGTTCCTCAACGCCGTCGCCGTCGCGGACAAACACCGGCCAGATGAAGTCGGACGGGGTCAGGGTGTTTTCCTGCACCAGATTGCGGATCGCCTGGCTGGCGCGGGTGCGGCGCAGGCGGGCGGCGGGAAAGGGCGCGACGGTGGGCTTCATGGCGGTCTCTCGTTTTGGCTGGCCCATGGGTGGCATGGAAGCGGCCCCGGGAACAAGGGGCACATTCGCCGCGCCGGAAAACTTGTGCAACCTGCGGGGCTTGCCTGTGCGCGCTTCCCGGTTGATATAGGTCCGGTTGACGATATTCCGGCCCGGAGATCTGCGGGCGCAAGATGGGGGCTGGCGTGGATCTGCTTCACATTATCTATGAGATGATTGAGCTGCGGTCATTCTCCAACCTGTGGTACTGGATTTCGCTGGCGGTGCTGTGGTCCTCAGCCAGCCATTGGATCCTGGGGGTGCCCTATGACATGGTCTACAGGGCGCAGCGCAAGGGCGGCCAGGCGGAACAGGACCTGGAGGATATCGCCCGGGTCAACGTGAACCGGCTGATGTATATCTCCGAAGTGTCGGGGCCTTGGCTGGTGGCGCTGTCCTGTTTCCTGCTGTCCGGTCTGGCGATGCTGGGCTTTGTCTATCTGCTGGAAATCGCCCAGGCGGTGTTTCTGCTCGCCTTCCCGATGGCGGTGGTCGGGGTGATCAGCTATTTCACCGCCCGCCGCATCGCGCAGGAAAAGGCAACGGGTGAGGCGCTGCGCAGGCGCCTGGCCTTTTGCCGCCTGTATATCCAGTTCATCGGCGTCATATCCATTGTGGTCACCGCGTTCTGGGGCATGTATCAGAACCTGACGATCGGAGCATTGTGACAGGCGGCGCGGCAGGCGGCCGGGCAGGTGCCGGGCCGGCGCGCCTGGCGGATTTCTGGAGAGGATAACGCATGGCACAGCGTGCAATCACCATGGGCGGCGCGCCCGAAGGGTTCGACGCCCGGCTGATCCTGAAAGAGGTTCAATCCTCCGGCGCGCCGGTCCTGCATGTGGCGCGCGACGACAAGCGGATGGAGGCGATGCGGGCCGCGCTGGCCTTCTTTGCGCCGGAGATGCCGGTTTTCGTGTTCCCGGGCTGGGACTGCCTGCCCTATGACCGGGTGTCGCCCAACGCAGACATCTCCGCTGCGCGGATGGCCACCCTGGCGGCGCTGGTGCACCAGATGCCCAAGCAGTTCGTGCTGCTGACCACGCTCAACGCCGCCAGCCAGCGGGTGCCTGCGCGCGATGTGCTGCGCGAGGCGGCCTTCACCGCCCGGGTTGACCAGCGGATTGATGAGGACGCGCTGCGCAGCTTCCTGGTCCGCATGGGGTTCACCCAAAGCCCGACGGTGATGGAGCCGGGTGATTATGCCATCCGCGGCGGCATCATCGATATCTTCCCGCCGGGCGAAAGCGGTCCGGTGCGGCTGGACCTGTTCGGCGACGTGCTGGACGGTGCGCGGCGGTTCGATCCGGTGTCGCAGCGCACGACGGAAAAGCTGGAGGTGGTGGAGCTGGCGCCGGTCTCCGAGGTGATTCTGGATGAGGCGGCGATCACCCGGTTCCGGCAGAATTACCGGATTGAATTCGGCGCAGCCGGGACCGACGACCCCCTCTATGAAGCGGTGAGCGCGGGGCGCAAGCATCAGGGGATCGAGCACTGGCTGCCGTTTTTTCATGAGAAGCTGGAGACCCTGTTCGACTACCTGCCGCGGGCCTCGGTGACGCTCGATGACCAGGTGACGCCGGCGCGTCTGGCGCGCTGGGACAGCATCGAGGACCAGTATCAAACCCGCAAGCACGCGATGGCGCAGAAGGGGCGGATCGACACGGTTTACAAACCCGCGCCTCCGGGGCTGCTGTACCTGGACGATGCCGCTTGGGAGGCGGCGGTGGCGGACATGCGCGTGGTGCAGTTCCATCCGCTGCCGCAGGCGTCCGGGCCTGGCACGGTGGATGCGGGCGGGCGCATCGGCCGCAACTTCGCGCCCGAGCGGCAGCAGGAAAACATCAGCCTGTTCGGGGCCTTGGCCGCGCATATTAAAGCGCGGATGCAGGAGGGGCCGGTTTTGGTCGCCTCCTACTCCGAAGGTGCGCGGGAGCGTCTGACCGGGCTGATCGAGGATGAGGGCCTGGCGGAAGCCATTCCGGTGATGGACGGAACCCGCATCGGCAAGTCCGGCCTGCATCTGGCGGTCTGGGCGCTGGAACACGGGTTCGAGGCGCCGGGCCTAACGGTGATCTCCGAACAGGACGTGCTGGGCGACCGGCTGATCCGGGCACCGAAGAAACGCCGCAAGGCGGAGAACTTCCTAACCGAAACCCAATCGCTCACCCCCGGCGATCTGGTGGTGCATGTGGACCACGGCATCGGCCGCTACAAAGGTCTGGAAGTGGTGACGGCCGCGGGTGCGGCGCATGAATGCATCCTGCTGGAATACGCCGAACAGGCCAAGCTGTACCTGCCGGTCGAAAACATCGAGTTGCTGTCCAAATACGGCCATGAGGAAGGCCTGCTGGACCGGCTTGGCGGCGGCGCCTGGCAGGCGAAGAAAGCCAAGCTCAAGGAACGCATCCGCGAGATGGCGGACAAGCTGATCCGCATCGCGGCGGAGCGCGCCCTGCGCAAGGCGCCGGTGATGGACCCGCCGCCCCACGCCTGGGAGGAGTTCTCCGCCCGCTTCCCCTATCAGGAGACCGACGACCAGCTGCGCGCCATCGAGGATGTGATGGAGGATCTGCACTCCGGCCAGCCGATGGACCGGCTGATCTGCGGCGACGTCGGATTTGGCAAGACCGAGGTGGCAATGCGCGCGGCCTTTGTCGCGGCAATGTCCGGGCTGCAGGTGGCCGTGGTCGCGCCGACCACGCTGCTGGCCCGCCAGCACGCTGCCTCCTTCAAGGGCCGGTTCCGCGGATTTCCGTTGGAAGTCAGGCAGCTATCGCGCTTTGTTGCCGCGAAAGAGGCCAGCAAAACCCGCGAGGGGCTGGGCAAGGGGACGGTCGATATCGTGGTCGGCACCCATGCCGTACTGGCCAAGAACATCAAGTTCCAGAACCTCGGCCTGCTGATCATCGACGAGGAGCAGCACTTTGGCGTCGCCCATAAGGAGCGGCTGAAACAGCTGCGCAGCGACATCCATGTGCTGACCCTGACGGCCACGCCGATCCCGCGCACGCTGCAGCTCAGCCTGACGGGCGTGCGGGATCTGTCGATCATCGGCACGCCGCCCGTCGACCGCCTGGCCATCCGCACCTATGTCAGCGAATTCGACAGCGTCACCATCCGCGAGGCGCTCCTGCGCGAGCATTACCGCGGCGGCCAAAGCTTCTATGTGGTGCCGCGGATCACTGACCTGCCGGAGGTCGAGGAGTTCCTGAAAGCGCAGCTGCCGGAGCTGACTTACGTCGTGGCGCACGGCCAGATGGCGGCGGGGGAACTCGACGACCGGATGAACGCCTTCTACGACGGCAAATACGATGTGCTGCTGGCCACCACGATTGTGGAAAGCGGTTTGGATATTCCAACTGCCAACACGATGGTCGTGCACCGCGCCGACATGTTCGGCCTGTCGCAGCTCTATCAGATCCGGGGCCGTGTCGGGCGCTCCAAAACCCGCGCCTATGCCTATCTCACCACCAAGCCGCGCCAGCGCCTGACTCCGGCCGCTGAAAAGCGCCTGAGGGTGCTGGGTTCGCTCGATACGCTGGGCGCGGGCTTTACCTTGGCCTCGCAAGACCTTGATATCCGGGGCGCCGGCAACCTCTTGGGGGAGGAGCAGTCGGGTCAGATGCGGGATGTCGGCTACGAGCTCTACCAGTCGATGCTGGAAGAGGCGATTGCCAAGATCAAGGCGGGTGAGATGGAAGGGCTGTCGGATGCCGACGACCAATGGGCGCCGCAGATCAACCTGGGCGTTCCGGTGCTGATCCCCGAGGACTATGTGCCGGATCTGGACGTGCGCCTGGGCCTTTACCGCCGTTTGTCGTCGCTCTCGACCAAGGTGGAGCTGGAAGGCTTCGCGGCGGAGCTGATCGACCGTTTCGGCAAGCTGCCCAAGGAAGTGAACACGCTGATGCTGGTGGTGCGGATCAAGGCGATGTGCAAACGCGCAGGGATCGCCAAGATGGACGGCGGCCCGAAGGGCGCAACGATCCAGTTCCACAACGACAAATTCGCGTCGCCGCAGGGGCTGGTGGACTTCATCCAAGGCCAAAACGGGCTGGCCAAGGTGAAGGACAACAAGATTGTCGTGCGCCGGGACTGGAAGAAGGACGCCGACAAGATCAAGGGCGCCTTTGCCATTGCCCGCGATCTGGCAGAAAAAGTCGTGGCCGAGAAGAAGAAGGCAAAGGCCGGGTAACGGGTGCCAGGGAAATTCAAATTTCCTTGGCAAATTTCGTTCTCAAGAAATTTTCTCAGCCGCAGCAGTTGTCTGGCGCCATGGCAGCCTGAGCACAGAAGCAGGAGGCGCCCACGGCCCGGTCAGCGCGTGCCAGCGCCAGATCCAGTTTCTGCTTTATGTGTTTTATCTCAATATCTTCTCCGCGGGCCTTCAGGCAGTCGTGCAGGCCCTTGAGGCTCCAGATATTGTCCGGATGCACCGAGGCGCGCGGCAGGCTGCCGTCCAGCCCGAGGTCGGCGCGGTAGACCGCTTCGGCCTCTGCCACCTGTCCCTGCTCAAACAGCAGCGCCCCCAGTGCGTGGCGGGTGGGCTGCATCCAGCCCCAGGGTTCATCGTAAGGCAGGTTGTCATCGAGCTCCGCTGAGCGGCGCAGATGGACAAAGGCCGTGCCGTAATTGCCCTTGCGGTACTCGATCTCGCCGCGCAGCATTTCCGCTGCGATGTCAAGCAGATCCACGACGCGGTTGTTGTGGAGAAGCCGGGTGTCCGGCACCCGGGCCTTGGCCGCTAGGAACTGCTGTTCCTCCGCTTCAGCCTCCGCCACGCGGCCCGTTGCGGCAAAGGCGATGGCGCGGGCGTAATGCGTATTGGCCGTGAGGGTCCGGTACAGTTCCTGGTCCGCAGGCGGCTCCAGCGCCATCGCCTCCTCCCAGCGCCCGAAGCGGACAAGAATATGCGGGTGCATCGCCATGTAGCTCTCGAAGTAATCCGCCATCGGCGGGCTTTCGATCCGCAGCATGTCTTCCGGCGTGGTGTCCAGAATGCCCTGATTGGCCGCAAGTGCAGGTTCGATCTGGCCCAGGAACATCGCGCCGAAAATGACGAAGTGGCAGTTGTGCTGGCGGTAGCCGGTATAGATGTTGAAGGCGCCTTCGCGATGGTAGTATTTGAGGTCTGCCTCAATCGCCTTGAGGTTCCAATGCACCACGCTGTGGTAGTCGCCGCACAGCACGTCGATATGGGTCGGCATATGCACCAGATGGCCCGCATCCGGCACCAGCGTGCGCAGCACGTCGGCAGCCTTCAGCGCCTTTTCCGGCGCCGGCGACATCTCCATCAGATGCACATAAAGATGCAGCAGGCCGGGGTGCTGCATGGCGCCGGGGGCGTTGTCCATCGCCCATTCCAGAACCTCCTGCGCTTCCAGCGTGGCGGCGCCGTCGGCGGGCTTGCCGGCTTTCAGGTCCCACATCTGCCAGGGCGTCAGGTTCAACAGGCTCTCGGCATAGACCGTGCGCAGGTCCAGGTGATCGGGGCAGGCGGCAAAGGCCGCGCGCATCGCATCGGCAAAGGCGTAATCCCAGGCGTGCATGTCCTCCACCGCCTCGCGCTGGGGATAGCGGGCCTGCAGGGCGCGGATCAGCTGCTGTTCCGCCTCAGAGCAGCCCTCGATGCAGGCCTGCGCCGATCGGGCCGCGTCATAGGCCTCCGCCAGCGCCTTGGCGCGGCCCTTATCGTCGCGCAAGGCCCAGGGCAGGTTGTAGTTCGGGCCGGCCGCATAGGCCACGCCCCAATGGGCCATGGCACAATCCGGGTCATGTTCCAACGCGCGCTGGAAACAGGCGATGGCTTCTTCGTGATTGTAGCCATAGGTCCAGATCAGGCCGCGGTCGAACCAGCGCTGCGCCTCGGGCGAGCTGGTGGTCACCGGGCAGGAATAGCAGCCGAGGTCATAATCGTAGCCCATGAAATAACCTCCCCAAATGATTGGAGAGGTTAGGGTTTGGCTTGCGCGCCGGCAAGGCCGTTAT
Source organism: Leisingera sp. UBA4491 (assembly GCF_002388965.1). NCBI lineage: Bacteria > Pseudomonadati > Pseudomonadota > Alphaproteobacteria > Rhodobacterales > Roseobacteraceae > Leisingera > Leisingera sp. UBA4491. Next base: position 269,249 of record NZ_DGNN01000026.1, on the reverse strand, counting down.
TCGGCGGGCAGCCGCGCCTCGGCCTTGGCCATCTGCAGCATCAGCACAAACGCAAGCGCCGCCATGGTCAAGAGGCCCGCGCCCAGCGGCAGCAGGGAGCCGTCGAACAGCAGCCCGACCGGGGCCGCAATGGCCGCGGCCAGAACGGTGGAGATCGCCCCGATCACCGAGGCCGCCATGCCGGCGATATGGCCCATCGGCTCCATTGCGATGGCATTCAGGTTGCCCAGCGTGGTGCCGGCCAGGAAAAACACGCTGGTCTGCCAGGCGATGAACAGGCCGAACAGCAGCCCGCCCGGCAGCGGGGTGGAGCTAAGGAACAGCATGGCGGCAGAGGCAACCATCTGCGCCGCCAGCGACCAGGTCACGATGCGCCGCATCCCGACCCGGACCACGATGGCAGCGTTCAGCAGGCTCGCTGTCCCCGCCATCAGCGCCACAAAGCCAAACCAGAACGGGAAGCTTTCGGCGCGGTCAAAGATCACGTCATAAACCGGCTGCACCATGGTCAGCATGGTGAACAGCATACCCAGGCACAGGGTCTGCACCATGATCGACAGGCGCACGGTGGGATGGCCCAGCATCTCCGTCACCGCGCCCAGCAGCAGAGGCAGGCGGAACGGGCGGCGGTTTTCGCGCGGCAGGGTTTCCGGCAGGCGCAGCCCCATCCACATCACCACGATGACGGCAAAGATGGCGAAGGCCAGAAAGATGCCGCGCCACCCGGAAAACGCGATGATGCCCGCGCCCAGCATCGGCGCGAAGGCGGGCACCAGGGTAAAGATCATCATCGCAATCGACATCAGCCGCGCCATTTCCCGGCCTGCGTACAGGTCGCGCACGATGGCGATGCCGACGATGCGCGGCCCGGCGGCCCCCAGTCCCATCACCACACGCGACGCCAGCAGCAGCTCCAGCGAGTGCGACCGCCAGGCAACGGCGGCGGCAAGGATGTAGAGCACGGCACCGCCGGCAATCACGCGCTTGCGGCCAAAGGCATCGGACAGCGGCCCGGTGAAGAAGGTGCCGATCCCCATGCCCAGCACAAAAGACGTCAGGACCAGCTGCGCTTGGTTCGCGTCGTCCGGGCTCAGCGCCGCGCCGATCTCGGGCAGGGCGGGCAGCATCGCGTCGATTGAAAAGGCAATGGTGGCAAACATCATCGCGATCAGCGCGATGAACTCAGCCTTGGCCATGCCATGGGCGGGGGACTGTGACATCTGAAACCTCTAACAGCTCTTCAGAGGGTTCCGGCGTAATAGGGCCAGTCTGGGAGCCGTCCGGTTCCGCTACCATAAACCAGCCAGCCGTGCCAGCGCCCGGTTGCACAGGATCCTGTGCATAGTTGCGATGCTAAGGACTTTTGCGGCCGCCTATTCGCCGTCTTCTGCCTTCAGCTGCTGCAGGATGTCTTCAATGACCTGCTTCCACAGCTCCGGCGGCTGGGCGCCGGGCACTGCGTGCTGGCTGGCGACAATGAAGGTCGGGACAGAGGTCACGCCCATCTTGCGGGAATGCGCGTCGCGGTCGCGGATCACCTGCACATCGCTGTCGCCCTCCAGCAGGCGGGAGACCACATCCGCGTCCATGCCGGCGTCTTGTGCGATTTCCGCCAGAACGGCGTGGCCGCCAATGTCCCTGGCATCCACGAAATAGGCCTTGAACAAGGCATCCACGACCTGGCTCTGCTTGCCCTCAATCCCGGCCCAATGGATCAGCCGGTGCGCGTCCAGCGTGTTGGGGGTGCGCTTCATGCCCTCGAAATTGATGGTCAGCCCGGCCTTCTCCGCGTGCTCCACCACCGGCGCGTAGGCTTTGATCGCGGCCTCTTTGCCGCCGAACTTGCGTTCCAGGTAGTCGCGCCGGTCCATGCCCTCGCGCGGCATGTCGGGGTTCAGCTGGAACGGGTGCCACTCGATCACGAACGGATGGTCCGGCACTTCGGCCAGCGCCTTGTCCAGATGGGTCTTGCCGATATAGCACCAGGGGCAGATCGGGTCTGACAGGATGTCGAGCTTGACGGCGGGCATTTGGGTCATCCTTTGAACAGGGCGGGCAGGGCGCGGCGCAGCAGTTTGCCGTTGGCGCCGGTGGGCAGCGCGTCCAGGTGGACATAGGCGCGGGGCTGCTTGTAGCGGGCCAGGCGGCGGGATGCAAAGGCCTGCAAGTCTTCCGTCTTCAACTCTTCGGGACCGGTATAGAAGGCGGCGATGACATAGGTGTCTTCCTTCACCTCCACCGCGGCGGCGCCGGCCTGGGTGATGCCCGGATGGGCCGCCAGCGCGGTTTCGACCTCGATCGGGGAAACCCGGTAGCCGCCCGCATTCATCATGTCGTCGCCGCGCCCCAGATAGCGGATCTGCCCGTCTGGCGACATCGCGCCCTGGTCGCCGGTCAGGAACCATTCGCCCTGGTAGCGGGCCGCGGTTTCCTCCGGCGCGTTCAGATAGCCGAGCATCAGCCCGGGGTCGGAACGGTGGATGGCGATGGTGCCTTCCTCGCCCATCGGCACCGGCCCGTCAGCGCCGGTGATTGCCACCCTGCGGCCTGGCTGCGGCCGGCCCAGGGCGCCGTCCTGCGCCGGGTGCGAGGGGGACGCGGAAATGAAGGTTGAGCATTCCGACATGCCAAACGCCTCGTACAGCCCGCGGCCGGTGGCGGCGGCCCAGCTTTCGTAAAGGTGGCGTGAGAGCTTTTCACCTGCGCAAAGCCCGTGCCGCAGGTCCGGCAGGTCCAGCGGGCCGCCGCGCAGCATCTTGCGGTAGACCCCGGGGGCCGCGGCGAAAAGGGTCGCGCGGTGCCGCCGCAGCAGCTCCGGCAGGTCTTCGGGCGGGGTTCCGGGGGCCGGGATCAGCGCCGTCGCGCCGGCGGCCCAAGGGTCCATCAGCCCGGTGCCCAGGGTGTAGGTCCAGTTGAAGGCACCGGCGTGCAGCAGCCGGTCCTGTTCGGTCAGCCCGTACCAGCCGTCCACCATCATTTGCCGTGCCCAAACCGCCCTGTGGGCATGCGCCACGGCGCGCGGATTTCCGCTGGTGCCGGAGGTGTAGACCACGTAAGCCAGCCTGTCCGGCTCTGCGAAGGCATAATCGCAGGGGGCGAGCCGGTGCATCTCCAGCAATCGCGCGGTGCTGATCTGCACCGGGTGACTCGCACAGGCCACTGCCGGATCCCGCAGAACCGCCGCAGGCTTCAGATCCGCGATGATCCGGGCGGTTTCGACCTCCGTCAGCTGGGCCGAGGCAGGCACCGGCACCAGCCCGGCGGCAATGGCGCCGAGATAGGCCACCGGAAACTCAACCGTGTTCCCGAGCCGCATCAGGACAATGTCGCCAGGGGCCAGGCCAGCCGCCAGCAGCCCGGTTCCGGTACCGCGCACCGCCGCTTCCAGCCGGGCAAAGCTCCAGTCATCGCTTCCATCACCGGTCAGAACCGACAGCGCGGTCTTCTCCGCCAGGCGCCCGGCATGGCGCAGCACATGGGCAGCCAGGTTGAAGGGAGACGGGCAGGGCGCGAACGGCCCCTGATCAAAAACAGACAGCATGGCAAATGGCTAGCCTGCGCTGTCCTGCGTTGCAAGGCGCGCAGGTGCGGCTTATAGAGTGCGTATGACTGGCCGTGACCCGAAATCCCTGATCACCATCGCCCGTGCCAACGGCGGCGAAGACGACGCAGAGCCGCTGGATCTGGGCGCCCGGGTGCGGGAGCTGCGCAAGGCGCGGGACTGGACGCTGGAACATGCGGCCAATCAGGCCGGGCTGGCGCGGTCCACCCTGTCCAAAATCGAAAACGGCCAGATGTCACCGACTTACGAGGCGCTGAAGAAGCTGGCCGTGGGCCTGCAGATCTCGGTGCCGCAGCTGTTCACCCCGCCGCAGCGCGATCAGGTGAACGGGCGGATGACGGTGACCAAATCCGGCGACGGATCGGCCCATGCCACCGCCACCTACGAGCATGAGCTGCTGGCCGACGGGCTGACCCGCAAGCAGATGCTGCCCTACCGGGCCCGGGTGCGGGCGCGGTCGATGGAGGAATTCGACGGCTGGGTGCGCCATGACGGCGAGGAATTCCTGTATGTGCTGACCGGCGTGGTCAAGCTGTACACGGAATTCTATGAGCCGATTGAGATGCGCCGCGGCGACAGCGCCTATTACGACGCGGCCATGGGGCACAACGTCATCTCCGTCAGCCCCGAAGATGCCATGATCCTCTGGGTAACATCGCTGGCCTGACGGCCGGGCGCTAGTGCTTGCGCCCGTCCAGCTCTCTCAGCAGGCTTTCGATGTAGAGGAAATCATCCACCTCCTCCCTGGCTTCATTCAAGGTGAGGTGATGGGTTCGGGCCAAGTAGGCAACGAATTTGTCCCGGTCATCCAGTATGGATGGCGCATTGCTGGCTTTCAGGTGCGGAAAGCGCTGTTTGATGCGGGGCATCCTGTCAATCCAGCTGGCAGCTGCTGCTTGTACAGGCATCGGGGGGCACTCCCTGACAAACGGTTTATGATTTTTTGGACCCCCATCGTATCACTTTTCCGGCAAGTTTGTAACGGCCCGCCGGGGCCGCCGGATCACCCCTGCCGGGCTCGGCGGGTTTCTGCCGTCGCGGAGGGCGCGGCAAACAGACGGGTCAGCACAATGTGGCCAATGCCGACCGCAATCAGCTGCATCGCGATGAACATCGGAATGTGGCCCGGATAGATGCCTGCGAAGGTGTCGGTGAAGCCGCGGGCGATGGTCACCGCCGGATTGGCAAAGCTGGTGGAGGACGTGAACCAATAGGCGCCGGTGATGTAAAGGCCAACCAGCGGTGGAACGGCGTCGGGACGCGACCGCAGCCCGCCGAAGATCACGAACAGCAGGCCAAAGGTGGCCAGGATCTCGGAAAACCACTGACCGCTTCCGGTGCGGTGCATGGTGGCGGAGCTTTGCAGAATTGCAAGATCGAACATCGCATGGCAGGCCCAGACGCCCAGGATGCCGCCGGCTGTCTGCGCCAGCATATAGGGGGCCGCCGCGCGCCAGGGATGCTCGCGGCGCAGGGCAAAGGCAAGGGTCACCGCCGGATTGAAATGGGCGCCGGAAACCGGACCCAGGGTGGTGATGATCACATAGAGCATACAGCCGGTGGCCACGGCATTGGCCAGCAGCGCCAGGGCCACGTTACCGTCCGCAAGGGTCTCCGCCATAATGCCGGACCCCACCACACCAACCAGCAGCATCGCGGTGCCCAGGCCCTCGGCCAGAAGTTTCTGCGCGGTCATGCGATCTCTCCAATCCGGTTGAGCTGCTGCGCCAGGTCCGCTGGCGCCATGGTTTCGAACGGCATCTCCAGCAGCGCCTTGGCGCGCTTTTCCAGCGTGGCATAGGCGGCGCGGAAGGCGGCGTCCCAGTCCGGCTGCTGGGACGCTGCGGGGTCTTCGACACCCCAGTGGGCGCGCACCGGCGCGCCGGGCCAGATCGGGCAGGTTTCGCCGGCAGCAGAGGCGCAGACGGTAATCACCACATCCATCTCCGGCGCGTCCTCGGCGGCGAACTCATCCCAGCTTTTGGAGCGGGCGCCGGCGGTGCCGTGGCCCAGTTCCGTGAGCAGCACCAGCGATTGGGGATGCACCTTGCCGGTCGGGTTGGAGCCTGCGGAATACGCGCGCACGCGGCCTGCGCCCAGCGTGTTGAAAATCGACTCCAGCAGGATGGAGCGTGCGGAGTTGCCCGTGCAGAGGACAAGAATGTTCATGGATGAGGACCGTGCTTGAAGGTTAGTAGGAAGATGTCGCGCGGCCGATATCGTCAACCCGGTGCTGAAGCGACAGGCGGTCGAGCGTATCAAATGGCAGCGCCACAAAGGCTTTGATGCGGTTGCGCAGGAGACCAAAGGCCTGCTGGAAGGCAAGGTGGCGTTCGGCGTCGGTGCCGGTGGCCTTAACCGGGTCGGCCAGGCCCCAATGGGCGCTCATCGGCTGGCCGGGCCAGGCCGGGCATTCCTCGTTGGCGGCATGGTCGCAGACGGTGAAGACGAAATCCATCTGCGGCGCCTCCGGGCCGGCAAACTCCTGCAGATCCTTGGCGCGCAGGCCGGCGGTGTCATACCCCTTGGCTTGCAGCAGCGCGGCCGCTTCCGGCCGCGGGCCTGGCGACGGGCGGGTGCCTGCGGAAAACGCCCGGAACTTGCCTTCGCCGGCTTGGTTCAGAATGGCCTCTGCCAGCAGCGACCTGGCGGAATTGCCGGTGCAGATGAACAGCACGTTGAAAGGTCGTCCGGCGGTTGGCACCGGCATCGCCTCATTGCTGGCAGGCGAGCAGATACCGGGCCGGTTCTGGCAGCAGCCGGACAGCAGATCGTCGAACATCCCGCGCAGCCCCGGCAGGTCGGCGGTGTACATCAGCGAGGTGCCGGTCCGGTGCTGGCTGATCAGCCCGGCCTGTTTCAGCACCGACAGATAGGCAGATGCGGTATTGGCCTTGAATGCCAGCGCCGCGGCAATCTCTCCCGCGGGCACGGCATCCGGATAGCGGCGCATCAGCAGGCGGAACAGGGACAGCCGGTTGGGATGCGCAAGGGCGCCGAGCTTATCTGTGATCTCTATTTCCATAATTCGTGAATTACGGAAATAGAAGCCGTCTGTCAACGCCGCTGTCAGTCCTGAGCCTGCGGCGCCCGATGCTCAGTCGGCCTCGTACCACCAGACATCCGGCATGAAACCGGTGCGGTCGCCATAGACCGGCAGCTTGTCCGGAAAGCGCATCTCCTTGATATGGGCGATCCGCCCGACATCGAAGGACCAGAACGGAATGACATAGCGCCCCGCGGTCAGGACCCGGTCCAGCGCCCGCACAGCGGCGGTGAAATCCTCCGGCGCCTTGGCGGTCAGCATCGCGTCGATCATCGCTTCGGCAGCGGGGCTGTCCATCCCCATCAGGTTGCGGCTGCCGGGCTGGGTAATACCGTCGCGGCCCCAGTAATAACGCTGCTCGTTGCCGGGGCTCAGCGACAGCTCCATGCGGTAGCGGGTGAGGTCGAAGTCATAGCCAGTCCCGCGTTCGACATACTGCGCGTTGTCGACAGTTTCGGCGGACAGGGTGATGCCCAGGCGTTCCAGCGCGCGGGCGTAGATCTCTGTCACGGTTTTCATCTCGCCGTCGCCCTGGCGGATCAGCACGGTCAGGTTCAGCGCCTCTCCATCGCCGTTGCGCAGCACGCCATCGGTCACGGTCCAGCCTGCGTCTTCCAGCAATTTCATGGCCTTGCGCAGATTGCCGCGGTTGCGCTTGCTGCCGTCGCCCTGCGGCAGTGTGTAGCCTTCCAGGGTGCCGGGCAGCAGGCTGCCGGCAAAGGGATCCAGCAGTGCCTGGACTTTGCCGCTGGCCGCCCCCGGCTGCATCCCCAGCGCAGAGCCGGAGAAATAGGAGGTGATCCGCGGCTGCACGCCGCCGGTCACGGTGCCGTTGATGTATTCGAAGTTGAACGCCAGCAGCAGCGCCTCGCGCACGCGCCAGTCATCCAGCGGCGCGCGGCGGGTGTTCATCACCAGCCCGGTCATGCCGGAGGGGCGCTGATGCGGGATCTCGCTTTTCACCACATCGCCGCGGGTAACCGCCGGGAAGCTGTAGACACTGTCCCATTTGTCGGCATTGAACTCGCGCACCGCGCTCAGCTCGCCCGCCTTGAAGGCCTCGAACAGCACGGTTTCATCACCGAAGAAGTCGATGCGCATCTCGTCGAAATTCTGGGTGCCGCGCTGCAGGGGCAGGTCCTTGCCCCAGTAATCGGGATTGCGGCGCAGGGTGACAAAGCGGCCCGGCTCATAGGCGCTGACCACATAAGCCCCGGTGCCGATGGGCGCGCCCTCCACCGTATCGCTGCCAAACTCCTTGCCCTCCCACTGCGCCTTTTTCAGGATCGGGCGCATGCCGGCGATCAGGGCCAGCTCGCGGTCCTCGGTGTTGAAGGTCAGGCGCAGGCTGCGCGGGCCGGTCTGTTCGATGCGGTCCACCTTGGTCCAGAAGCCGCGGTAGCGGGGGTGCCCCTGGGTGCCAAGTGTCTCATAGGACCAGATCACATCCTCGATGGTGACCGGACTGCCATCGGAGAATCGCGCCTCCTCCCGCAGGGTGAATTCCACCCAGGAGCGGTCCTCAGGGGTCTCGACCGATTCGGCCAAAAGGCCGTAGAGGGTGAAGGGCTCGTCCCAGGAGCGGCCCATCAGGCTCTCGTAACTCCAGAACCTCAGCTGCCACGGAGAGGTGCCTTTCAGGGCGAACGGGTTCAGCGAGTCAAAGCCGCCGGTGTTGCCGAAGACCACCTTGCCGCCCTTGGGGGCATCGGGGTTGGCATAGGGCAAGGACACAAAATCCGGTGGCAGGGCGGGGTCCCCGTACATAGCTATGCCATGCGCCGATTCTGCCTGAGCGGAATTCGCGGCAAATGCCAAGGTGATTCCGGCCAGTGCCGCGCGAAGATTCAGGAAATTTTCTTTTCGCAGTTTCACAACAATCCCGCTCTGCCCTTATTTTCTTGCTTCCGCACGCTACGTGCGCTTTTTCGTCTTTTCAAACTTTTAGCTTGGACGAAAGCCGGAAATTGCTTATAAAGAGATCACTGCTCGATAGGTTTCTTGCCTGTATGAAACCTGCCTCAATAACTAACGCCCGCCTTGTGCGGGCGTTTTTTTCTTGCGGTATTTCCCGTCCGTTATGGCCGTAAATGCCCCTGCGTTGCGCCGGGGGGCTGCGTAGTCTTACGCGTTTCCTTTGCATCTGCAGCATGGCACAGTGGCGGCAGTTTGATTGAGCCAAAGCGGAGAAGCTGATGTCCTTGCAAGGGAAGACTGCCGTCATCACCGGATCGAATTCAGGTATTGGCCTGGGGGTTGCACGCGAACTGGCGCGGGCAGGGGCCAACGTGGTGCTGAACTCCTTCACCGACCGGGAGGAGGATCACGCGCTGGCCGGCGCGCTGGCCCGAGAATTCAGCGTCCAGGCCCGCTACATCCAGGCCGATATGTCCAACGGCGCCGACTGCCGGGCGCTGATCGAAAAGGCCGGCGCCTGCGATATCCTGATCAACAACGCGGGCATCCAGCATGTGTCGCCGATTGACGAGTTCCCGCAGGACAAGTGGGACGCGATCATCGCGATCAACATGACCTCCAACTTCCACACCATGGCCGCGGCCTTGCCGAAGATGCGGGCGGCGGGCTGGGGGCGGATCGTCAATATCGCCTCGGCGCACGGGCTGACGGCCTCTCCCTATAAATCGGCCTATGTGGCGGCCAAGCATGGCGTGGTCGGCATGACCAAGACCGTGGCGCTGGAAACTGCGGAGGAGCCGATCACCTGCAATGCGATCTGCCCGGGCTATGTGCTGACGCCGCTGGTGGAGGCGCAGATCCCCGACACCATGGAGAAGTACAACATGGGCCGGGAAGAGGTGATCAAGAAGGTCATGCTGGAGCGCCAGCCCAGCCGCGAGTTCGCCACCGTGGAGCAGATGGGCGGCACGGCCGTGTTCCTGTGCTCGGACGCGGCCGCGCAGATCACCGGCACCGCGATCAGCGTCGACGGCGGCTGGACCGCACTGTAACGGCCAAGCTTTAGGGCGGGAGGGGGCCAGCCCCCTCTTGCCCTTTGAAGGGGGCAATTCACCCCCGGGATATTTCCGGCCAGAAGAAAAGGCGGACCGGCTCATGACTGTGAAAATCAATCTGGCCCTGCAAGGCGGAGGTGCGCATGGGGCGTTCACATGGGGGGTGCTGGACCGTCTGCTGGAGGACGAGGGGATCGAGGTGGCCGGGATCACCGGAACCTCTGCCGGTGCGCTCAACGGGGCGGCGTTTAAGGCCGGCATGGTGCAGGGCGGGCGCCAGGGCGCCAAGGCGGCGCTGGATGGCCTGTGGCAGCGCATGGGGGCGGTGGGAGACATGCGGTTTACCCATTGGCTGACCCGGTTTGACGCGGTGGCCTGGGCGAGCGCTTGGGAGGCCGTCCTGCCGTTCACTCCGATGGAGGCGGTGAGCCAGGTGGTCTCCCCCTACCATTATGGCCCGTTTTACGAGAACCCGCTGCGGGAGGTGGTCGAGGCATTCCGGTTCGAGGACGTTTGCGCAGGCGCGGGTCCGGAGCTATTCGTTTGCGCGACCTGCGTGCGCAGCGGCAAGATCCGCATTTTCGAAGGGCAGGAGATCAGCACCGATGCAATCCTCGCCTCCGCCTGCTTGCCGGATCTGTTCCAGGCGGTGGAGATCGAAGACCCGGAAACCGGCCGCATGGAGGCCTATTGGGACGGCGGCTATACCGGCAATCCGGCCCTGTTTCCGCTCTTCAGCGGCGACCTGCCGGGGGATGTGGTGATTGTGAACATCAACCCGCTGGAGCGCGAGGACATCCCGAAGACGCCGCAGCAGATCCGCAACCGGGTGAATGAGATCAGCTTCAACTCCTCGCTGCTGCGGGAGCTGCGGGCGATCAATTTCGTGCAGCGGCTGCTGGCCGACGGCACCATTCAGCGCGGCCGGATGAAACAGGTGCGGGTTCACATGATCGCGGATGACGCCTTGATGACGCAACTGTCGGTCACCACCAAGGTGATTCCGGTGCCGCAGATCCTGGCGCGGCTGAAACAGGCGGGACGGGACGCGGCAGAGGGTTTCCTGACGCGCGACCGGGAAAACCTCGGGGTGCGGTCCTCTGCCGATCTGCCGGCGATGTTCGGTTAGGCGTCTTCTTTTTCGGGCGCCTTGGCCTTCTTGCCGTTTTCCAGCGGTTTCGTTGGGTCCTTGGGGTTGGGGTACACAAGGCCTGCCGAAATCACCAGCTTGGCCGAATCCTCCACCGACATGTCCAGTTCGATCACGTCTTCCTCGGGCACGAACAGCAGGAAGCCCGAGGTCGGGTTCGGAGTGGTCGGAAGGAAAACGCTGACCAGCCCGCCGCTGGTTTCGGCCCGCTTGGCAATCTCGCCCTTGGCGGAGGTGGAGATAAAGCCGATCGCCCAGATACCCTTGCGCGGGTATTGCACCAGACAGGCCTTCTCGAAACTGCGCTCGGACTGGGCAAAGACGGTCTCGGAGATCTGCTTGATCCCGGAATAGACCGTGCGCACCACCGGCATCCGGTCCACCAGGCTTTCGGCGAAATTGATCAGGGAGCGGCCAATCAGGCCTTTGGCGATCCAGCCCACGATGATGGTGAACAACAGAAAGATGATCAGCCCGACACCGCGCAGGTTGATGCCGATATACTGTTCGGGGCGGAAGGTGTGCGGCACCAGTGGCAGCACCACGCTGTCGATCCAGCCCATCACCGACCACAGGAGCCAGATCGTCAGCCCCACCGGCGCGATGACGACGATCCCGGTAAAGAAGGAAGCGCGCAGGCTGGCAAACAGCCCGCGGCGGCGGTGAGGTTCATCGTCGAAAGGCGTTGTCATAGGTCTGCTTTTGCTCAAATTCCGAATGGAACCTATGCACTGTTCGGGGGCGGAGCAATGGGGGCCGCCCCCGAATTCATGTCATCGCGTCAGTTTGTTGAGTTCCTGTGCGATCTTTGCCGCCAGCCGGGCATTGTTGCGCACCAATGCGATATTCGCGGTGAGCGAGCGGCCGTCCGTCAGCTCAAAGATGCGGCTCAGCAGGAAGGGGGTCACATCCTTGCCCGCAATGCCCTGGGCGTCTGCCTCGGACTGGGCCTGGGCGATCACAGGCGCCAGGTCCTCGGCGGCGATCTGGGCGTCTGCCGGGATCGGGTTGGCCACCAGCTGGCCGCCCGGCAGGCCCATCGCCTGACGGGTGGCGTGGGCGCGGGCGATCTGCGCCGCGTCATCCATGCGCAGCGGCGCCTTGAGGTCCGATTGCGCCGACCAGAAGGCCGGGAAGCTGTCCTGCCCGTAGGCGATGACCGGCACGCCCTGGGTTTCCAGCACTTCCAGCGTCTTGGGCACGTCGAGGATCGCCTTGGCGCCAGCGGCCACAACCGTCACCGGGGTCTGCGCAAGCTCCAGCAGGTCGGCGGAGATGTCAAAGGTGGTCTCCGCGCCCTTGTGGACGCCGCCGATGCCGCCGGTGGCAAAGACGGAGATGCCAGCCAGCCGCGCCGCGATCATGGTGGCCGCAACCGTGGTCGCCCCGGTGCCGCCGGTGGCGATGCAGGCGGGCATGTCCGCACGGGAGATCTTGGCAACGCCCTTGGCCTGTCCCAGTGCTTGCAGCTGATCGGGTTCCAGACCCACGTGCAGCACGCCCTCAATCACCGCCATGGTGGCAGGCACGGCACCGGCCTTGCGGATGTCCTGCTCCACCTGTGCGGCAACCTCGACGTTCTGCGGGTAGGGCATGCCGTGGGTGATGATGGTGCTTTCCAGCGCAACAATGGCGCGGCCTTCGGCCTTGGCGGCCTGGACCTCGGACGAATACTGAATGTCGATCACAGCGGGGGTTCTCCTGAAACGTAGGTTGCCGCAGCCTTGAGGGCTGAGGCCAATGCGGATTTGCGGTCTTCGCCCCGTGCCTCGGCAACGATATGGGCGGCCATGAAGGTATCACCTGCGCCGGTCACCCGGGCGACCGTGACGCGGGGCGGGTGCAGGGTGATGGTACCCTTGGCGTCCGCCACGGTGGCAGAGGCACCGCCATCGGTGACCAGCACCCGGGCGGCGCCGCGGTCGAGCATCGCCTGGGCTGCGGTTTCGCTGTCGGTGAACTCCGCCTGGCACAGGATGCCGGCCTCTTCCAGGTTCACATAAAGCGTGCCGCGGGTGCGGGTCAGGAACGGGCGCAGCCGCTCCGCCTTGCCCGGTGACGCAGGCGCCACGCGCAGGTCGGCCTTGGCGAAGGCGGGGCTGGCGACGATATCATCCAGCAGCGACAGCGTCAGGTTGCCGTCCAGCGCCACCTGGCCCGCGTAAGGCGCGTCCTCAGAGCCCAGAGAGCCGTCCGACAGCGGCCGCAGAATCTTGTCGCCGGCCGCCTCCAGCGAGTGCGCGTCGGCAATCGCGGCGATCAGCCCGTTGGCGCCCTCCACCGCCATATAGCGGTCGGTGGGCAGATCCTCGGAACGGTAGATGTGATCGGTGATCAGCCCGAAATGGCCGCAGGCGTGGATCAGCTCGTCCCCTTCGGGGTCGCGGCCCACCGCGGTCAGCAGTGCGGGCTGGACGCCGAACCGGGACAGCGTCATGGCGATGTTCATGGCAACCCCGCCGGGCAGGCGGGTAATGCGGCCGGGCATATCCGAGCCGCGCTGCATTTCCGTGGTGCAGCGGCCGATAATGTCCCAAAGGACCGAGCCGATGCACAGAATGGCGGGGGGCTGTGAGGCAGAGGCTTGTGTCATATTGACCTATTGCCGCCTTTGCCGCACCTCTGCAAGCGGCTTCACTCAGCAGGCACCGCAAAGGTCAGGGCCGCCCAAAGGCTTTCCCATACGTAATCTTTGCCCTCGGGCGCCGGGCGCAGGACAACCGCGTCCAGCAGGTATTGATGGCCCGGCATCACGGGGACAGCGGTTTCGCCCTCGGCATCTGTCAGCCGCGTGGTGATGGTGACACTGCCATCGGGGGCCTTGGCAAAAACCTCGACCTGGGCCTTGGGCCGCGGCTCTCCCTTATAGAGCACCCGGACAGGCAGCCCCCGGGACAGATCATCGGTATAGGGATTGGCCAGGGCAACGATCTCTGTCTCCAGCCCGGTGGCGGTATCTGATCCGCTGCCGTTCCCGATCGCGACCAAAGACTTGGCGTACCGGGTGTATTGCTCGCCAAAGCCCGCCTCCGGCAGCCCGCGCGCCTGATGCTGCGTGCGGATATCGCCGAATCCCTTGTGGTCGATGAAGGCCTGGAACGCCTCCCACGTGTCATAGGTCAGCGTTTGCGGCCGGGTTTGATGGATCAGCACCGCCAGCCCGTCTTGCACCATTTCGGCGGCAAAGGCGGGCATGTCGCCCATTCGTCCCTGATACGGCGCAGCTGCTGCGCCCTGCATCACCTCGAACCGGGCGATCCGGTGGTCCAGATAGGGCTGCTCAGCACCTTTGAACCCCTGGCCGTTGCGCAGCCTTGCCACCACGGTATTTCCCGAAACTTCTTGATATTTTTCCGGCTCAATCCAAAACTCGTGGGATAAACCCGGCCCGGCCGCCAAGGTCAGCCCGGAACAGAGAATTGAGCAGAACAGGCGGTATTGCATGAAAGTGTCCTTGGCTGTCAGGCGCGGCTATTTTTGGCCGCGGACCTTATTTGCGCTGTTGTTCTGCTGGGGTGCAATAGCCGCCGCAAGCGCCCGCGCGCATGAGGTTACCCCGGCGATTGCCGATTTCACTGTGGCGGACGGCCGGATCACCCTGGAATTGCGCCTGAATGCGGAGGCGTTTGTGGCGGGTATCAACCTGGACGGGCTGGCGGACACGAACCAGACCGCGCAGGCCGCCGACTACGACGAGCTGCGCGCGCTCGGCCCGGCGGAGCTGGAACCGATGGTGCGCCTCTTTGCCGAGGACTGGCTGGAAGCCTTCTCCGTTCAGGCGCCGGACCCGGTTTCGCTCAGCCTGTCCCGGATCACCATCCCGGAGACCGGCGACGCCAGCCTGCCGCGCGCCTCCGTTCTGGAGTTCAGCGGCGAGGTGCCGCCCGGGGCCCGCAGCCTGCGCATTGCCTGGCCCGCGGGCTCCGGCGGGGTTGTGCTGCGGCAGAACGGGGTTGCGGAGCCCTATACCGGCTACCTGCAGGGGGGAGAGACCTCCCCGCCCATCCCGCTTGGCGGCGGTGCGGCCAAGACGCCGGTCGAGGCTTTCATGGAATACATCCCCGTCGGCTTTACTCACATCCTGCCCAAGGGGCTGGATCATATCCTGTTTGTGCTGGGCCTGTTCTTCCTCAGCCCGCGGGTGAAACCGCTGCTGCTGCAAGTGAGCGTGTTCACCGTCGCCCATACTATCACCCTGGCGCTGGGCGCGCTGGGCATGGTTTCCGTCAGCGCCGCCATCGTCGAGCCGCTGATTGCCCTGTCGATTGTCTTTGTCGCGGTCGAGAACATCTTTGCCCGCAAGCTGCACAGCTGGCGCACATTCGTGATCTTCGGCTTCGGCCTGTTGCACGGGTTGGGCTTTGCTTCCGTGCTGGGGGCCTTCGGGCTGCCGCAAAACCAGTTCCTGCCCGCGCTCATCGGCTTCAACGTTGGGGTGGAGCTGGGCCAGCTGGCCGTGATCGCTGCCGCCTATCTGGGCGTGCGCCTGTGGTTCGGGCGGCACCCCAAATACCGCGGCCGGGTGGCAATCCCGGCCTCGGTCACCATCGCCATGATCGGCAGCTACTGGTTTGTGGAACGGGTGTTCCTGTAACCACCCGCCAAAGGCTCAGCCCGGATAGCTGAGCCGGCAGCGGGGCTGGTCAGCCCATTGCCCGCATCAGGGTCTTGAGCGCCGCAAGCGGATCTTCCGCGTGCCAGATCTCATCCCCGATGCCGAAGAAGTCGGTATTGGGGGCGATCGAGCGCACCAGATCCTCGGTAAGACCGCCTTCGGCCACCACCGGAACCTCAATCATTTTCGACCACCACTCGAACAGATCGGCCTCCGCCCGCGCGCCGTCGCCCAGGCCGGATGTGCCGACAGGGCCAAAGCTCACGTAATCCGCGCCCGCTTCGCCGGCCACCATGCCGTCATGCTGCGAGGCGCCGCAGAAGCAGCCGACAATCGCATCCGGCCCCAGCGCCTTGCGCGCGGCGCGCACCGATTTCGACGCGTCGGTCAGATGCACGCCGTCCAGGCCCAGCCGTTCGGCCAGGATCTGATGGTCCGAGATCACCAGCGCCACATCGCGTTCCATGGTCACTTCGCGCAGCGCGTCGCCCGCGCGGCTCAGCGTGTCCTGATCGCGGCTGGCCAGATCCAGGCGCACGCAGGCCACGTCCACCTCATCCAGCACCCGCGCCAGAAGAGCGGGGAATTTGCCCAGCTCGAAACTAGGCGGGGAGATCAGGTAGATCTGCGGCTGCTCCGGTGCGTCAGCAGGGCTTCCCATCGTGGTGCTCCATTGTTCAGGCGATTGCAGGGTGTTTAGCCGATTTGCCGCCGGACGCAAGGATTTGCGGCGGTGACGGCCCGCATATTGCGCGCCAAAACCGCGCTGGACCTTGCCCCGCCGCCGCGCGGGCAGTACAGCAGTGCCGATTTTGCCGGAGAACACGATGCCCATCGATACGCCTCAGCCCGCCTTTGTCCTTGTCCGCCCGCAGATGGGCGAGAATATCGGTGCCGCCGCGCGGGCGATGTGGAACTTCGGCCTCGACCGGATGCGGATCGTGGCGCCGCGCGACGGCTGGCCGAACCCCAAGGCGGTGGCGATGTCCTCGGGCGCGGGCCGCCTGCTGGACGAAGCGCAGCTCTGTGCCGACGTGCCGGAGGCGCTGGGCGACTGCACCTATGTGTTTGCCACCACCGCCCGGCAGCGCGGGCTGACCAAACCGGTCTACAGCCCCGAACGCGCCATGCAGATCGCGGCAGAGAAGATCGCCGCAGGCGAGAAGGTCGCGGTGATGTTCGGCCCTGAGCGCGCGGGCCTGGAAAACGAGGATATCGCCAAGGCCAATGCCATCATCTCGGTGCCGGTCAATCCGCTGTATGCCTCGCTGAACCTGGGCCAATGCGTGCTGCTCACGGGCTATGAATGGATGCGCCAGTCCGGCGATGTGGTGCATGAAACCACCGATCTGGGCCGCAAGGGCGACTGGGCCACCGGGGTCGAGGTCGAGAAGCTGGTGGAGCATTACGAGGAGCGGCTGGACGAAGCGGGCTTCTTCTATCCGCCGGAGAAGGCCGAGGGCATGAAGACCAACCTGCGCAACCTGTGGTCCCGGATGCGGATGACCCGCTCCGACGTGCAGATGCTGCACGGGATCATGCGGCAGATGGTCCGCTGGAAAGAGCGGGGCGGCGAGTAAGCCGCTCTGGACCAATTCCGAAACCGCCCCTAGCTTGGCAGCACAGACAAAGAGGCAAGCATGAGCAAGCGCAGCATTTTCGAAGAGGTCGAGGGCGAGAAGACGAACGCGCCCGCGGTGCAGCCGGGGCTGATCGACCGCGGCCGCGGCGGCGCCCGCAAGGCAATCCGCGCCTGGCTGATGGTTCTGTTTGGCCTGGTGGTTGCGATGATCGTGGTGGGCGGTCTGACGCGGCTCACAGACTCCGGCCTGTCGATCACCGAATGGCGCCCTGTGACCGGGGCGATCCCGCCGATGTCCGAGGCGGAATGGCAGTCCGAGTTCGACAAATACAAGCAGATCGACCAGTGGCGCATCGAGAACCAGTGGATGCAACTGTCTGATTTCAAAGAGATCTACTGGTGGGAATGGGGCCACCGTCAGCTGGGCCGGGTGATCGGCCTGATCTGGGCGCTCGGCTTCCTCGGCTTCCTGATGGCGCGCAAGATCCCCGCGGGCTGGACCGGCCGGCTGCTGCTGCCCGGCGTCCTCGGCGGTGTGCAGGGCGCCATCGGCTGGTGGATGGTGGCCTCTGGCGTCACCCAGGGCGAGGGGATGACTGCTGTTGCCTCCTACCGGCTGGCTGTGCATCTGGGGCTGGCGTTTGTGATCCTTGGCTTTATCGCTTGGTACGTGCTGATGCTGGGCCGCGAGGAGCGTGAGCTGATGCAGGCGCGCCGTGCCAAGGAGGCCAAGCTGTTCAGCCTGTCCACGGGATTGATGCACTTTGCCTTCCTGCAGATCCTGCTGGGCGCGCTGGTCGCGGGCATTGACGCGGGCCGCTCCTACACCGACTGGCCGCTGATGGGCGGGCAGGTGATCCCGCCGAACCCCTTCATGATCGAGCCCCTGTGGAAGAACTTCTTTGAGAACCCCGGGCTGGTGCAATTCATTCACCGGGTGGCAGGCTATCTGCTGTTTGCCTTTGCCGTGGTGGCCTGGCTGCGCGGGCGCAGCTCTGCCCACGCGCGCACCCGCTTTGCCTTCAACGCCGTTTTTGCTGCGCTGTCGGTGCAGGTGCTTCTGGGGATCATCACCGTGGTCTATGCCGCGCCGCTGCACGCAGCCATCACCCATCAGCTGGTGGCGGTTGGCGTCTGGGTGCTGATCCTGCGCGCCCGCTTCCTGTCGGCCTATCCCATTGCAACCTCGATCAAGGATCACTGACGCATGAGCGCATTTGACGAACTGATGGCCTTCCAGCGCGAAACCCAGGCGCTGGGGCAGATTGCGGGCCGTCTGGGCTGGGATCAGGAAACCGTGATGCCGCGCGGGGCCGCGCCGCAGCGGGGCGAGGAAATGGCCGCGATCGAGGCGGTGCTGCACGCCCGCCGCAGCGACCCGCGGGTGGCGGAGTGGCTGGAGCAGGCCGAAGCGCCCGATGAAGCCGGTGCCGCGCAGCTGCGCGAGATCCGCCGCAGCTATGAGCGCACCGTCAAGGTGCCTGCCGCTCTGGCCAAGAAGATCGCCCAGGTCACATCGGAGGCGCAGGGCAAATGGGCCGCCGCAAGGGCAGATGAGGATGTCGCAGCCTTCCTGCCGGTGCTGGAGGAAGTGGTGTCCCTGAAGCGCGAGGAAGGCCAGGCGCTGGCTGCGGGCGGGGATGTCTATGACGCCATGGTCGAGGATTACGAGCACGGAATGACCGGGGCAGGGATTGCGGAGATCTTTGACGCCATGCGCCCCGGGCTGGTGGAGCTGCGCGCCAAGGTGCTGGAGAAACCCGCGCCGAAGGGGCTGGAGGGAACCTTTGACGACGCCGCGCAGATGAAGCTGACCCGCAAGATTGCCAAGGTGTTCGGCTATGACATGGCGCATGGCCGGGTCGACAAGGCGGTGCATCCGTTCAGCTCCGGCTCCGGCCTGGACGTGCGGATCACCACGCGGACCAGCGCAACCGATCCGTTCAACTGCTTCTATTCCACCATTCATGAGGTCGGCCACGGCGCCTATGAGCAGAACATCAGCCGCGATTACCTGCTGACGCCGCTGGGCAGCGGCGTGTCGATGGGGGTGCATGAAAGCCAAAGCCGGATCTATGAAAACCAGATCGGCCGCAGCCGCGCCTTTACCGGCTGGCTGTTTGAGGAGATGACAGCCGCCTTTGGCGATTTCGGCATTGCTGATGCGGATGCCTTTTATGCCGCCGTCAACGCGGTGCATAAGGGCTATATCCGGACGGAAGCGGATGAGCTGCAATATAACCTCCATATCATGCTGAGGTTCGGCCTGGAACGCGCGCTGATGAGCGGCGATCTGGCGGTGAAGGATCTGGAAGCGGCCTGGAACGACCGGTTCGAGGCGGATTTCGGGTATGCGGTGGACAAACCCTCCAACGGCTGCCTGCAGGATGTGCATTGGTCGGTCGGGCTGTTCGGCTATTTCCCGACCTACAGCCTGGGCAATGTCTATGCCGGCTGCCTGTACCAGGCGCTGCGCCGGGACGTGCCGGGGCTGGATGCTCAGCTGGCCCAGGGCGACACCACAGGCGCCACCGGCTGGCTGAAGGAGAACCTGCAGCAGCACGGGGGCTTGCGCAGCCCGCGCGGCACCATCGTCCATGCCGCGGGAATGGAACCCGGGCATGAGCCGCTGCTGGGCTATCTGGAAGAGAAGTTCAGCCTGCTCTACGGCCTGTGAGTCCGGCCAGGCCGCCGGGTAACGCCTTTCCCGGGCAGCAGAAATCAGCTGCCCCGGAATTGCCTCATTTCAAGTATACTCTCTAAGACTCCTGGGGGCGGGACCACGAGGGTAGAGCCATGCATACAGCCGTAGCCTATTTGATCTTTGCCAGCTTCGTGCTGGCGCCATCCCTGATCTGAGCCACCAGTCTCAGATCAGCGCCATGCGCTCCGCCCGCTCGGGATCCGGGAAGGGACGGTAAAGGCCGATCTCCGCGGTGGCGATCAGGGCGGTCACGTGTGAGTACAGCTTTTCCACTTCCTCGTCGTGTTCGCCCAGAACCCGGAAGGCCTGATCCAGCTGAGTCATATCCTTGAATTCGATTTCCAGCAGGAAGTCGCGGCAGTTGTCGCTGGCCAAGTTCAGCTTGCGCCGCAGCAGACGCCAGCCGAGCACCACACCGCGTGCCTGCAGATAGTTCATCCATTGCTCAACCGCGCTGGCAAAGCTCAGCGCCTTGGCCTCGTGGTGCAGGTCGATGGAGCAGTGATACAAGTTCATGGGGCATCCCCTTGCTGAGAAAACGAACCTTGACCGCAAGAATGCCCGAAACCCCTTAGGGGGCCGTTAACAAAGCGAACGCCGCCCTGGCAACAGGACGGCGTTCAAATCTTTCAGCTGCGCGGGGCTTATTCCTCGCCGCTGTCCTCCTCTTCGCCGTTTTCGGCGATCCAGGCGACAGAGACCACTTCCTCGCCCTTGCCGGTGTTGAACACCCGCACGCCGCCGGCAGAGCGCGAGCGGAACGAGATGCCATCGACCGGCACCCGGATCGACTGGCCCTTGGAGGTGGCCAGCATGATCTGGTCGTCCAGCTCCACCGGGAAGGAGGCGACAATCTCGCCGCCGCGCATCGCCTTGTCCATCGCGGTCACGCCCATGCCGCCGCGGCCGCGCACCGGGTAGTCGTGCGAAGAGGACAGCTTGCCCGAACCGCCCGCGGTGATGGTCAGGATCAGGTTCTCGGCTGCCGACATCTCTGCATAGAGCTCGGTGGAGAAGTTCGGATCCTCGGGCGCATCCTCGTCCGTGGTTTCCGCATCGTCGGTCAGGCCCGCCATCGCCCGGCGCATTTTGAGGTAGGCGGTGCGCTGCTCCGGCGTGTATTTGGAGTGGCGGATGACCGACATCGACACAACGCTGTCCTCGCCGGTCAGCCTGATGCCGCGGACACCGGTGGATTCGCGCGAGTTGAACACCCGCACGTCGGTGGAGCGGAAGCGGATGGCGCGGCCCGAATTGGTGAACAGCATCACATCGTCATCTTCCGAGCAGATGCGCACATTCACCAGTTTGACGGAGCCGTCCTCCGGCAGTTTCATCGCGATCTTGCCGTTGCGGCGGACGTTGGTGAAGTCCGACAGCCGGTTGCGGCGCACGTCGCCGCCGCTGGTGGCAAACACCACCTGCAGGTTTTCCCATTCCTCGTCCGGCACATCGACCGGCATGATGGCGGCGATGGAGACGCCGGTCGGGATCGGCAGGATGTTGACGATGGCCTTGCCCTTGCCGGTGCGGCCGGACTGCGGCAGGCGCCAGGTCTTCAGCTTGTAGACCATGCCGTCGGTGGTGAAGAACAGAAGCTGGGTGTGGGTGTTGGCCACAAACAGCGTGGTCACCACGTCCTCTTCCTTGGTCTGCATGCCGCTGAGGCCCTTGCCGCCGCGCTTCTGGGCGCGGAAATCGGCCAGCGGGGTGCGCTTGATCCAGCCGCCGGAGGTCACGGTCACCACCATGTCCTCGCGCTCGATCAGGTCCTCGTCCTCCATGTCGCCGGACCAGTCGACGATCTCGGTGCGGCGCGGCACGGCGAAGTTGTCGCGCACTTCGCGCAGCTCGTCGCTGATGATGCCCATGATGCGCTCGCGCGAGGACAGGATTTCCAGATAGTCCTTGATCTTGCCGGCCAGTTCTTCCAGCTCGTCCGTGACTTCTTTCACGCCGATCTGGGTCAGGCGCTGCAGGCGCAGTTCCAGAATCGCGCGGGCCTGGGCTTCGGACAGGTTATAGGTGCCGTCGTCGTTTGCCGTGTGCGTCGGATCGTCGATCAGCGCGATGTATTCGAGGATCGGCTGTGCCGGCCAGCGGCGGGTCATCAGCTTTTCACGCGCTTCAGCGGCGTCCGCGGACTGGCGGATGGTGGTGACGATCTCGTCGATATTGGTCACCGCCACGGCCAGGCCGCACAGGATATGGCTGCGCTCGCGGGCCTTGCGCAGCAGATGCGCCGTGCGCCGGGCCACCACATCTTCGCGGAAGTCGATGAAGGAGGTCAGGAACCGGCGCAGCGTCAGCTGTTCCGGCCGGCCGCCGTTCAGCGCCAGCATGTTGCAGCCGAAATAGGTCTGCATCGGGGTGAAACGGTAGAGCTGGTTCAGCACCACCTCGGGGGTTGCGTCGCGTTTCAGCTCGACCACCACCCGCACGCCGTTGCGGTCGGATTCATCCTGCACGTGGGCGACGCCCTCGATCTTCTTCTCGCGGACCTGCTCGGCGATCTTCTCGATCATCGCGGCCTTGTTCACCTGATAGGGAATCTCGTCCACGACAATGGCATAGCGGTCCTTGCGGATCTCCTCCACGCGGGTCTTGGCGCGGATGATGACGCTGCCGCGGCCTTCAAGATAGGCCTTGCGCGCGCCGGCACGGCCCAGCATCAGCGCGCCGGTCGGGAAGTCGGGGCCGGGGATGTATTCGATCAGCTGCTCGCTGGTCAGGTCCGGATCCTCGATCAGCGCCAGCGTGGCGTCGACCACTTCGCCCAGGTTGTGCGGCGGGATGTTGGTGGCCATGCCGACGGCGATGCCGCCAGCGCCGTTGACCAGCATGTTCGGGAAGCGGGCCGGAAGCACGGTCGGCTCGCGGTCCTTGCCGTCGTAGTTGTCCTGGAAATCGACGGTTTCTTTCTCGATATCCGCAAGCAGTGCCGCGGCGGGCTTGTCCATGCGCACCTCGGTGTAACGCATGGCCGCCGGGTTGTCGCCGTCCATCGAGCCGAAGTTGCCCTGGCCGTCCAGAAGCGGCAGCGACATCGAGAAGTCCTGCGCCATCCGCACCAGCGCGTCATAGATCGCGCTGTCGCCGTGCGGGTGGTATTTACCCATCACGTCGCCGACCGGGCGCGCCGACTTGCGGTAGGCCTTGTCATGGGTGTTGCCGGATTCGTGCATCGCATAGAGAATGCGGCGGTGCACCGGTTTCAGGCCGTCCCGCAGGTCCGGGATGGCGCGGCTGACGATGACCGACATCGCATAGTCGAGATACGAGTTGCGCATCTCGGCTTCGATGGAAACGGTCGGCCCATCATATGCCGGGCGTCCCGGCAGATTTTCTTCCATATTTTCAGGAGTTTCCGGCGTATCGCTCACGTTGGCTGCCCGCTCTTTCTTCTGGGTCTATATCTTGTGTTTGCACCCTATCAGATACCGTATATGCGGCGCAAGCAGGCAGCCGGGAACAGCGGCAACAGGCCGTTCACACATCGGTAACGCACTGTTTTTGAGGAAATTAACCAATACCAGCCTAGCATCATCAGAAGGGGGCCAAGATTGGAGGCTGAAAATGGAGACCAGCGAAACCGAGCTGATGCTGAAAGGATACGGGCTGACCACCGCGGAATTCACCTACCGGATGCCCGATTTCACCCGTGTCCTGAATACATTTGTCTGGCAGGAATACGATCTGGCGCCGGATCATCCGCGGCTGTTCGAGTTCATCGAATTCTGGCAGCGCGAGATTGAGGGTCCACTGCATTCGGTGCGGTTCAATCACCGCAAGATGATCGGCCCTGGTGAATGGCGCAACGTGGTCGGGGAATTCCAGATCCACTAGGCCATCCTGTCCGGACGGCAACACGCAGGCCCGGGAACCGCCGGGCTGTTCCTTGGCTATTGCGGGAGCCAAAGCGCGGCCTTACTCCTATGCGTGTTAAAAAGTCTGGTGCGGCACCGCAGCGCCGGACAGCGCCAAACGGTGGCGGGCAGTCGATAAACAGGCAATACGGCAGGATTTAATGCGCACATATATCTTGGGAAACCAGTTCGAGAACGCACTGGAGGCCACTCTTACCATCCGCGAGAGCCTGTATGGCCGGGACGGCGACGATACCTTTTCAATCTATCATCACGACGAAGGCGCCGGTGTGTATCCCGATCTGTCGGACCGGTTTTTCGGCGGTGCCGGCAATGACACGATCAGTTCGCTCAATTTCGATCTGACGGCGGGCAGCACGCTGCGCGACTACAGCCAGCTCAGCTTTCACGGCGGGGCCGGGTATGACACCGTGTCCTCGCAGATCGACGTGCAGATTACCGGCGGTTTCACCCTGGATCTTTCGCAGATCGAAACGAGCGTTCGGTCGGTCGAACATTGGGATTACGGCATAGATCTGGGCACCAGCACAGGCGACGGCGAATTTGTCATCCGGGCCGGGCGGCAGGACGACACGCTGGATATCCGGCAGTGGGAAGCGGCAGGGGATGCGAGTATCAAGGTTAAGACCCTGGCCGGGAACGATCATGTCAAATATTCCACCGTCGAGGATGTCAGCGATCTGCGTGTGAACACCGGCGGGGGCAATGATTATTTTGAGTTCAACGGGTTCTGGAACATCACCGCTGACCTTCGCGTCTCCACTGGCAGGGGCAAGGATACGGTGGTCATCAACGGAACCACCATCGCTTATCCCGACGGTTTGACGGCGGATATCCGCACCGGTGCCGGCGCCGACACGATCGTTCTGGAAGGGATGCACTCAGAGCGCCTGAATTCGGGTGCGGGCAATGACGATATCTACATCCTGACCGGCAGTTTCAGGAATGCCGCCGACACGATCACGACTGGGGCGGGCAAGGACGAGCTGTTCATCGAGCTGGACGCCTACTCCACCGTTGCGGTGCTGGATGACTTCTCCGCCGAGAACGACGTGTTTGTGTTCGACGCTGACGAGGCCAGCGGAATCATCACCCGCAACACCGATGTAACCTTCGACAGGACGGAGTGGGAGAACGCCAGCGAAGACCGCCTGTATATGAGCAACGCCGAGAACAAGCTGTATTACGGCGACAACGTGCTGGTGGACTTCACCACCGACGTGACACTGAGCGCTGCCAATTTCACCACCGGCGACTGGGAGTACTGAAACCCCCTCAGGCGGAGCAGCTGGCCCCCCCAAGGACGCAGAATTTGGCGCAATGGGGGTGGTTCAGCTGCACCGGGGTTTCGGCTTCGGCCAGGGTGGTGCCCAATTCGAACTCCGGCGCGTAGGGCAGCAGGGTGCAGGCCAGAACGGCGGGTGTCTCTGCGCCCTTGCGCTTGACCACCATCCGCGAGGACGCGCACATTACACTGTCCGGCGACTTGTCGAGGATACCCCAGCAGGCGCTTGTGATTTCAGGGACTTCCACCCGCTCGTCCATCTCCGGAAACAGCACTGTCTGGCCCGGGTCCTGGGCGTCGATGGCGAACCCGTGCTGTTCAAACAGCGCGGCATAGCCCGCACGGGCCTCCGCCTCGCTCTCTCCCCAGACGGTGCGGCCGGCCACCGCCATCCGGAAGCCGTTGTCGCGCAGCCACTCCATGCCTTCGAGTGTCTTGGCAAAGCTGCCTGTGCCGCGTTCCTTGTCATGCAGTTCCGCACTGTGGTGGTCGACGGAGATCCGCAGGGTCAGCTTGTCCCCGAACGCCTCCCGCAGGTCCAGCAGCCCGGCTCTCACTGTCTTGCGCATCATCGGGCGCATGGCGTTGGTCAGGATCAGCACCTCGAAGCCGCGCTCCAGCGCGGCGCGGGCCATCGCGGTCATCTCCGGGTTCATGAAGGGTTCGCCGCCGGTGAAGCCGATTTCCCGGACCGGCCATGCGCGCGCAGCGATCTGATCCAGATAGCTCCGCACCTCGGCCTCGGTCAGATAGACCAGCGCATCGTTGGCCGGGGAGCTGAGGATATAGCAGTTGCTGCATTCGATATTGCACAGCGTGCCGGTGTTGAACCACAGGGTTTCCGGGCGGCTGAGCGGCACAGAGGCGCGGTCCTGACCATCTGCCGTCACGTAAGCGTCTTGAAACTTGCCTAGGTTCGCGACGGGTTTTTGCAGGTCTTTCATGCAGATGTCCTCTGGGGCAGTTCCTTTCGCCGGAAGCTACCTTATACTGGGCAGGAAATGAAAGCAGCCGGGCAGGCACATGACAGGGATGTGAGCGGCGGTGTGCCGCGCTTGCCCCGGCTTAGACAGGAAGAACAATAATGGTTTCGCGTGTCATACCGGTCGATCCGTTTGACCTGGTGATTTTTGGCGGCACCGGCGATCTGGCGCAGCGCAAGATTCTGCCTGCCCTGTTCCGCCGCCATTGCGCCGGGCAGCTGCCGGGCGGCGAGCGGATTATCGGCGCCGCGCGGACCGCCATGAGCAGCGCGGATTACCGCACCGTCGTGGCAGAATCGATCCGCGCGCATGCAGGCCCCAAGGCCTGCGGCGGCGGTGCGCTGGAGGCCTTCCTGGAGCGGATCAGCTATGTCGCGCTGGATGCCTTGGGCGAGGCGGGCTGGCAGCAGCTGTGCAGCGCGCTGGAGGGCACGGAGGAACAGCGGGTCCGGGTGTTCTATTTCTCCGTGGGGCCGGGCCTGTTCGGGCCGCTGGCGGAACGGCTGCACCGCTACGGCCTCGCCACGCCGCAGACCCGGATCGTGGTGGAGAAACCCTTTGGCCATGATCTGGCCTCCGCGCGGGAGCTGAACCGGACGCTGGCCAGCCATTTCGACGAAGGCCAGATCTACCGGATCGACCATTACCTGGGCAAGGAGACGGTGCAGAACCTGATGGCGGTCCGGTTCGGCAATATGCTGTTTGAGCCGTTGTGGAACAGCCAGTATGTCGACCACATCCAGATCACCGTGGCCGAAACCGTCGGTGTGGAGGGGCGCGAGGAGTATTACGAGCGCGCCGGCGCCATGCGCGACATGATGCAGAACCACCTGATGCAGCTTCTGTGCCTGATCGCGATGGAGCCGCCTGCGAAATTCGACCCGGACGCGGTGCGCGACGAAAAGCTCAAGGTGATCCGCGCCCTGGACCCGGTGGAGCCGCATCACATCGTGCGCGGCCAGTATCAGGCGTCGCTGGACCCGGAGGCACCGCATCCGTCCTACCGCGGGCTGGTCGGCAACCCGCGCAGCACCACTGAAAGCTATGTGGCGCTGAAGGCGCATATCAGCAATTGGCGGTGGGCCGGCACGCCGTTCTACCTGCGCACTGGCAAGCGGCTGGTGAACCGGTCCTCGGTCATCAACGTGATGTTCAAGGACGCGCCGCATTCGATCTTCGGGGCCGAGGCGGGCCGCCATGCCAACCACCTGAAGATCCGTTTGCAGCCGAACGAGGGCATCACGCTCAGCGTGACCATCAAAGAGCCGGGGCAGGGCGGGATGCGGCTGGTCGACGTGCCCCTGGACATGAGCTTTGCCGAGGCGCTGGGGCCGGAGGGCGGCGATCCGCCAGATGCCTACGAACGGCTGATTATGGATGTTGTGCGCGGCAACCAGACGTTGTTTATGAGAGGGGACGAGGTGGAGGCCGCCTGGGCCTGGACCGATCCGATAATTGAGGGCTGGAAATCCAGGGGCGATGTGCCTAAACCCTACGTTAGCGGTACCACCGGTCCGGAGGATGCCGATTTGCTTATGCGCCGCGACGGGCGTGAATGGAGGGGGATAAACCCATGAAATTCAACGAATACCCTGACCAGGACATGCTGGCGATCGAAGTCGCGAATGAAATCGCCGGGGATCTGAAAACCCATCTGCTGAATCACGACACGGTGTCTTTCGCGGTTGCCGGCGGCACCACGCCCGGGCTCATCTTTGACGATCTTTGCGCCGCGGACATTGAGTGGGACCGGGTGCATGTGATGGCAACGGACGAACGCTGGGTGCCGCAGGAGCATGGCCGCTCTAACGCGGCGATGATCCGGGCGCGGCTGCTGCAGAACCGGGCCGCTGCGGCGCAGTTCCTGCCGTTCCACGTGCCCGAACGGGAGCCTGAGGAGGTGCTGGCGGAGCTTGAAAGCCGGGTGGTGCCGGAACTGCCGCTGTCGGTATTGCTGCTGGGGATGGGCGAGGACATGCACACCGCCTCGCTGTTTCCCGGGGCAGAGGGGCTGCTGGAGGCGCTGGAGCCGGATGCGCCTGCGCTTACAGTGATGCGCCCAAGCAGCCAGCCCGAAGCGCGGGTCAGCCTGACGGCGCGGGTGCTGGATGGTGCCATTGCCAAGCATCTGGTGATTTTCGGCGAAGCCAAACGGCGGGCGCTTGAACAGGCGATGACGCTGCCGCCGGAAACGGCACCGGTCCAGGCCGTATTGTCCGAGGCGTCCGTGCATTGGGCACCTTGAATTCAGGAAAGTTAACTATGTTCGATGCCTTGAAGACGCTGCATGCCGAAAAATGCGGCGAAAATATTCCTGACCTGTTCGAGAAGAACCCGCAGCGCGCCAGCGCGTTCAGCGTGCGGTTCGAGACGCTGTTGTTCGACTATTCCAAGACCCGGATCACTGAAAAGGTGCGCGAGGGTCTGATTGAACTGTGCGAGGAGCAGGACGTCGCCGGGCGGCGTGCGGCGATGTTCGGCGGCGGCCTGATCAACGAGACCGAACAGCGCGCGGTGCTGCATACCGCTCTGCGCGACCCGGACGGGCCGGACCTGCTGGTTGATGGAGAGGACGTGCGCGCGCCCTTGCGGCACACGCTGGAGCGGATGGAGGATCTGGCGCGCCGGGTGCGCTCCGGCGCGCTGGCCGGGCCTGGCGGTGCCTTTACTGATGTGGTCAACATCGGCATTGGCGGCTCCGATCTGGGGCCGGTGATGGCAACGCTGGCGCTGGCGCCGTATCACGATGGCCCGCGCTGCCATTTCGTGTCAAATGTCGATGGCGCCCACATTCACGACATTCTGCAACGGCTTGATCCCAAAACAACTTTGGTGATTGTCGCCTCCAAGACATTTACCACTGTCGAAACCATGACAAATGCCGCCACGGCGCGGCGCTGGGTGGAGGCAGGCGGCGGCGCGGCGGCGCGCCAGTTTCTGGCGCTGTCGACGTCGGAGGAGGAAACCGCGGCCTTCGGCATCCCGCCGGAGCATGTGTTCGGCTTTGAAGATTGGGTCGGCGGGCGCTACTCAGTCTGGGGCCCGATCGGGCTGAGCCTGATGCTGGCGGTCGGGCCGGAGCATTTCCGGGATTTCCTGGCAGGCGGAAAGTCGATGGACGACCACTTCCGCACGGCCCCCTGGGAGCAGAACATGCCGGCGATGCTGGCGCTGACCGGGATCTGGCACCATCAGGTCTGCGGCTGCCCGACCCGCGCGGTGCTGCCCTATGACCAGCGGCTGCGGCGCCTGCCGGCCTACCTGCAGCAGCTGGAAATGGAATCGAACGGCAAGTCGGTTGCCATGGACGGCACGCCCTTGCCCTACAATTCCGGCCCGGTTGTCTGGGGCGAACCCGGCACCAACGGCCAGCACGCGTTTTACCAGCTGCTGCATCAGGGCACCACGGTTGTGCCTGCCGAGTTTCTGGTTGCCGCCAAGGGCCATGAGCCGGAGCTGGACCAGCACCACCAGCTGCTGGTGGTAAATTGCCTGGCGCAATCCGAGGCGCTGATGCGCGGCCGCAGCCTGGAAGAGGCCTGCGCGCTGATGAAGGCCGCCGGCTATGAAGGCGCAGAGCTGGACCGGCAGGCGCGGCACCGGGTGTTCCCGGGCAACCGGCCCTCCACCACGCTGATCTACCCGCGGCTGACGCCCTATGTGCTGGGCCAGATCATCGCGCTTTATGAGCACCGGGTGTTCGTCGAGGGTGTGATTCTGGGCATCAACTCCTTTGACCAGTGGGGCGTGGAGCTGGGCAAGGAACTGGCCAATTCCCTGCTGCCGCTGCTGCGCGGCGAGGGGTCTGCGGACGGCAAGGACGGGTCAACCCGGGCGCTTCTCAAGTTTGTTCAGGACGCGCAGTAGGGCGCTGAACGGACCCCCGCCCGGAAACCGGGCCAGCGATCTGCCTGAGCGTCCTCAGGCAGATCCGGACCGTGTGCTTCCTTAGGGCATGGTCACGCTGCTGGTGATAGTGTTCACGAATTTTCCGGTCTCGGGATCGGTCAGCGACGTATACGTGCCGCCGCCTTTCGCATCGGCCCATGGGCCGGTGCCGCCGCTCAGAGTCCAGCTTCCGGTCAGCGCGCCGGACTCATCCATGCCTTCGGCGTCCCAGTGCAGCACGACCTTTTCGCCGGCGCTGTCGGTAAAGGCGCAGATGCCGCCGCCCACAACCTGGCCTGAGGCGATCTCAACCGCACCGTAACAGGGGCCTGCCGCGCCGTTCATCGGATGCTCGGCTTCTTCCATTTCCACATTTTCATAGGAGCTGCTGATCTGCATCACCATATGGCCTTCGGCAATCTCACTGACGGAACTGGTCGATATGCCGGTTCCTTCACCCGGCTGATCCCAGGTTGTGCCGGCCAATGCGGCTCCGGCGCTGAATGCGCAAAACAGTGATGCGGTCAAAAAATGTCGTGTCATACTGATACCCTCCCAACCAAGCCGCCTGCACCTTGCAGGCAGGCGGTCCCAGTCTAGCACATTTCGCCCTGCGCCGCGCGGCAGCCATCCCGCAGGCAGGCCCGCACCGGCACGCGGCCCGGCCGGGCGACGGTAACGTTTTGAAATGTATTGGAAAGTTGGAGCGGGTAGCGGGAATCGAACCCGCGCGTTCAGCTTGGGAAGCTGACAGGCTACCATTACATCATACCCGCCTGTGGACAGCAGGATTATGCTGCAGCGCCGAGGAGGTCAAGAGCGCTGCAGCGGAATTATCGCGTCTTTGCGGATCAGCCGCGGCGGCGGCGGCGGCGCCCGCCGGCCCCTTCGCCGTCACCGCCCCCGGTGTTGAAATTCACCTGCGGCAGCGTAACCACGGTTTCCAAAATCGGGAAGGGATCGGCCGAGTTCGGGATCGCCGAGGCGTTCACGAAATGCTCCTGGAAGCGGGGTTCGACGGCGGTTTCGATCTTTTCGATCCGGCGCACGGTTTCCTCGATCTCGCCGCGCGCTTCGGTGTTCAGGAGCGCAATGCGGGCGCCGGTGCCTGCGGCGTTGCCGGCAGAGGTCACCTTGTCCAGCTGGCAATCGGGGATCATGCCCAGCACCATCGCGTGTTTGGCAGAGATATGCGCGCCAAAGGCGCCGGCCAGCACCACGCGGTCCACCTTGTCGACGCCGAACTTGTCCATCAGGAGGCGCGCGCCGGAATAAAGCGCCGCTTTGGCCATCTGAATGGCGCGGATGTCCGGGTTGGTGACGGTGATGGTCGGACCGCCGTCGGCGGAGCCGTCCCACAGCATATAGGCGTTGGTGCGCCCGTCCTGTATGCAGCGGGCGGAGCCGGTCTGCGCAGCGGAGCCGATGAGGCCGGAGGCATCCAGCAAGCCTGCCATGCGCATTTCGGCAATCGCCTCGATGATCCCGGAGCCGCAGATGCCGGTGATGCCGGTGGTGGCAATGGACTCGGAGAATCCGTCCTCGTCCGACCAGACGTCGGAGCCGATCACCCGGAAGCGCGGTTCTTTGGTCTCCGGGTTGATCGCGACCCGCTCAATGGCGCCGGGCGCGGCGCGCTGGCCGCTGGAAATCTGCGCGCCCTCGAACGCGGGGCCGGTGGGGGAGGAGCAGGCCAGAACCTTTTCCTTGTTGCCCAGCAGGATCTCGGCGTTGGTGCCCACATCGACCACCAGCACCAGATCCTCGGATTTGTCAGGGGCTTCCGACAGCGCCACCGCGGCCGCATCGGCGCCCACATGGCCGGCAATGCAAGGCAGCAGGTAGACACGGGCGGCAGGGTGGATGTTCAGCTCCAGCTCGGTTGCGCGCAGTGCCAGCGAATTGGAGGTCGCCAG
The DNA here is from genome assembly GCF_002388965.1 of Leisingera sp. UBA4491. Lineage (NCBI taxonomy): Bacteria > Pseudomonadati > Pseudomonadota > Alphaproteobacteria > Rhodobacterales > Roseobacteraceae > Leisingera > Leisingera sp. UBA4491. Next base: position 237,659 of record NZ_DGNN01000026.1, on the reverse strand, counting down.
GGCAAAGGGCGCCTGGCCCAGCTCGAACGGGTCGATGCCAAGGAACAGGTGGTGCATCACCGGATTGCAGACAAAGACCGCGTCCACGATCAGCGCCTTGTCAATGCCCGCTTCAGTCGCGATCTGGGTGAACAGCGCACTCATGCCCTCGCGCACCGCACGGGTCATCTCCTTGTCGCCGCCCTTATTCATCATCGAATAGGACACCCGGCTCATCAGGTCTTCGCCAAAGCGGATCTGCGGGTTCATGATGCCGGAGGAGGCCACGACCTCGCCGGTTTGCAGATCGCAGAGATGGGCGGCGATGGTGGTGGAGCCAAGGTCGACGGCCAGCCCGTAGATCGAGCCCTCGTAGAAGCCGGGCCAGATGTGCATGATCTTGGGCGGGTGGTTTGCGTCGCCCAGATGCACCGCCACGGTCACTTTCCAGCCGCCCTTGCGCAGGGCTGGCTGCAGAACGCTCAGGATATGCAGGTCCGTCTTGACGCCTTTCAAGTTCCACTGGCTGTCCAGCGCCTCGATCAGCCGCTCCATATCGCCGGTGGGCTTGTGCATGTCGGGTTCTTCCACCTCGACATAATAGAGCCGGGTGGAGGGGTTCATGGTGATCTCGCGGGCCTCGGCCCGTTTGCGCACCACCTGGCGGTGGACCTGGCTTTCCGGCGGCACGTCGATCACCACGTCGCCCTGCACGGTGGCCTGGCAGCCCAAGCGGCGGCCGTCGATCAGGCCGCGCTTATCCTTGTAGCGCTGCTCAACCTTGTTCCATTCGCTGAGCGCGCCTTCCTGCACGGTGACGCCGTGTTTGGGGAACTCGCCATAGGAGGGGGTGATCTGGCACTTGGAACAGATGCCGCGGCCGCCGCAGACCGAGTCGAGGTCGACCCCCAGCTGCCGGGCGGCGGTGAGGATCGGCGTGCCCGCGGGGAAACGCCCGCGCTTGCCGGAGGGGGTAAACACAACGAGGGGTTCGTCAGTCATGCCTGTGGCCTTCTCATTCCGCAATTTAGGCGGAGCATATGGGCTTTTGCGGCAAGCGAAAGGCAAGGGGCGGCATTTTCCCGCCTGCCGGCGGCATTTTTGTGAATTGATGACTTTGGGATGCGGATTTGCGGCGTCGTGCCGTCAGGCGGGCTGCTGCCGTTCAACCTCTTCCAGCCACGCCAGAATCTGCGCCCGGCTGCCGTCCAGCCGCGGCGCAGGGGGCCGGGTTGCGGGATCGGGCAGGCCGCTCATCTTGATCGGATTGCCAGCTGACAAATATTCGGGGCGGCCATTCTCGTCCAGCACATCCACAACCATGTTGCGGGCCAGGATCTGCGGATCCTTAAGCACCTGATCGACAGTCTGGATCGGCCCGGTGGGAATGCCAGCCTCGGTCAGCAGCGCGATCCAATGCGCTTTTGTTTCCTCCAGGGTCACCGCCTCGATCAGCCGTTTCAGCAGGCGGGCGTTGTCGCAGCGGGCGGGATTGGAGGCAAAGCGCGCGTCCCCGGCCAGCGGCAGCTGCAGCACATCGCACAGGCGGGCAAACAGCGCGTCATTGCCGGCCGCAATCACAAACAGCCCGTCGGAGGCGTGAAAGGTCTCAAACGGGGTGATCGAGGGGTGGCGCGCGCCAGAGGGCTGCGGCGCTTCGCCGGTCACCGAGGTGATGGCAATGGCGTGCTCCAGCAGCGCCAGCTGGCTGTCGAGCATGGCCACGTCGACGAATTTGCCTTCGCCGGTTTTCTGGACGTCCAGAAGCGCCGCCAGAATGCCATGGCCCAGAAACATGCCGGCCACGATGTCGCCGATCGAGGCGCCGACCCGCACCGGCTCGCGGTTCTTTTCGCCGGTGATCGACATCACCCCGCCGCGGGCCTGGACCACCATGTCATAGGCCGGTTTCAGGGCATCCGGCCCGCTGTGGCCAAAGCCGGATACCGCGCCGTAGATCAGCCGCGGGTACTGCGCGTGCAGCGCGTCCCAGCCGTAGCCCAGCCGCTGCATCACCCCGGGGCGGAAGTTTTCCAGCAGCACATCGGCCTGTGCCAGCAGACGCTCGAATATGGCGCGGTCGTCCGGGGCCTTCAGATCCAGCGCGATGCTTTCCTTGCCGTGGTTGATGGTGGCGAAATAGGCGCTTTCGCCGTCCTTGAACGGCGGGAAGGTGCGGGTATCGTCACCGCCGCCGGGACGCTCCACCTTGATGACCCGGGCGCCCAGATCGGACAGGATCATGGAGCAGTAGGGGCCGGCCAGCACATGGGTGAGGTCCAGGATGGTGATGTTGTCCAACGGTCGGGGCATGGGGGATCCTGTTCGCGGTTCGGTGCAGCACAGTCCTAACGTTCCTGTGAAACAGAACCTTGATGCAAGTCAGGAAAAGCCGGGTTTTCTGCACTGCGGGAATTCTTGCCCTCTGCCTCTTTCCCCCCGGGCGGTTCTGTGCCATAGGGTCACCGCCAAACGGGGTTATGCATGGGGATGACAAATGCAGATTCGTGAGGCTCTCACCTTTGATGATGTTCTTTTGGTGCCGGGCGCGTCCAGCGTGCTGCCCAGCACCGCCGACACCCGCACCCGGGTGACGCGGTCGGTGTCGCTGAACATCCCGCTGCTCAGCTCGGCGATGGACACGGTGACCGAATCCCGCATGGCGATTGCGATGGCGCAGGCCGGCGGCATGGGGGTGATCCACAAGAACCTGAACACCGAAGAGCAGGCCCGCGAAGTGCGCCGGGTGAAGCGCTTTGTCTCCGGCATCGTCTATAACCCCATCACGCTGACCTCAGACCAGACGCTGGCCGACGCCAAGGCCCTGCAGGAGCGCTACCGGGTGACCGGCTTCCCGGTGGTGGACGAGGCCGGCCGCGTTGTCGGCATCGTCACCAACCGCGACATGCGCTTTGCCTCTGATGACAGCACGCCGGTTTCGGTGATGATGACCTCTGACAATCTGGCGATGCTGCAGGAGCCCGCCGATCTGGAAGAGGCCAAGTCGCTGATGAAGGCGCGCCGGATCGAAAAGCTGCTGGTCTCCGACAAAAACCGCAAGCTGACCGGTCTGCTGACCCTCAAGGACACGGAACAGGCGGTTCTGCATCCCACCGCCTGCAAGGATGAACTGGGCCGCCTGCGTGTGGCGGCGGCCAGCTCGGTTGGCGACAGCGGCTTTGAGCGCTCCGAGGCGCTAATCGACGCGGGCGTGGACATCGTCGTGGTGGACACCGCGCACGGTCATTCCGCGGGCGTGATCGACGCGGTGACACGGATCAAGGCGCAATACAGCAATGTGCAGGTGATTGCCGGCAACGTAGCCACCGCGGAAGCGACCCGCGCGCTGATTGACGCGGGCGCGGATGCGGTCAAGGTCGGCATCGGCCCGGGGTCGATCTGCACCACCCGCATGGTGGCAGGTGTCGGCGTGCCGCAGCTGACCGCGATCATGGATTGCGCAGGCGCTGCCGGCGATATTCCGGTGATTGCCGATGGCGGCATCAAGTTCTCCGGCGATTTTGCCAAGGCGATTGCGGCAGGCGCCTCCTGCGCGATGGTCGGCTCGATGATTGCGGGCACCGATGAGTCCCCCGGCGAGGTGATCCTGTATCAGGGCCGCTCGTTCAAATCCTACCGCGGCATGGGCTCGATGGGGGCAATGGCGCGCGGCTCTGCCGACCGCTATTTCCAGAAGGACGCCGCCAGCGACAAGCTGGTGCCGGAAGGGATCGAAGGCCAGGTGCCGTACAAGGGCGGTGCCGGGCCGGTGGTGCATCAGCTGGTGGGCGGCCTGCGCGCGGCGATGGGCTATACCGGCTGTGCCACCGTGGATGAGATGCGCAAGAACTGCAACTTTGTCCGCATCACCGGTGCCGGTCTGAAGGAAAGCCACGTGCATGACGTGCAGATCACCCGCGAAGCGCCGAACTACCGGGCGGGCTAAGCTGATGATGGCCGCATGTGATACCGGGGCAGGGGCATGACCCCCGCCGCCCGCCTGCAGGCGGCCATTGAAATCCTCGACCAGGTGCTGGCGGGGGAGCCTGCGGAAAAGGCGCTGACCTCCTGGGGCCGGCGCAGCCGCTTTGCCGGCTCCAAGGACCGCGCCGCGGTGCGTGACCATGTGTTCACCGCGCTGCGCTGCTTGCGCTCCCATGCCGCCCAGGGCGGCGCGCGCAGCGGGCGCGGGCTGATCCTGGGCGCGCTGCGGGATGCCGGGCAGGACCCGGATGAGGTCTTTACCGGCCAGGGCCACGCCCCCGCGCCGCTGACCGGGGCGGAACGCCAGCTGCCGCCGCCGCCTGAAGGGGCTGAGGCGCTGGATATTCCCGATTGGCTGTGGCCCGCGTTCAGCGCCAGCCTTGGCGCCGAGGCGGAAGCCGCCGCGCAGGCCCTGCGCCGCCGTGCGCCGGTGCATCTGCGGGTGAACACCGCCCGGGGCACCTTGCAGCAGGCGCAGGAGGCCTTGGCCGCGGACGGCATTGCCACCCGGCCGCATCCCGCGGCTGCCGCCGCGCTGGAAGTCAGCGAAGGCGCCCGCAAGCTGCGCAACGCCAAGGCCTATGCGGACGGCCTGGTGGAGCTGCAGGACGCCGCCAGCCAGGCGGTGGTCGAGCAGCTGCCGCTGGCGGACGGCATGTCCGTTCTCGATTACTGTGCCGGCGGCGGCGGCAAGAGCCTTGCTATGGCGGCCCGCGCCCGGATCCGGCTGCACGCCCATGACGCCGATCCCAAGCGGATGAAGGACCTGCCGGAGCGCGCTGCGCGGGCAGGCGCCAGTGTGACGCTTCTCTCCCCCGCGGATGCTGCTCGCACGGGTCCGTTTGACCTGGTGCTGTGCGATGTGCCCTGTTCCGGGTCCGGATCCTGGCGGCGGGCGCCCGAGGGTAAATGGCGGCTGACGCCGGAGGGCTTGCGCGCCTTGCAGGAAACCCAGTTGGAAATCTTGCGCACGGCGGCCGGTCTGACGGCGCCGGGCGGCACGCTGGCCTATGCGACATGCTCCATGCTCCAAGCGGAAAACACCCAGCAAGTTCAAACCTTTATCGGAGAAAATCCTGAGTGGTCCCTGGCGGCGGAGCAAAGCTGGCAGGTGCAGGATGGCACCGATGGGTTCTATGTTGCCGTGTTGACGCGCGCAAAGGCTGGTTGATAGGGTCGCGGCCGGGAAACCCTTTGTTTTTCTTAACGTGGTTTTAACCAAAGCCGCCGCGTTATGGCGTCACCAAGCACTGACCATGGATGGAGCCGTAATGTCCGGTCGCCAAGACACTTCCGTTCCGGAACTGCGCGTTTACGCGCCTGAGCATGCCCGGCTGGCCGCCACGCTGCTGCTGGCCGTGATGCTGATGTCCGGCCCCTGGCTGTTTGCGCTGCCCGACTGGATGAGCCGCGGCTTCGTCATGGTGGGGCTGACACTGGCGGCGGTGGCGGGCCTCATGGTGGTGCAGAGCCGGATGCGGCTGAACGCGCGGGCGATGGCGGCGGAGCTGCTGACCGGCTTTATCGAAAAAGATGCCACTCCCAGCTTTGTCACCGATGACGACGGGGTGATCCATGCCTGCAACGGCGCCGCGGTAAAGCGGTTCCAGGACGGCAGCCGGGACACCCTGCCGGGCACATTGCGGTCGATCCTGGCGAACCCGTCTGCCGTGCTCTACCGGCTGCAGAGCCGCGCCCGTGTCGATGGCGCCGCGCGGGAGGATATCGTGACCCGGCGCGGCCATGTCCGGCTGGCGGTGCATCAGATGACGGGCGGCAGTTTCCTGTGGCGGGTTGAGGATATTCTGGAGCGCGGCGGCAACGGCCGCGGCGCGGAGTCTATACCGGTGCCGATGATCACCGTTGGCCGCACCGGCGCGGTCCTGTTCATGAACGAGGCAGCCCGCAGCCTGATCGGCGAACGGGTGAAATCGACTGACCGCCTGTTCCCGGCGCTGCCGGTTCTGCCGGGGCGGATCAACACGCTCAGCACCAAAAACGGCCCGGTGCAGGTTCTGGTCAGCGAAAACAACCGCAATCAGGGCCGCAGCGAATTGTTCATGATGGAAGTGGACGAAAGCGGGCTGGACGCGGCGCAGGCCGGACTCGAGGCCTTGCCGGTTCCGTTCCTCAAGGTGGCGCCCACCGGCGAGATCCTGACCACCAACCGGATGGCGCTGCGCCTGCTGGGGGTGGAGAGCTGCGCCAATCTGAAACTCGGCCAGCTGATGGAAGGCCTTGGCCGACCGATGTCCGACTGGCTGCGCGATACCGCTGACGGGCTGGCGCCGAACAAATCCGAATTCCTGCGCCTGTCCCGCTCGGACAAGGAGGTCTTTGTCCAGGTCACCCTGACCCGCGTGGTCGAAGAGGGCACCCCGGTGCTGATTGCGGTGCTGAACGACGCGACCGAGCTGAAGACGCTGGAAGCGCAGTTCGTGCAAAGCCAGAAGATGCAGGCGATCGGCCAGCTGGCAGGCGGGGTGGCACATGACTTCAACAACCTGCTGACGGCGATTTCCGGCCATTGCGACCTGCTGCTGCTGCGCCACGATCAGGGCGATCAGGACTATGGCGATCTGATCCAGATCCATGAGAATGCCAACCGCGCGGCCTCGCTGGTCAGCCAGCTTCTGGCGTTCTCGCGCAAGCAGACGCTGCAGCCGGAGATCCTGGATGTGCGCGACACGCTGTCGGATCTGACCCATCTGCTGAACCGCCTGGTCGGCGAGAAGGTCACCCTGACCCTCAGCCACGATCCGGTGATGAAATCCATCCGCGCCGACAAGCGGCAGCTGGAACAGGTGCTGATGAACCTGGTGGTGAACGCGCGCGATGCGATGCCGCAGGGCGGCGAGATCCGGGTGGAGACCGAGGTTCTGTCGCTGGACAAGCCGCTGGAGCGGGACCGCGCCACCATGCCCGCCGGCGATTGGGTGACCGTGAAGGTCTCCGACGAGGGTGTCGGGATTGCGCCGGACAAGCTGCAGAAGGTGTTCGAACCCTTCTACACCACCAAGCGCACGGGCGAGGGCACCGGACTGGGCCTGTCCACGGCCTATGGCATCATCAAGCAGACCGGCGGCTATATCTTCGTCGACTCGGTTCAGGGTCACGGCACCCAGTTCACCCTGTTCTTTCCGGTCTTCAAGCAGCAGGCGGATGCGCTGGCCGTGGAAAAGCCTGCGGTGGCGGAGGACAAGACCGCGGCCAACCAGCATGGCGAGGGCGTGGTGCTGCTGGTCGAGGACGAGGCGCCGGTGCGGGCCTTTGCCTCGCGCGCACTGCGGATGCGCGGCTATACCGTGCTGGAGGCGGAATCGGCCGAGGATGCGCTGCGCACGCTGGAAGATCCCGGCCTGACAGTGGATGTCTTTGTCACCGACGTGGTGATGCCCGGTATGGATGGTCCCAGCTGGGTGCGCGAAGCGCTGAAGGAGCGGCCCGATACCCGTGTGGTCTTTGTCTCCGGCTATGCCGAAGGCGCCTTTGGCGAGGCGCAGCCGGAGGTGCCGAACTCGGTGTTCCTGCCCAAGCCCTTCTCGCTGAACCAGCTGACCGAGACGGTGCACGCCCAGCTGCATTAAGCCCCGGGCGGCAGCTTCAAAGACCCAAGCCGCCGGACCCGGCGGCTTTGCCGTGTCAGCGGACCGGGATCGACTGGTACAGTTCGAACTCCGCCGCCCGTTTGCGCCGCAGGCGGGCCCCGGCCTCCGGGCTGAGCGGCAGATCCGCTGCGGGGCTGACGTTCTTGCGCTCCAGATGCAGTTCCGTGTCCAGGCGCTGTTCGAGAAATGTTTTCAGCGCGTTCCGGTCCTCATAGCGGAACAGATGGCTGACCTTGCAGCCGTTCGGCTGCGCTTCCAGAAACTTCGCCTGGCTGCCGACATTGGCATAGGCGGGCGGGTTGCCCTTGCAGCAGGCGTTCAGAAAGTCTTCGAAACTGATGTCCTTGGTGGAATTGGGCTGACCGTCCAGCGCAGGCCGCTGGCGGTAGCGGTACCAGCTGCCCAGCCAGCTGACCGGCTCCCGCATCACCGCGGCAACCTCCAGCTCGGCCCCGCAGACCTTTTCATACATCGGCCGGATCCAGCGGTTATAGCGGTAAAGCGGCGCGTGCTTCAGCTCCGGCGGGTCGGAGATCACCAGATCGGCCCGGTCGCGCAACGCGGCCTGAAAGGCGGTGGTGCCAGTTTTGGGAACGGACAGAAGCGCCAGCCGTTCCTTGAAAAATATCATCATTCCGTTAACTGCCCGGTAAAATTTATTGCTCTGCCTTAACCATAAATCTTTCTTTAACACCCCGGCCCTGAACTGGGTACATCAGTTTTTCTGTTGCAATGTTCTCTTTTTGATCTCATAAGGAACAAGAGGTGAACAAAGCAGTGATTGCCGCACGCCCCGGTGTGTGACAGATAGAAAGGGACAAGGGACTATGGCGGATCTTTTGACCATGAAAAATAAAATTAGCGGTGACAAGCAAAAGGCGCTCGACAGCGCGCTTGCCCAGATTGAGCGGCAGTTCGGCAAGGGCTCCATCATGAAGCTGGGCGATGGCACGGCCCTGCAGGAGATCGAGGCCAGCTCGACCGGCTCCCTGGGGCTGGACATCGCGCTGGGGATCGGCGGCTTGCCGATGGGCCGGATCATTGAAATCTACGGCCCCGAAAGCTCGGGCAAGACCACGCTGACGCTGCATTGCATTGCAGAGCAGCAGAAGAAGGGCGGCGTTTGTGCCTTTGTCGACGCGGAACATGCGCTGGACCCGCAGTATGCGGCCAAGCTGGGCGTCGACCTGGATGAGCTGCTGATCTCGCAGCCCGACACCGGCGAACAGGCGCTGGAAATCACCGATACGCTGGTGCGCTCCGGCGCGGTCAACATGGTGATCGTCGACTCGGTGGCGGCACTGACCCCGAAGTCGGAGCTTGAGGGCGACATGGGAGACAGCAGCGTCGGCGTGCAGGCCCGCCTGATGAGCCAGGCGATGCGCAAGCTGACCGGCTCCATCAGCCGCTCCAAATGCATGGTGATCTTCATCAACCAGATCCGCATGAAGATCGGCGTGATGTTCGGCAGCCCGGAAACCACCACCGGCGGCAACGCGCTGAAATTCTATTCCTCCGTCCGGCTGGACATCCGCCGCATCGGCGCGATCAAGGACCGGGACGAGGTGGTCGGCAACTCCACCCGCGTCAAGGTGGTGAAGAACAAGGTGGCGCCGCCGTTCAAGCAGGTTGAATTCGACATCATGTATGGCGAGGGCATCTCCAAGATGGGCGAGCTGCTGGACCTGGGCGTGGCGGCCGGTGTCGTCAACAAGTCCGGCGCCTGGTTCTCCTACGGGGATGAGCGCATCGGGCAGGGGCGCGAGAACGCGAAGGTGTTCCTGCGCGAAAACCCCGCCATTGCCTATGACATCGAGGACAAGATCCGCGCCTCGCACGGGCTGGAATTCGAACGCCCGGATCTGGACGGCGCCGACGATATCCTAGAGGCCTAAGCGCCGGATAATCTGATCAAATCTGAGGATCACGGGGGCGCGGCGCAGGCTGCGCCCTTTTTCATCGGTGCCGCCGCTTCCCGCTGTAGACAGTGCCCCGGCAGGCGGGTAAACCTGCCCGGAACGCTTGTTTTTAAGCCCGCAAGAGATCCCGCACATGCCGACGCTCAACGATATCCGCTCTACCTTCCTGACCTACTTTGCCAAACAGGGGCACGAGGTTGTCGACTCCAGCCCGCTGGTGCCGCGCAACGACCCCACGCTGATGTTCACCAACTCCGGCATGGTGCAGTTCAAAAACTGCTTCACCGGGGTGGAAACCCGTGAGTACAAGCGCGCGACGTCGTCGCAGAAATGCGTCCGGGCCGGCGGCAAGCACAACGACCTCGACAACGTGGGCTATACCGCGCGCCACCACACGTTTTTTGAGATGCTCGGCAACTTCTCCTTTGGCGACTACTTCAAGGAGGAGGCGATCCCCTTTGCCTGGGAGCTGATCACCAAGGAATTCGATATTCCGAAGGACCGGCTCTACACCACCGTCTATCACACCGATGACGAAGCCTTTGACATCTGGAAGAAAATGGGCGTGCCGGAGGAGCGGATCATCCGCATCGCGACCTCCGACAACTTCTGGCAGATGGGCGACACCGGCCCCTGCGGCCCCTGCACCGAGATCTTCTATGACCACGGCGACCACATCTGGGGCGGCCCTCCGGGCTCGCCGGAGGAAGACGGCGACCGCTTCATCGAGATCTGGAACCTTGTCTTCATGCAGAACGAGAGGTTCGCGGACGGCACGATGGTCGATCTGGACATGCAGTCCATCGACACCGGCATGGGGCTGGAGCGGATTGCGGCGCTGCTGCAGGGCACCCACGACAACTATGAAACCGATCTGTTCAAGGCCCTGATCGAGGCGTCCGCGAACGTGACGAACACCGACCCGTTCGGGGATCAGAATGTGCATCACCGGGTGATCGCCGATCACCTGCGGTCGTGTTCCTTCCTGATCGCCGAGGGCGTGCTGCCCTCGAACGAAGGCCGCGGCTATGTTCTGCGCCGGATCATGCGCCGCGCGATGCGCCATGCCTCGCTGCTGGGCGCCACCGATCCGGTGATGCACAAGCTGGTGCCGTCGCTGGTGCAGAAGATGGGCGCCGCCTATCCGGAGCTTGGCCAGGGCCAGGCGCTGATCGAAGAGACCTTCGAGCAGGAGGAAACCCGTTTCCTGCGCACACTGGACCGCGGCCTGAAGCTGCTGGATGAAGCCTCAGCCGATCTGAGCAACGGCGACGTCTTGCCGGGCGAGACAGCGTTCAAGCTCTATGACACTTACGGCTTCCCGCTCGACCTGACCCAGGACGCCCTGCGCGCCAAGGAGATCGAGGTCGACACAGATGGCTTTGACGCCGCGATGAAGGCGCAGAAGGAGCAATCCCGCGCTGGCGGCATCGGGCTGGGCGAAGCGGCGGATGTGAAAGTCTACTTCGATATTGTCGACGCGGCCGGCACCACCGACTTCCTGGGCTATGAGACTGAAAAGGCCGAGGGCCAGATCGTCGCCATCGTCAAGGACGGGGCGCAGCTGCAATCCGCTGCCAAGGGCGACACGGTTCAGATCATCCTGAACCAGACGCCGTTTTATGGTGAAAGCGGCGGCCAGGTGGGCGACAGCGGTGTGCTGACCGTTGAGGGAGGCGCGGCCCGCATCACTGACACCAAAAAGGTGGAGGGCCTGTTCCTGCACATTGCCGAAGTGACTGAGGGCAAGGTTGCCGTCGGGCAGGGCGCGGCGATGGAAGTGGACCACGACCGCCGCAGCAAGATCCGGGCCAACCATTCGGCCACTCACCTGCTGCACGAGGCGCTGCGCAACGCGCTGGGGGATCATGTGGCGCAGAAGGGCTCTCTGAATGCGGCGGACCGCCTGCGGTTCGACTTCAGCCACAACAAGGCGATGAACGCGGAGGAACTGGCCAAGGTCGGCGCGGAGGTGAATGATTTCATCCGCCAGAACACGCCGGTCTCCACCCGGATCATGACCCCGGATGATGCGCGCGAGCTGGGCGCTCAGGCGCTGTTCGGCGAGAAATACGGTGACGAGGTCCGCGTTGTCTCCATGGGCCGCGCAGCCACAGGCAAGGGCCATGACGGCGACACCTATTCGATCGAGCTGTGCGGCGGCACCCATGTGAAGCAGACCGGCGACATCGGCACTTTTGTCATCCTAGGCGACAGCGCGTCCTCTGCCGGCGTGCGCCGGATCGAGGCGCTGACCGGTGCGGCGGCGGTGGAGCATCTGGAGCGCGAAGCGGGCCGGATGGCCGAGGTCGCAGCGGCCCTTAAGGCGCAGCCTGCGGAGGTTCTGGACCGTCTCAAGGCGATGATGGATGAGCGCAAGGCGCTGCAGAACGAGATTTCCAACCTCAAGCAGCAGATCGCCATGGGCGGCGGTTCCGGCGGCGGCGCCGAGGCCAAGGACGTGAATGGCAAGAAGTTCCTGGCCCAGGCGCTCAAGGGCGTATCCGGCAAGGACCTGCGCGGCCTGATCGACAAGCATAAGCAGAACATCGGCTCTGGCGTGATCCTGCTGATCGCCGAAGAAGACGGCAAGGTGGCCGTGGCCGCCGGCGTGACCGACGATCTGACCGGTGAAGTCTCTGCCGTGGACGTGCTGAAGGCCGCGGTTCCGGCCGTGGGCGGCAAGGGCGGCGGCGGCCGTCCGGATATGGCCCAGGGCGGCGGCAAGGACTTCTCCGGTGCCGAGGAGGCGATCAAGGCCGCGGAGGCCGTGCTGGCGGGCTGACCATTTGGTCAAAAAACACTTGGTCTTTCCGGCAAACGGCCTAAGCTGCCGGAAAGATCATTAACCTGGGAGGCTCCGATGCCCGCGCTTTGGATTGCACATGTGACCGTCACAGACGCCGATGCCTATGGCAAATATGCCGAACTGGCAGGCCCGGCTATCGCCAAGCATGGCGGCGAGTTCATTGCCCGCGGCGGCCGGTTCGTGCAGCTGGAGGGCAAGGAGCGCCCGCGCAACGTCGTTGCCAAATTTCCCAGCGTTGAAGCGGCGGTCGACTGCTATCACAGTGCCGAATACCAGGAGGCGCTGGATCATGCGCGCGGTGCTTCGGAGCGTGAGCTGATGGTGGTGGAAACCTCCGAGTAATGGTCACCGCCTTTGCGGAGATGCTGAAATGCCATGCGGCCCCGGGCCGGGTGGCATGGATCGGTCTGCGTCCCGGGCGGCGGGGAGACGTTAAGACGCCCGGCAGCGCCGAAGTGTCCCTAGACGGCTTGGCCGGCGATCACGCCAAGGCTGGCAAGCGCGCCGTAACCCTGATCCAGGCGGAACACTTGCCGGTTATCGCGGCCCTTGCCGGCATGGACGTGGTGAAGCCGGAGCAGTTGCGGCGAAACCTTGTGATTTCAGGCATCAACCTTGCAGCGCTTCGCAAAGCGGCGCTGCGGGTTGGCAATGCGGTGCTGCAGGTCACCGGGCCTTGTCCGCCATGTTCGAGGATGGAGGAAGTGCTGGGCCGCGGCGGATACAACGCGATGCGCGGGCATGGCGGCTGGTACGCAGAAGTGCTGGAACCGGGCAGGGTCGTCTTAGGCGATAGCGTTACGCTTCTGACAGACGCAGAATGAAAAACGGCGGCAGATCTCTCTGCCGCCGTTTTCATGTTCGTCAGGCGCTTGCCTTGGCCATCCGCTTGCGTTCATGCGGGTCCAGGTAGCGCTTGCGCAGGCGCACGCTGTTCGGCGTCACCTCGACCAGCTCATCGTCGTTGATGTACGCGATGGCCTCTTCCAGCGACAGCGTCATCGGAGTGGTCAGGCGGACCGCGTCGTCGGTGCCGGAGGCCCGCACGTTGGTCAGTTTCTTGCCTTTCAGCGGGTTCACTTCCAGGTCGTTGTCGCGCGAATGCTCACCGATGATCATGCCGGTGTAGATGTCTGCCTGGGCGCCGATCATCATCTTGCCGCGCTCTTCCAGGTTCCACAGCGCGTACGCCACCGACTGGCCGTTCTCCATCGAGATCAGCACGCCGGCGCGGCGGCCCGGGATGGCACCCTTGTGCGGTGCCCAGCCGTGGAACACGCGGTTCAGCACGCCGGTGCCGCGGGTGTCGGTCAGGAACTCGCCGTGATAGCCGATGAGGCCGCGCGAGGGGACATGGGCGATGATGCGGGTCTTGCCTGCGCCTGCGGGCTTCATCTCGACCAGTTCACCCTTGCGGGCGCCGGTCAGCTTTTCGATCACCGCGCCGGAGTATTCGTCGTCCACGTCAATGGTGGCTTCCTCGATCGGCTCCATGCGGACGCCGTCGACTTCCTTCATGATCACCTGCGGGCGGGAGATCGACAGCTCGAAGCCTTCGCGGCGCATGTTCTCGATCAGAACGCCCATCTGCAGTTCGCCGCGGCCGGAAACCTCGAACGCCTCACCGCCGGGGGTGTCCTGGATCTTGATGGCGACGTTGCTTTCGGCCTCTTTCATCAGGCGGTCGCGGATGACGCGGGACTGCACCTTCTTGCCGTCGCGGCCCGCCAGCGGGCTGTCGTTGATGCCGAAGGTCACGGTGATGGTCGGCGGGTCGATCGGCTGCGCGTCCAGCGGTTCATCCACGGCGAGTGCGCAGATGGTGTCTGCCACGGTGGCCTTGGACATGCCGGCGATGGAGACGATGTCGCCTGCCTGGGCTTCTTCGATGTCCTGCTGGGCCAGGCCGCGGAAGGCCTGAATTCGGGTCACGCGGAACTGTTCGATCTTCTGGCCGATGCGGGAAATCGCCTGCACGGTGGCGCCGACCTTGAGCTTGCCGGACTCAACCCGGCCGGTCAGCAGGCGGCCTACGAAGGGGTCGCTGCCCAGGGTGGTGGCCAGCATCCGGAAATCTTCGTCCTGGCGCTTGATCTGCTTGGGTTCCGGAACGTGGTTCACGATGAGGTTGAACAGCGCGTGCAGGTCCTTGCGCGGGCCGTCCAGCTCTGCATCGGCCCAGCCGGAGCGGCCGGAAGCATACATATGCGGGAAGTCCAGCTGGTCCTCGGTCGCGTCGAGCGAGGCAAACAGGTCAAAGCACTCGTCCAGCGCGCGGTCGGGCTCGGCGTCGGGCTTGTCGACCTTGTTCAGCACCACGATCGGGCGCAGGCCCAGGGCCAGCGCCTTGGAGGTCACGAATTTGGTCTGCGGCATCGGGCCTTCGGCGGCGTCCACCAGCAGCACCACGCCGTCGACCATCGACAGGATGCGCTCCACCTCGCCGCCGAAATCGGCGTGGCCGGGGGTGTCGACGATGTTGATGCGGGTGCCGTTCCACTCGACCGAGGTCGGTTTGGCAAAAATGGTGATGCCGCGCTCGCGCTCCAGATCGTTGCTGTCCATGGCGCGTTCCGCCACAGCTTGATTTTCGCGGAAGGCGCCGGACTGTTTCAGCAGCTCGTCGACCAGGGTGGTTTTGCCGTGGTCAACGTGAGCAATGATTGCGATGTTGCGCATATCCATGACGTTCGCCTTTGTAAGGAAGTTGGGCCGCGCATAGCCCGAACCCCGCGCAAAGGCCAGAGGAAAACAGCTATCCGGCGCCTTCTATAGCGGATCAGTGGCCGGAGGACTTGGAAAACAGGTGGATGACGATGATGCCGGACATGATCAGCAGCATGCCGATCACCGCAGGCAGATCCAGTTTCTGGCCGAAGACGACGAAGGCGATCACCGCAATCAGCAGGATGCCGAGACCGGACCAGATGGCATAGACGACGCCCACCGGCATGAATTTAAGCGTCAGCCCCATCATGTAGAAGGAAAAGGCATAAGCCACCAGAACGATCAGCGACGGCCCCAGCCGGGAGAACTGCTGGCTGGCCTGCAGCGCCGTGGTGCCGATCGTTTCCGCCGCTACGGCGATGATCAGGTAGAAATAATGTACCGGCATTTCCGCCTCCGTTCTGCGCGCTCGCCCCCGCGGCGGCGGGCCTGTTTCTCCGCTACCGCATCCGCCGCGTTCAAGGAAGTCCCGATGCGTCGCCGGCTGCCGCTTTTCCGCCTGCTAAGGCGGTGAACAGGGGACTGTGCGCAGAAACACTGGACTGTGATTTGGGGATTTCTTAGGGGATTGTCCCAATAATTCAGTGGTCGCGAAAACACTGATCCGATTCCCAAATGAGAGCGGGGGACTGCCACATGTGCCGCTGGGCTGCCTATTCGGGGGCCGATGTGTTCCTGGAAGACATCATTTCAATACCCGCGCATTCCCTGATTGCCCAAAGCCAGAAAGCGGCAGAATGCAAGACGGCCACCAATGGCGACGGGTTCGGCATTGCCTGGTACGGCCAGCGCCCGGAGCCGGGCCTGTACCGCGATGTGTATCCGGCCTGGTCGGACTGCAATCTCCGGGCGCTGGTCCGGCAGGTCAAATCGGGGCTGTTCCTGGCGCATGTGCGGGCCTCGACGGGGTCGGCAACCAGCCGCAACAACTGCCATCCTTTCACCGCGGGCCGGTGGAGTTTCATGCACAACGGTCAGGTCGGCGGCTTTGAGAAGTTCCGCCGCCACGCTGATATGTGCATCCCGGATGAGCTTTATGAGCACCGCAAAGGGGCGACCGACAGCGAGGTGCTGTTTCTGCTCGCCTTGCAGCAAGGCCTTGATGCGGATCCGAAGACGGCGCTGGAGCGGGCGGTTGCGCGGATGGAGGCCTTGTCCCGCGCACGGGGCGCCACGCCGCATATGCGCCTATCCGTGGCGATGTCGGATGGCGAGAGGCTGTATGCCGCGCGCTATTCCTCGGACAGCGTTGCGCCCTCGGTCTATTACCGCTGGAGCAGCAGCATGGGCGGCTGGGCGGTGGTGTCGGAACCGCTGGAACAAACCGGGGAAGCCTGGAACGAGCTGAAGCCGGGCGCCTTTCTGACGCTGACCGGCGACGGAGCGGAAATCGAGCCTTTTCAACCGTTTCTGGAGTGAGGTTCAGCGGCCGGGCGGCTGGTGTTACAGGCGCCCGGTCTCGCGGAACCAGGGTTCGATCGTTGCGCGCACATAGTCCCAAACGCCGGGCGTGCCGCGGCTGACCTTTTCGCCGACGCGGGCGTCAAGCTGCGGCAGGGTCACGTTGTAATCGACCCAGCTGCCGCCGCCGTTCAGCAGGTTCAGCAGAACCGGCTGCACCCGGTCGATGGACTTGGCATAGACCGCATCTGCGCTGCCTGCGGCCTCGAACTCTTCCCAGATCGCGCGCATCAGCCCGCCCTGGTCCGCGGGCAGCAATCCGAACAGGCGGTCAGCTGCGGCCTGCTCCTCGGCGGCAAGCGCCGCAAGCGCGGCGGGATCCACAACCCCGTGAATCGGCGCATCGCCTGCGTCGATTTCCACCAGGTCATGCAGCAGCAGCATTTGCAGCACCCTGTCCACATCGGCGGTATCCGCGCCGTGTTCGGCCAGAACCCAGGCGTAAAGCATGATATGCCAGCTGTGCTCTGCCGAGTTTTCGTGCCGCGAGCCGTCACCCAGCCGGGAGGCGCGGGTGATCAGCTTCAGCTTGTCGGCTTCATTCAGGAAGGGCAGGCGGGCCGTCAGGCGGCTGCAGTCATATCCGGTGTCCTCACCCAGCAGCGCCAGCGCATGATGGAAGGCTTCCGGCAGGTCATGCTCCAGCGCGGCGGCGCGGCCGCCGAACAGGTTCTGGCGGACCACATCGACATGCCAGTCCAGGGGCTCTGCGCCGTACAGGGTCTGAAACACCGGCTGACAATGGTCCAGCCGCTTGGCAAACCGCGCATCCGGGCTTTGCGCCGCTTCGAACTCCTGCCACAGCGTGATGAATTCTGCGCCCTGATCCGCGGGCAGCAGGCCGAACAGCCGGTCTGCCGCAGCCAGTTCCGCCTGCGCCACTGCGTCCCAATCCACCGCGCCGGTGATCGGGTGGTCGCCTGCGTCGATCTCGACCAGATCATGCAGCAGCAGCATCCGGATGGTGCGGAAGACGTTCACCTCCGGCTCTGCGAAGGGCGCCAGCACCAGCGCGTACAGCGCCAGATGCCAGCTGTGCTCGGCTGAGTTTTCGCGGCGGCTGCAATCCAGGATCAGGTTCTGGCGCTCAACCCGGCGCAGCTTGTCAGCTTCCAGCAGGAAGGCGAATTGCGCTTGCAGCCGGACGCTCATGTCTCAGCCCTTGTTTCCAGCTGCGCTTGCAGCGCGGCGACTTTCTTATTGAGAAACTCGCGCGCCTTGCGTTCCGCCAGGCGCACGCGCATCTCCGTGAGGAACGCCTCTTCGAGCGACTGGGAGGCGGCGCCCAGCACCTGGCCCACCTCCACATACAGCCTCTCCTCGCCGCTGGCGTCCTGAACTTTGAGCGTATCGACCGCCAGTTTTTGCGCCAGCGTCTCGATTGTGCTCATCAGCGGGTGGTCTCCGTCAGGCGGCGCTTCACATAGTCGGTCACGGTGCCGATCATCGTGTCCATATACGGATCCTGGAAGAAGTGGTCCGCACCCTCGACCTCGGTATGGGTGATGGTGATACCCTTCTGCTCATGCAGCTTGCTGACCAGGTTGGCGGTATCGGCAGGCGGCGCCACGCGGTCGGCGGTGCCATTGATGATCAGGCCCGAAGACGGGCAGGGCGCCAGGAACGAGAAGTCGTACATGTTGGCCGGCGGGGCGACCGAGATGAAGCCGGTGATCTCGGGTCGGCGCATCAGCAGCTGCATACCGATCCACGCGCCGAAGGAGAAGCCCGCAACCCAGCAATGCTTGGAGTTGGTGTTCATCGACTGCAGGTAATCCAGCGCCGAGGCGGCATCGGACAGTTCGCCCACGCCCTGGTCGTATTCGCCCTGGCTGCGGCCGACGCCGCGGAAATTGAACCGCAGAACCGTGAAGCCCATGTTGTAGAACGCATAGTGGAGGTTGTAGACCACCTTGTTGTTCATGGTGCCGCCGAACTGCGGATGCGGGTGCAGCACGATGGCGATCGGGGCGTCTTTTTCTTTTTGCGGGTGATAGCGGCCTTCGAGGCGGCCTTCGGGTCCGGGAAAGATGACCTCGGGCATGGGCGGTTTAAATCCTAATCTCGTTTTCGGGTCTGCCGGCAGAATACTTGACGGGTTCCGTCAGGCATCTTAGAACGGTTCTAATCAAGGGCGCAGGCCTGGGCCGAACACCGTCAGGGTGAGATACGCACAGACGCGGCGAAGGTCAATGTTTTCGCATCCGTGCCCTGATTTCGAGGAGACATAGATGAAGCTTTCCACCAAGGGGCGCTATGCTATGGTCGCATTGGCCGACATCGCGCTGCAAACGCAGGGCGATCTGGTGCCGCTGGGCGATATTTCCAAGCGCCAGGACATTTCCTTGCCCTACCTTGAACAGCTGTTCGTCAAACTGCGCCGTGCCGGTCTGGTTGAATCGGTGCGCGGCCCCGGCGGCGGCTACCGTCTGGCCAAGCCAGCGTCGGAGATCCGGATTGTCGACGTGCTGTCTGCCGTGGATGAAACGGTGGATGCGATGCACAAGGGGGCCGGTGCCTCCGGGGCGCTGTCGGGCAGCCGGGCGCAATCGCTGACCAACCGCCTGTGGGAGGGCCTCAGCGCGCATGTCTATGTGTTCCTGCACCAGACCCGCCTGTCGGATGTGATCAAGAACGATCTGGCGCCGTGCCCGGCGGTGCCCAGCTTGTTTGCGGTTGTCGATGACTGAGGTGGCCCGCGGAAGGCGCATCCTCCTGTGCCAGGGCAGGGCGCTTCCCGCGCTAAAGCGGCCGGAAAGCTTTGCGCATTCGTGCCGAGCCGCGTATGAGGCGGCAATGATCTGTAAAAAGATGCATCCATGAAACGCGTTTACCTCGACCACAATGCCACTGCCCTTCTGCGCCCCGAGGCGAAGGCCGCGATGATTGCGGCGATGGAGGTTTGCGGCAACCCGTCTTCGGTGCATGCCGAGGGCCGGGCCGCCAAGGCGCTGGTCGAGAAGGCGCGGGCGCAGGTGGCCGCCGCGTTTGGCGCGGACGGGGCGGATATCGTGTTTACCTCCGGCTCGACCGAGGGCGCGTCGCTGGCGCTGGCCGGCCGCGGCCTGCATGGCGCGCCGGTGGAGCATGACGCGGTGCGCGCCTGGACTGTCGAGGATCTGAAAGTGGGGTCCGATTGTGCGGTCGAAATCACTGATCCTGCAGCCTCCACCCTGCAGCTGGCGAATTCCGAAACCGGGATCGTGCAGCGCCTGCCGGACGGTCTGGCGGTAACGGATGCGACCCAGGCCTTCGGCAAACTGCCGGTGGCGTTCAACTGGCTGGGCGCCCGGATGGCGCTGATTTCGGCGCATAAACTGGGCGGTCCCAAGGGCATTGGTGCGGTCGTCATGAAGCGCGGCACCGATCTGCCTGCTCAGATCAAGGGCGGCGGCCAGGAGATGGGCCGCCGGTCCGGCACCGAAAATGTCATTGGAATCGCAGGGTTCGGCGCCGCAGCTGAAGCAGCCGCCAAGGATCTCGCCAATGGTGTCTGGGACAGGGTTGCAGAACTTAGAAATATTCTAGAGAAGGCGCTTGTGTCTGGCGCAAGCCATACTATTTTTGTCGGGAAGGATCAGAAGCGGCTGCCGAACACCCTGTGTTTTGCAACGCCGGGCTGGAAGGGGGAGACCCAGGTCATGCAAATGGACCTTGCGGGATTTGCCATCAGCGCCGGCAGCGCTTGTTCCAGCGGCAAGGTGCGCGCCAGTGCGGTGCTGACCGCCATGGGATATGACGAGGCCACAGCCCAGGGCGCGGTGCGCGTGTCGCTGGGGCCGGAGACAACGGAAGAAGACGTGCTGCGCTTTGCCGAGGCGTGGCTGCAGAAAGAAAAGAAACATCGCGCCCGTGCAGCGTGAGTGAGGAGAAGACGATGGCCGCTTTGGACCAGACCCAAGTCAAGGAAGGTGTTGACCAGGAAACCGTGGACGCAGTCCGCGAGGTTGGCGGTGCTTATAAATACGGCTGGGAAACCGACATCGAGATGGAATACGCCCCCAAGGGGCTGACCACGGATATTGTCCGGCTGATTTCGGAAAAGAACGAAGAGCCGGAATGGATGCTGAAGTGGCGTCTGGAAGCCTACGAGCGCTGGCTGCAAAAAGAAGAGCCCACCTGGGCGATGGTCGAATATCCGGAAATCGATTTCCAGGATCAGTACTACTATGCCCGTCCCAAATCGATGGAAGTGAAGCCCAAGTCGCTGGATGAGGTCGACCCCAAGCTGCTGGCCACTTACGAAAAGCTGGGTATCCCGCTGAAAGAGCAGATGATCCTGGCAGGCGTCGAAGGTGCGGGCCAAACCCCTGAAGAAGGCCGTAAGGTCGCCGTGGACGCGGTGTTTGATTCCGTTTCTGTCGGCACAACCTTCCAGAAGGAACTGAAAGAGGCGGGCGTCATCTTCTGCTCGATCTCCGAAGCCATCCGCGAGCATCCCGAACTGGTGAAGAAATACCTCGGCACCGTAGTGCCGGTCTCCGACAACTTCTATGCCACCTTGAACTCCGCCGTGTTCTCTGACGGCTCTTTTGTCTACGTGCCGCCGGGTGTGCGCTGCCCGATGGAACTGTCGACCTACTTCCGTATCAACGCGGAAAACACCGGCCAGTTTGAACGCACCCTGATTATTGCCGATAAAGGCAGCTATGTCAGCTACTTGGAAGGCTGTACCGCACCTGCGCGCGATATCGCACAGCTGCATGCCGCAGTGGTGGAAATCATCATCGAGGAAGACGCCGAGGTGAAATACTCCACCGTCCAGAACTGGTATCCGGGCGACGAGAACGGCAAGGGCGGCATCTACAACTTCGTGACCAAGCGGGCCGACTGCCGCGGCGACCGCGCCAAGGTGATGTGGACCCAGGTGGAAACCGGCTCTGCCGTGACCTGGAAATACCCGTCCTGCATCCTGCGCGGCAACGAAAGCCAGGGCGAATTCTACTCGATCGCCATCGCCAACAACATGCAGCAGGCCGACACCGGCACCAAGATGATCCATCTGGGCAAGAACACCAAGTCGCGCATCGTGTCCAAGGGCATCTCTGCCGGCAAGGCGCAGAACACTTACCGCGGGCTGGTGTCGATGCACCCGAAGGCCAAGAATTCGCGCAACTACACCCAGTGCGACAGCTTGCTGATCGGCGACAAATGCGGCGCCCACACGGTTCCCTATATCGAGGTCAAGAACAACTCCTCCCGCGTGGAGCATGAGGCGACCACGTCCAAGGTTGACGACGATCAGCTGTTCTACTGCCGCCAGCGCGGCATGGACGAGGAGGAGGCGGTGGCCCTGGTGGTCAACGGCTTCTGCAAGGACGTGCTGCAGGCGCTGCCGATGGAGTTCGCCATGGAAGCCCAGCAGCTGGTTGCGATCTCGCTGGAAGGGTCTGTGGGCTGAACCAACCAATGATGATTGACGGACGGACATATTCCTCAAGGGAGCGCCAGAAAATTGCTCGCACGGCGAGGCGCCGTGTGGGTAGTGAAGTTGCTCTTGTTGCAACCTTCGGGGGGGTGGTTTTGTTCGTAATGCTTTTCTGGTTTGGACCTTACGTGGTTTTTCCTGTTGCCAGCGCTCTCGGAATGACCATTTCCGCGACTGGTCTCGTTCTCGCGTTCGGAACGAGTATTAGTTGTGCTCTTTTGCACGGCTTGAGGCTGAAGAAAAAAGTGAAGAGCGCAAAAGAGCTAGATGCCGCTTTTCTTTATTCGTATGCGCGCAAAAGAGCGGAAGACCTTGAAAGTAAAGAGTATCCAGAACAACAAGAGGCACGTTCATGATCATCACAACCACACCAAACGTCGAAGGCTACCAGATCGCCGAATACAAGGGCATCGTGGTGGGCGAGGCGATCATGGGCGCCAATGTGGTGCGCGATGTCTTTGCCTCGATCACAGACATCGTCGGCGGCCGCTCCGGCGCCTATGAAAGCAAGCTGCAGGACGCGCGCGAAACCGCGCTGGCAGAGCTGGAAGACCGCGCCCGGGCCAAGGGTGCAAATGCGGTTGTGGGCGTCGACCTCGACTATGAAGTGGTCGGGCAGTCGATGCTGATGGTCTCGGCCAGCGGCACCGCCGTGGTGCTGGGCTAAGGGGCCGGGAGTTGGACGTGGCCAAGGACGAGCAGCTGATCGAGCGCCCGGCGCTTACCCTGCCGCCGGAAGAGGCGGAGTGGGTGTGCAGCCAGTACCAGGAGGCAAATGTCATCCTGGAATACGGCAGCGGAGGATCAACCGTGCTGGCGTCTGAGCTGAGCGGGAAGAAGGTCTTTTCCGTCGAGTCCGACAAGATGTGGTACCGCATGATGAAGCGGTACTTGCGTCAGGCCGGGTCCAAGTCCGAGGTGCATCTGCACCACGCCAATGTCGGAAAAACCGGCAAGTGGGGACGGCCGCTGAACAATGATATGTGGCGGCGGTTTCACCAGTATCCGAATTCGGTCTGGGATCTCGATACTTTCGAGGCGCCGGATCTGGTGCTGATTGACGGCCGCTTCCGGGCGGCCTGCTTTCTGACCGCCATGCTGCGCACGGAACGGCCCGTCACCGTGCTGTTTGACGACTACGCGGGGCGGGCGCTGTACAAGCAGGTCGAAAGATGGGTGAAGCCGGTTGAAATCCGCGGCCGCATGGCCCGGTTCGAGCTGCTCCCCGATGAACTTCCGCGCCGGGATCTGACCCAGATCCTGACGCTTTACACCAAAACCTTCTAGGCGCCGACGGCTGCCGGAACAGTACTATGCGAGAGGCAAAAATGCTCGAAATCAAAAACTTGCACGTCAAGCTTGAAGACGAAGACAAGCAGATCCTGAACGGCGTCGACCTCACCGTCGAAGCGGGCAAGGTGCATGCGATCATGGGGCCGAATGGCTCGGGCAAATCCACCCTGTCCTACGTCCTGTCGGGCCGTGACGGATATGAGGTGACGGAAGGCTCTGCCGAGCTGGAGGGCGAAGACATCCTGGAGATGGAGCCGGAAGAGCGCGCTGCGGCGGGCATGTTCCTGGCCTTCCAGTACCCGGTTGAAATCCCCGGCGTCGGCAACATGACCTTCCTGCGCACCGCGGTAAACGCGCAGCGCAAGGCCCGCGGCGAGGAAGAGCTGTCGGCTTCCGACTTCCTGAAAATCATCCGCGCCAAGGCGAAGACCCTGAAGATCGACGCCGACATGCTGAAGCGTCCGGTCAACGTCGGCTTCTCCGGCGGTGAGAAGAAGCGCAACGAGATCCTGCAGATGGCGATGCTGGAGCCGAAGCTGTGCATCCTGGACGAGACCGACTCCGGCCTCGACGTGGATGCGATGAAGCTGGTGGCCGAAGGTGTGAACGCCCTGCGCGACGAAGGCCGCGGCTTCCTGGTGATCACCCACTACCAGCGCCTGCTGGATCACATCAAACCCGACGTGGTGCACATCCTGGCCAATGGCCGCATCGTCAAGACCGGCGGCCCCGAGCTGGCGCTGGAAGTCGAAAACAACGGTTACGCCGGCATCCTGGCAGAGGAGGCGTAAATGGGCCTGCCCGAAGTCAAGCAAAGCGCAACCGAGGCGCGGCTGTCGGCGCTGAGGCTGCCGGAAAGCGGCTGCCTTAAGGCGGCACGCGAGGCCGCGCTGTCGCGGGTTCAGACCATGGGCCTGCCCAGCCGCCGCGACGAATACTGGAAATACACCAAGCCGGACACGCTGGTGCAGGCAGACGCGCCTAAGGCGGCGGTGTTCAACGCGGACGAAGCGCCGATGTTCAGCGCCTTTGAGCGTCTGAATATTGTCTTTGTCGATGGCGTGTTCGATGCCGAGGCCTCTGACGATCTGTCTCTGGAAGGTGTGACCATCGACCGGATCGAGGATATCTGCTGCAAGGATATCCATTGGGCCAAGGACTTGTACGGTGTTCTTGAAGCACGCGGCCAGACCCCGGTCGAACGTCCGCTGGCAGCGCTGAACACCGCCTTTGCCAGTGATGGCGTGGCGATCCGGGTGACTGGCAAGGTCTCCAAGCCGATCAACTTCACCTATGTGCATTCGGACGAAAACTCCGACGCGATCCTGCACCATGTGATCCGCGTCGAGACCGGCGCCGAGGTGACGATCCTGGAAAACGGCCCGGCGGCGTCGCGCTTCAACAAATGCATGGAGATCGACATTGCCGACGGCGGCAAGCTGCACCTGGTGCGCGCCCAGGGCCGTGACCATGAGCGCCGCGCGGCCACCCACTTGTTTGCCCGCCTGGGCACCGAGTCGGTGTTCAAGTCCTTCACCCTGACCGTGAACGGCGTGCTGACCCGCAACGAGGCGGTGATCGAGCTGACCGGCGACGACGCGGTGGCCCATATCGCGGGCGCCTGCGTCGGCGATGGCGATTTCCACCACGACGACACCGTCTTTATCACCCATGACGCGGTGAACTGCGAAAGCCGCCAGGTGTTCAAGAAGGTGCTGCGCAACGGGGCCACCGGTGTGTTCCAGGGTAAGATCCTGGTGAAGGAAGGCGCGCAAAAGACTGACGGATATCAGATTTCCCAGTCGCTGCTGCTGGACGAAGACAGTCAGTTCCTGGCCAAGCCGGAGCTGGAGATCTATGCCGATGACGTGGCTTGCTCGCATGGCTCGACGTCCGGCGCGATCGACGAGGAGGGCCTGTTCTACCTGCGCTCTCGCGGTGTGCCGCATGGCGAAGCGACCGACCTGATGACGCTGGCCTTCCTGGCCGAAGCGGTTGATGAGATCGAAGATCCGGAAATCGCCGCCGACATCGTCTCCCGCCTCGAAGGCTGGCTGGCCCGGCGCCGCTGATGTCCGTCACCACGGATATCCCCGCAACCTACAAGGGGCCGCGCAAGGTTTTTGCGCGGCTTCTGAGCATGGGCGCCCGCGAAGACAGGCTGCTGGTGTTTTTGCTCGCCGGCTGCGTGCTGACCTTTGTGGCACAGATGCCGAAACTGGCCCGCGAGGCGCATCTGACGGGCCAGGAGCTCAATATGCTGCTGGGCGGCGCGCTGCTCGGCATCGTCTTTATCGCGCCGCTGTTTCTGTATGTTCTGGCTCTGGTCGCGCATTGGATTGCCCGCGCCGCGGGCGGGCAGGGTGACGCCTATCGCGCCCGGCTGGCGCTGTTCTGGGCGTTTCTGGCGTCCAGCCCGCTGATCCTGCTGAACGGCCTGGTGGCCGGCTTCATCGGCGCCGGTGCGGCTCTGAACCTGGTGGGCGCGCTGTGGTGCGTTGTGTTCCTGTGGTTCTGGATATCCGGCATGATCCAAGGGTACTGGACAAGATCATGAACGCGCTCGCCGCCTTTGCCCTGCTGACACTCAAGTCCCCGCGCGACGCCGCGATGCAGATCCTGGCGCGCGACTGGCCGCGCGAGGCGCTGTGGACCGCGTTCCTGCTGTCCGTGGTGCTGAACACCAGCGTCTATACTCTGCAGCAGGTGCTGTTCCCGCTGCCGCCGGAGGTTCTGCTGCCAAGGTTTGCGCCCGGGGCCTATTTCGCGGTCATTCTGGTGCTGCAGCTGAGCTTCATTGCGATGCTGACAACCACGGGCCGCTGGCTGGGCGGGCAGGGTGACCTGCCGGCGCTGCTGGCGCTGGTCACCTGGCTGCAGCTTCTGCAGGCCGCGCTGAACGGTGCCATCGTGGCGGTGTTCCTGGTCCTGCCGGCGCTGGCGGCGCTGCTGAACATCGCCGCCAATATCGTTGTGTTCTTTATCCTCTTGCATTTCGTGAATGCGGCGCACAGGTTCGGCTCCGTTTGGCGCTCGCTCGGGGTGGTCCTGATGGCCAGCCTGATCCTGGTGTTTGCCCTTCTCTTCATCGTGGGTCTGATCGGCCCAGCCAATCTGGGACTGCCCGAAAATGTATGACGTCGAAAAAATCCGTGCCGACTTCCCGATCCTCTCGCGCGAGGTGAACGGCAAGCCGCTGACCTACCTCGACAGCGGCGCCTCGGCCCAGAAGCCGCAGGTTGTGATCGACGCGGTGACCAAGGCGTATGCCGAGGAGTATTCCAACGTTCATCGTGGCTTGCACTTTCTTTCTAATCTCGCAACGGAGAAGTATGAGGCGGTGCGCGGCATCATCTCCCGGTTCCTGAATGCGGGCGACGAACACAGCATCGTGCTGAATTCCGGCACCACCGAGGGCATCAATCTGGTCGCCTACGGCTGGGCGATGCCGCGGCTTCAGGCAGGGGACGAGATCCTGTTGTCGGTGATGGAGCACCACGCCAACATCGTGCCCTGGCATTTCCTGCGCGAGCGTCAGGGGGTGGTGCTGAAGTGGGTGGATACCGAAGCAGACGGCAGCCTGGACCCGCAAAAGGTGATCGACGCGATCACCCCCAAGACCAAGCTGGTAGCGGTGACCCAATGCTCCAACGTTCTGGGCACCGTGGTGGACGTGAAGGCCATCACCCAGGGCGCCCATGCCAAGGGGGTGCCGGTGCTGGTCGACGGCTCGCAGGGGGCGGTTCACATGCCGGTCAACGTACAGGACATCGGCTGCGACTTCTATGCAATCACCGGCCATAAGCTCTATGGCCCCTCCGCATCCGGCGCGATTTACATCAAGCCGGAACGCATGGCAGAGATGCGCCCGTTCATCGGCGGCGGCGACATGATCAAGGAAGTCTCCAAGGAGCAGGTCGTCTACAACGATCCGCCGATGAAGTTCGAGGCCGGCACGCCGGGCATCGTGCAGACCATCGGCCTGGGCGTGGCGCTGGAATATATGATGGACCTCGGCCTGGAAAACATCGCCAGGCACGAGGCGGGTTTGCGCGACTATGCGATGGAGCGGCTGACCGGACTGAATTGGATCAACATTCAGGGGCAAGCGCCTGGAAAGGCTGCGATTTTCAGCTTTACTATGGAAGGTGCCGCACACGCCCACGACATCTCCACCATCCTCGACAAGAAAGGCGTGGCGGTGCGTGCCGGCCATCACTGCGCCGGACCGCTGATGGATCATCTGGGGGTCTCTGCGACCTGCCGCGCGTCGTTCGGCCTGTATAACACCAAGGAAGAAGTCGACACGCTGATCAGCGCGCTGGAACTTGCCCACGACCTGTTTGCTTGATCAATACCTCTGATCAACCGGAAACGGCGCCCGATTGGGCGCCGTTTTGCGTTTTCCCGACGGGTGGCAGCCTTGGAACCCCAGGCACCTCAAGACTTGCTCACTTTGCGGACTCTCCCGCGCCCATGTGCTTGTCGACCATTCGTTGCACCATCGGCGCAAAGTGCCAGTAATCCGGGGTCTCCATATCCGCCCGCTTCCCAGCCTCATCCAGATAGCGCACCGCGATGATCTGCTTGAGGTTCGGGTTCTTTTCGAATTCGGCCGCTTCTTGCGGGGTCATCGGCCCGCCCTGCAGGTTCAGCGAATGGATGGAGGCCTCTGACAGCCGATTGAAATATTCCGGTTTCGTGGCGCAGAGGTACCGCTTGGCGGCCACGTGATAGCGCACGCAGTCGGTGATCACTGACGGGAAGAACTGCTCCAGCACTTCGGCGCCGGCCTCTTCGTGAAAGCGGTCTTCGGTGTCGTCCATGGAGAACGTCCCGAACTCGCTGGTGAAATGGCCGATGTCGTGCAGGAGCGCCCCCACGATGATCTCCTCCGGCTGGCCGTTCTGCTCGGCAATTGCGGCGCCTTGAAGCATGTGTTCCGCCATGGTGACTGGTTCCCCCAGATACTCCTCGCCGCCGCGGCGGTCGAAGATGCCGCCGATGAATTCAACGATAGTGTCGCGGGTCAGCTTGCTGACGTCCGGCTTGCTCATGGCTCAGCCCTCCAATTGTGCGTTCAGCACGTTCAGGGATGACAGCAGCCCGTCCTTGTCGGCGTAGCAGCCCTGCAGCCAGCGCGTCCCCGCCCCGGAATAGCCCAGCCGCGCGTGCAGGACACGGGTGTTGTCGACGATAAAGCTTTCCCCCGGCTCCAGCTTGAACGAAACGCCCATCGACGGATCGTCGATGATTTCACCCAGACGGCGGTAGGCGGCGTAATAGGCTTCCATCTTCTCAAACGGGATGTCCGTGAAGGGTGCCGAAGACCGGTTATTGAACCGTACCGCAATCAACTCGCCGTCGGGTGACAGCTCAATCATCGGACGGCGCGCGCGCAGATGCACGCCGTCAGACCCTTTGTATTCAAACCGCGCAGGGTAGCCTGCCAGCAGCGCAAACCCTTCCGGATTTTCCTCGCGCAGACGCTCGGCGGCGCGGAAACCGTCCACCACGATGCTATCGCCGCCCTCGGCCGAGTTTTCCAGGCAATAGAGGATCTGAAGGGAGGGCACCGGATCACGGTAGGGGTTGTCGGTATGCGCCTGCAGGCCCAGGCCGGTGTAGGCGAGGTTGGTGGGGTTCACCTCGGTGCGCACTTCGAAATACTTGCCGTAATTGGTCTCGCGGACAAAACCAAACATCGCGGCGCAATCAATCAGCGCGCCTTCCTTGACCGGACCGTTCACCAGCTTGGCAAAGCCGAGCCGGGCAATCGCGTCCAGCCAGCCGCGTTTCGCCTTGGAGTCCGACTGCACGCTGTTCCAGTCAAACGTCGGGGCAGGCTGGCTGCTGTTCCAGGTCTCGACGCCCGGCGCCGTGCGGCCAAATTCATCTGCTTGATCAACGTCATAGGCGTTTGACTTCAGCCAGTCCCCGGGGAAGATCACAGTCTTGCCCTCGGGCGCGAACGTCACCGTCAGGCTGCCGTCTTCGACCAGCGCGGTGCTGATCCTGGTGTCATCCGGAATGTCGCCAATGGTGATTAGACGCTGGCCGTTGCCAGGGGCGCGGGTCTCGGGATCCAGCGCGTTGTCGCGCAGCCAGATCGCATGAAAACGGCACAACTGGCCGTCGTCGAATGTCAGGGTCAGAAAGCTGCCGGACGCGTCAGCAGTCACGGAACGGGGCATGGGGGTTCTCCGGTTGGCCTTGTTCTCCCTTGTTCTGGTAGCGCGGTTGAGCCATCAAGAGAACGACGGAAATAAGGGCTTTAGAGTTAGGTTTTCTAATGGCTAAGAAAGTCACCAAACAAGGGCTGCCGCCGCTTGATTGGCTCAAGGTGTTTGAGGCAGCAGGGCGGCATGGCAGTTTCACCGCCGCAGCAGAGGAATTCGGCGCCACGCAGGCCGCAGTCAGCCAGCGGATCCGCAATCTCGAGTCCTGGCTGGGCCGTCAGCTCTTCATCCGGTCGGCGCGCGGGGTGTCGCTGACCGTGGACGGCGAAAGCTACCTGCCGCTGGTGCATGATTCCCTGCGCGCGCTGGAGCAAGGAACCGAGAACCTGTTTGGCCAAACCGTCCGGGAGCTGCGGATTGCGGGCTTGCCGTCGCACCTGGAAATGCTTTTGCTGCCGCGGCTTGCAGTCTTTTCTAAAACCTTTCCGGATTTGCGGCTGGTCACTGAAACCGTGCCCCGGCGGCTGGACTTCGAGGCCGCGGACGGCGCCCTGCAGATCCGCTATGGCCGCGGCGGCTGGGTGGGGCGGCAGGAGGCGCTGCTGGCGAATGAGGTGCTGCAGCCGATGACCGCGCCGGGACTTGCTGAGGATTGGCGGCAGCTTCCGGCGATCGAATTGCGCGGCGAGCGGCCGGGCT
The DNA here is from genome assembly GCF_002388965.1 of Leisingera sp. UBA4491. Classification (NCBI taxonomy): domain Bacteria; kingdom Pseudomonadati; phylum Pseudomonadota; class Alphaproteobacteria; order Rhodobacterales; family Roseobacteraceae; genus Leisingera; species Leisingera sp. UBA4491. The sequence continues at coordinate 207,573 of NZ_DGNN01000026.1, read as the reverse complement.
GGGCGGAATGGTCGCGTGTGACGGGCGAGGCTGCGCCGGAGGCCGGATCACTGTCCGTTGATTCCATGGCCCATGCCCTGCGGGCGGCGCGCCTGGGCCTGGGGGTTGTACTGGGGTCCAGGGTGCTGGCTGCAAACTTGCTGCAAACCGGTCAGCTGGACTGCGCCCGGGCGCCGGAACTGCCTACGATTGATGGCTACTGGCTGACCTGGCCGCCCAGCCTGGGGAAGTCCAAGCGTCAAAGCGAAATACTGACCGCTTTGACCTTTGTCTTGCAGGGGTGATTGGCCCGCCACCTCTGGTGCGGCACGGTCCCCCTTTCAGACCGGGTATTCTCCGGTTCTGGCGAAATAGGCATCCAGCAAAGGTCTCGCCCCGCGTTTGCTGAGAAACGCGAGGCCGATCTTGCCATCTCTGCGCCAGCGCGCTGTTACGGCAAACTCGCCAATTCCGGTAATCGTGACGGATTGCATCTGGGCCAGTTCAAATGGGTCCTGTCCCTCCAGGAGGCGAACGGCAAATCCCTGGTAGCTGATGTTGCAAAGCTGCGCCTCGACCTGTGTGTCCGTCAGATTGATCACGCAGGGCAGGTCAAGCCGAAGACGCGGTGCCGTTGCAATCGCGGGCTGTGAATAAGAACCGATTGTTGCCATGCCATCCTGCCGTAAAATTACGATCAATTTCTTAGGCAGATAGGCAGCTTCCCTTACGAAAGCGTGAAAGGTCCGTGAAAATCAGGCAGCGGAGTAAGGGAAATGGCGCACCTGAGAGGATTCGAACCTCTGGCCTCTGCCTTCGGAGGGCAGCGCTCTATCCAGCTGAGCTACAGGTGCGTTGTTACGGCGGGGTATACCCGTGCTTTGCTGCCTCTGCAACGGGAAAAACTGCCTGTTTCCAATTTCATGAGGTTGAGGTGCAATGGCGCCGGCAGTGCCGCTCGCAGAAAACTAAAAAGCCTGCCCCGGGACGGGCAGGCTTGCATTCTTGCAATACCAGCTGCGGTCAGCCGCGCCAGGTGCGGACAACGCCGCAATCCATATGCACAAAATTCGAACGCTGATACTTGCCCACACCGCCGGCCCGGCAGGCTTCGGCGGCTTTGGCCATCTGCGACACCGAACGAGATGCCAGCCGCAGGTCGGCGGCTTGGCCGCGCATGTGCAGCGAATTCTTGGCCACTCCGCGCGAGCGGCTGCGCAGCATCGCGTTGGTTTTGGGGCTGCGGTAGCCCGACAGCAGCATGTAGGGCTCGTTCACATCCAGAAGATTGTGCGAGGCGGCCATGATGTCGATGGTGCGAAGGTCGATTTCCTTAACATCATCGGTGCGCCAGTCGCGCATGAAGTGATTGATTTCCTTGACCGCGTCTTTGATGTACTGGCCGTCGATCCAGTAGACCATGTCCACACGCTCGCCGGTGCGGCCGGAGTACATGCGAATGCGCCGGATGTCACCGCCGCCGCGCAGGAAGCCTGCTGCATTTGAGAAAGTTGGGGCTGCTGCTACTGCTGTTGCAGCAAAAATACCCAAAAGAGAACGCCGGGAGATCCCCGTGCCCGTGGTTTCTGCCATTGATACTGCGCCGTCCCGTACGCTGTTAGTCCTGCCTAAATGCCCGATGTTACGGGCTCGTCAACGCTCGTAGTTAACGTGCGGCATGTATGGCACAGTGAGAATCCTGTTCCAACATTTCTTTGCCGCACTGTAACGTATGACCGGTTTTTCGGCGATTTCTTGCGCAAAAGGGGAGGGGCATGGAACTTTTCCCCGCGACTGTTGCAGGCGGGTTTCATAGACGCGGCAACACTGCATCAGGGTTAACTTTTCGCGATTGTGAGTGGACAACGCAGGCTGGCATTTACCAGAATTTCAGATAGGCACTGCCAATATTGGAATAATCGGCACAAGGACCGGAGATTTATGACGCGCGCATCCGCTGGATATGTATTGCCGGGACTTAAGGCGGGGCTGTTCGCTCTGGCCATGAGCGGCTTGGCCGGGAGCATGGCCGGGGCCGCGCAGGCGGATATTCCGGCGGCGTTCCGCCAGGCAGTGGCAGAGTCGGCCTCCGCCGATGACGCGGTTGCCAGATTTTACCGGGAGAATGGCTATCAGGCGATCTGGACCGGCGCGGATGAGGCCTCGCGCCAGCGCCGCAGCGCGCTGCTGGCCGCACTGAACGACACCCGCGCCCACGGGCTGCCGGACCGCTCGGCTGAGGTCAACGACCTCCTGCAGCAGATGCAGCAGGCCCGCACCACCCGCGATTTCGGTTTGGTCGAGGCGGCGCTGAGCAGGGCGCTGGTGGATTATGCCACTGATCTGCAGACCGGCCTTCTGGTGCCGTCGCGGATTGATGATGGCATGGTACGCAAGAAGCATACTGTGGATGGCGCCAGCTTTCTGGCCGGTATCCGCGACGCCCAGCCCTTTGCCTATATGCGCAGCCTGGTTCCCGCATCGCCCCAGTACCGTGGCCTGATGCGCGAAAAGCTGCGTCTGGAGCAGGTTCTGGCAGCCGGCGGCTGGGGTCCTGTGGTGCAGGCCAAGGCGCTGGAACCGGGCGAGCAGGGCCCGGCGGTCATTGCCCTGCGCAACCGGCTGATGGCGATGGGCTATCTGCCGCGCAGCGCCGCGCGCAGCTATGACGCCGCGATGGTGCAGGCCGTGCAGAGCTTTCAGTCGGATCATGGTCTTGAAACGGATGGCGTGGCGGGTGCCGGCACCCTGGCAGAGGTCAACAAACCGGTCAGCGACCGCCTGAAATCGGTGATCATCGCGATGGAGCGGGAGCGCTGGCTGACCCCGGACCGGGGCGAGCGCCATATCCTGGTCAACCAGACCGATTTCACCGCCAAGATCGTCGATAACGGCGACGTGACCTTTGAAACCCGCTCGGTCATCGGCAAGAACACCCACGACCGCCGCAGCCCCGAATTCTCAGACGAGATGGAGCATATGGTGATCAACCCGAGCTGGTACGTGCCGCGCTCGATCATCACCAAGGAATATCTGCCCAAGCTTCGGAACAACCCCAACGCCGTCGGCCACATCCAGATCACCGACCGGCGCGGCCGGGTGGTGAACCGAAACTCGGCCAATTTCGCACAGTACACCGCGCGGAACTTCCCCTATTCCATGCGCCAGCCCCCCAGCCGCAGCAACGCGCTGGGACTGGTCAAGTTCATGTTCCCGAACAAATACAACATCTACCTGCACGACACCCCGCAAAAGAGCCTGTTTGCCCGCGAAGTGCGCGCCTTCTCGCATGGCTGCATCCGCCTGGCGCAGCCGTTTGAATTTGCCTATGCGCTGCTGGCGCGCCAGACTGAGGATCCCAAGGCCTTTTTCCACCGCATCCTGAACAGCGGCCAGGAAACCAAGGTCGAACTGGAACAGAAGGTGCCGGTGCATATCATCTACCGGACCGCGGTGGTGTCCAGCAAAGGCCGTGCCGAATTCCGCCGCGATGTCTATGGCCGCGACGCCAAGATCTGGGCTGCACTGGAACGGGCAGGGGTGGTGCTGCCCAGCGTTCAAGGGTAAATACCGGGCCCATACAGGATTATTCTGAAAGGGCCTGCCATGTTCACAATCCGCCAGATCGCCGAGTCCCTGGGCGCCGAAGCCCAGGGCGACCTGGACCTGCAGATTGCAGGCGCGGCTGAACCGCAGGATGCCGAAGCCGGCCAGATTGCCATGGCGATGGCGCCGAAATACGCCGAAGGCCTGAAGGCAGGCAACGCGCAGGCTGCGGTGCTGTGGGAAGGCGCGGACTGGAAGTCCTTCGGGCTTAAGGCCGCCATCTTTGCCCCGCGCCCGCGGATGACCATGTCCGGCGTGACCGCCATGCTGGACCGCGGCCAGGGGTTTCCCTCCGGCATCCACCCCTCCGCCGTTGTCGATCCCAGCGCCGAACTGGGCGAGGGCGTCTCCGTCGGGCCGCTGGCGGTTGTTGCAGCCGGCGCAAAGATCGGCGCGGGGTCCGTGATCGGCCCGCACTGCTATATCGGGGCGGATGCGGTGATCGGCACGGAGGCCCAGCTGCGCGAGATGGTCTCGATCGGCGCCCGCGCCACCATCGGCGACCGCTTCCGCGCCCAGCCGGGCGCGCGGGTCGGCGGCGACGGGTTCTCCTATGTGACGCCGGAAGTGTCGGGCGCCGAAAACGCCCGCAAGACCCTGGGCGATCAGGGCGAGGCCAAGGCGCAATCCTGGGTCCGCATTCATTCCCTGGGGGCCGTCACCATCGGCGATGATGTAGAGCTCGGCTCCAACTGCACAATCGACAACGGCACCATCCGCGACACCGTGATCGGCCACGGCAGCAAGCTTGATAACCTGGTTCACGTCGGCCACAACACCCGCGTCGGCAACGACTGCCTGCTGTGCGGCCAGACCGGGGTGTCCGGCTCAGTGGACATTGGCAACAACGTTGTGCTGGGGGGGCAGACCGGTGTGGTCGACAATATCTTCATCGGCGACGGCGTGATTGCCGGCGGCGGCACCAAGATCCTGTCGAATGTGCCCGCCGGCCGGGTGATCATGGGCTATCCGGGCGTCAAGATGGAGACCCATACTGAGATGTATAAAGCACAGCGCCGCCTGCCGCGTCTGATGCGTGACATCGAATTGTTAAAAAAGGCTGTTTTCAAGTAACGGCCGAATACCTACATCAGCGCCAGGCAGAAAATCGGGGATCCTTACATGAGCACGCAGGACAAGGTCATTGCAATCATTGCCGAACAGGCGGTTCTGGAGCCGTCGGATGTGACCCTCGACAGCACCTTGGAGGATCTTGGCATCGACAGCCTGGGGCTGGTCGAAAGCATCTTTGCCATTGAAGAGGAATTCGACATTTCAATTCCCTTCAATGCCAACGAGCCCGGGAAAAGCGATTTCGACATCTCCACTGTGGCGGCCATCGTCGCGGGCATCGACAAGCTGATCCTGGAAAAGGCCTAAGCCCCCTCATGAAGCGCGTTGTCATTACCGGGGCCGGGACCATCAATGCACTGGGCCATTCCGTGCCCGCCACGCTGGAAGCCATGCGCGAAGGCCGCTGCGGCATCGGCGAGCTGGAATTCCGCGATGTGGAGCGGCTGGCGATCCGCATCGGCGGCCAGGTCCGCGGGTTTGAGGCCGAAGGCCGGTTCAACCGCCAGCAGATGAGCCTGTATGACCGCTTCACGCAGTTCACCCTGACCGCCGCCAAGGAAGCCATCGCGCAGTCCGGGCTGGAGTTTCATGGCGAATTGTCAGCCAAAGCCGGGGTGGTTCTGGGCAACTCCGGCGGCGGCATGCAAACGCTGGATGAGAATTACCGCAGCGTTTACGAGGACGGCAAGAACCGGGTGCATCCCTTTGTGGTGCCCAAGCTGATGAACAATGCCGCGGCCGGCCACGTGTCGATGCAGTTCAACCTCAAAGGCCCCAGCTTCACCGTTTCCACCGCTTGCGCTTCCTCCAACCATGCGATGGCGCAGGCGTTCCAGATGGTGCGCTCGGGCATGAGCCCGGTGATGATCACCGGCGGTTCGGAATCAATGCTGTGCTTTGGCGGCGTGAAGGCCTGGGAGGGGCTGAGGGTGATGTCCAAGGACGCCTGCCGTCCGTTCAGCGCCAACCGCAACGGCATGGTTCAGGGTGAAGGGGCCGGCGTGTTCGTGTTCGAGGAATATGACCACGCCAAAGCGCGCGGCGCAGAAATTCTGTGCGAAGTCATCGGTTTCGCCATGTCTTCGGACGCTGCTGATATTGTCATGCCCAGCAAGCAGGGCGCCGCGCGGGCGATTGCCGGGGCGCTGCAGGATGCCCGCGTCAACGCGTCCGAGGTCGGCTATATCAACGCGCATGGCACCGGCACCGCGGCCAACGACAAAACCGAATGCGCCGCGGTGGCGGATGTGTTCGGCCCCCATGCCGACAGCCTGATGATCTCCTCAACCAAATCCATGCACGGCCACCTGATCGGCGGCACCGGCGCGGTGGAGCTGCTGGCCTGCATCATGGCGCTGCGCGACGGGGTGATTGCCCCGACCATCAGCTATGAGGAGCCGGATCCGGAATGCGCCCTGGATGTGGTCCCGAACGAGGCGCGCGAGGCACGGGTCGATGTGGCGCTGTCCAATGCTTTTGCCTTTGGCGGGCTGAACGCGGTGCTGGCCCTGCGCAGGGTCTGAGGGCCGGCAAACGGAAAACGCCGCGGCCCCCAGGGGCGCGCGGCGTTCCGGTTTCGGGAAGGTGCCAGCGTTACTGCTTGACCACGTCCACCACGTCATATCCTGCGGTGAAGCCGCTCAGCGACAGCTTCATCTCCACCACCTGATCCGGTGCAGGCGCCGGGCGCAGCGACAGCGTGGCTTGCTTGCCTTTCTTGAAGGCGTCGATATCGCCTTGGGTCAGGCCGATCTGCGCCACGCAGCCCAGCTGGTTGCAGAAGGAATAGTTGTAACGCTTGGCCGGTGCGCCGTCGATCGAGATGGTCAGCGCGGCCGGCAGCAGGGTTTCCAGCGGCACGATCACGGTGGCGCCGGCAACCGCCTGGCCGCCTTGCTGGTCAATCCGGAACAGCGACACCTCTGCAATCGGATTGCCTTGCGGACCCGCCAGAACCTGCAGCAGCGAGCAGGGGTCGGTCTCGCTCTCGGTCTTGATGCAGGCCAGATCCCAGTCGCCGTGCTTTTCTTTGGAATAGCGCTGGCCCAGTTGCGGGTCGGTGCTGACCGGTTCGCCAAGATCCAGAATATCGTCCGCGGACGATTCCGCTTTTTCGCCTTGCTCAGCCTGTTGTTCGGACTGTTGGTCAGCCTGTTCTGCGGTTTCCGCCCCGGCGGTCTCCTCTTCCGCCGCTGTTTCCTGCGCTGCCAGCGGTGCGGTCATGGCCAGCAGTGCGGCCAGCGTGATCGGGGTCAGGGACTTCAACATGAATGCCTCATTTTTCTACAGACGCTGCTTTTGCGTGTAACACGCTGCCCGGGCAGTGTCAGGTTAATATCAGGCGATCTGCGGGGAAAACCGCTCAATCTGCCTCAACCATGGAAGTTGCTGATTAAGAACAAAAAAGGGAACCCGCTGGTTCCCTTTTTCGTATTTGCGTCTCCCCGTCGGACTGGCCGACTTAGTTATTGCGTAGGACGTTACGAAAGGGCTGGCCATCGGTCAACATGCAACTTCAAAAAAATGCAGTGCGGCCCTGATTTGGCGAAAATAGCCGGCGATTGCGGCGGGATGCCGGCCGGGGTGCCTGTTTTACAGGCAGCTGCGCTGGAAAAAAGGAGGCCGTGCACAAGGCACGGCCAGTCTGACAGGGAGGAAATGTCCGCCGCGGCAACCGCAAGTGCAGGGGCGGGCAAGATTGACTATCGCACGGAAAAGTTAACGTTGTATTGTTATCCACAGGCAGAACACACAGGCAGGAGCGAGGCATGACAGAACAGGTATTTCTGGGCGGCGGCGGCGAGGATTACGGGACGCCGCAGGGGCTGGCCTTGAAATATGCCAACCGCCACGGGCTGATCGCCGGCGCAACCGGCACCGGAAAGACGGTGACGCTGCAGATCCTGGCCGAAGGGTTTTCCAATGCCGGCGTGCCGGTGATCCTGTCGGATGTGAAGGGGGACCTGTCTGGCCTGGCAAAGGCGGGCTCGGACAGCCACAAGCTGCACAGCGCCTTTACGGCCCGGGCGGAGAAGATCGGTTTTACCGGCTATGGCTACCATGCCTGTCCGGTCACGTTCTGGGACCTTTATGGCGCGCAGGGGCATCCAGTGCGCACCACGGTGGCCGAAATGGGCCCGTTGCTGCTGGCGCGCCTCTTGGAGCTGAGCGAGGCGCAGGAAGGCATCCTGAACATCGCTTTCCGGCTGGCCGACGATGAGGGGCTGCCGCTGCTGGATCTGAAGGACTTGCAGGCGCTGCTGGTCTGGACCGGCGAGAACCGCAGCCAGCTGTCGCTGCGCTATGGCAATGTCTCGACCGCGTCGATCGGCGCAATTCAGCGCCGTCTGCTGGTGCTGGAGAACCAGGGCGGCGCGGGCCTGTTCGGGGAACCTGCCCTGGCGCTGAGCGACCTGATGCGCTGCGATGAGGCCGGCAAGGGCATGGTCAATATCCTGGCTGCGGACAAGCTGATGGCGGCGCCGGGCCTCTATGCGACGTTTCTGCTGTGGCTGCTCAGCGAGCTGTTCGAGGAGCTGCCGGAGGTCGGGGACCCGGACAAGCCGCGGCTGGTGTTCTTCTTTGACGAGGCGCACCTGCTGTTTGACGACGCGCCCAAGGCGCTGATCGACAAGGTGGAGCAGGTGGCCCGCCTGATCCGCTCCAAAGGCGTGGGAGTGTATTTCATCACTCAGAACCCGGCCGACGTGCCGGAGGATATTCTGGGCCAGCTTGGCAACCGCATCCAGCACGCGCTGCGTGCCTTCACCGCCAAGGACCGAAAGAACCTGCGGCTGGCTGCCGGGACCTACCGCGAGAACCCCCGGTTCCCGACCGAGGACGCCATCCGCGAGGTGGGCGTGGGCGAGGCGGTCACCTCGATGCTGCAAAAGAAGGGGGTGCCCGGTGTGGTGGAGCGGACACTGATCCGCCCGCCCAGCACCCAGCTGGGGCCAATCACGGAACAAGAGCGGGCAGCCATTTTGAAAGCGTCCGATATGGCAGGAAAATACGACACCCCGGTGGACCGCCGTTCGGCTTATGAGATCCTGGCGCAGCGGGCGCAAACAGCCGCGCAGGAGGCCGAAACCTCGGAAACCGAGGCCGAAGAGTCGGCGCAGCCGATGGCGCGGGAATTCAACGCCGCCCGCCGCTATTCGGGAACCCGGGTCAGCCGGTCAACCTCGCGCTCTTACCGCGAGAAAGACACCTTTACCTCGGCGATGTCGGAAGCGGTGATCAAGGAGCTGAAAGGGACAACGGGCCGCCGCATCGTCCGCGGAATCCTCGGCAGCCTGTTCAGGGGGCGCTAGGGCGGCGCCTCAGGATAAGCTCCAGCAGCAGCAGCCAGGGCAGGTAAAAGCCCGCATTCATGAACAGATCGAACCCGCCGGTGAACTGCGGGTTCGATGCGGCCCCGCCGGTGGCCAGCGCCCACAGCCCGTATTGAACCCGGTACAGCCAGGACCCCATCGCAAGGACCAGCAGCCGAAGCGCCCACCTGCGGTGGCGGGCGGTCTGGCCTTGCCGCGCCAGGCGGGCGGTTTCCAGGGCCGCGGTCAGCAGCAACAGGCCATAGACCGAAAACCCTATGTCCATCGGCCAGCCGCCAATCGTGCCCTGCCAGGCGGTAAAGGCCAGCCCGCCCGCCGCCGTCACGCAGGCCGCCAGGATAAGAAGGCGGCCCAGCCATCTGTGCAGCGCGGGCAGGCGCCCGCTGAGGCCCAGACCCAGCTGCAGCGGCGCCAGAACTGGCAGGGCGGCCCCGATCAGCATGTGCACAGAGATGGCGGCATTGGACCAAGCAGCGCCCGGAACGAACAGATAGCTGTCTCTCTGCGGGCCGCCGCCCAGCCCCTCGATCCCGAACACGGCGGCGTAATAGCTGAAAGGCGCGGCCAGAAGCGCCAGAAAAACAAGGGCCGCAGCTTTCGCCGCGGCCCCCTTTGCAGTTTTCTTTTGCAGGCTGTGTTGCACAAGAGCGATCCCAAAGCCGTTGCCTATTTCTCCGGGATCAGGCCCCGCGGGCTGAACCTCAGCACCAGAAGCAGGATCAGGCCCATTGTGAACAGCCGCATATGCGAGGCGCTCTCCATCAGATGCCCCTTCAGCGCGCTGCCCTCGGCCATGCCAGAGGTCACCAGCTCCATCAGCAGGATACCCATCGGCTCCACTTTGATCCAGAAGAACCAGATCAGCATGCCGCCCAGCACCGCGCCGAAGTTGTTGCCGGAACCGCCGACGATCACCATCACCCAAATCAGGAAGGTGAAGCGCAACGGGTTGTAGGTGCCCGGAGTCATCTGGCTGTCCAGCGTGGTCATCATCGCGCCGGCAATGCCGCAGATGGCGGAGCCGATCACGAAGATCTGCAGGTGGCGGCGGGTGACGTCCTTGCCCATCGCTTCTGCTGCCGTCTCGTTGTCGCGGATCGCGCGCATCATCCGGCCCCAGGGGCTTTTCAGCGCCATCTGCGCCATCCACAGAAGCGCCAGCAGCACCACCGTGAACATCAGCGCATAGCCCGCCTTCACGTAAACGGTCGAGGCGGTGACAGGGTCCATGCCCCAGCTTGCCGCACGCTCCACAAAGGACGGATCGTTTTGCAGATCCACCTCATAGGGCAGCGGACGGGGCAGGCCGACCACGTTCTTCACGCCGCGCGACAGCCAGTCCTCGTTCTTCAGGACTGCGATGATGATCTCGGCAATGCCCAGCGTGGCAATCGCCAGGTAGTCGGAGCGCAGGCCCAGGGCGGTCTTGCCGATCAGCCAGGCGGCACCGGCTGCCAGCAGGCCGCCAGCGGGCCAGGCCAGCAGCACCGGCAGGCCCAGGCCGCCGATATTGCCCTGCAGCGCGGGGTTGATCGCCTCGACCGAGCCGACCGCCGGATCGAAGATCGCGCGGTAGACGAAGAAGCCCGCGATCAGCACAACGGCCAGCACCAGCGCACGCAGTTTTCCTGCGGGCATGAACTTGGTGATCATCACCGCGGCCACAACCGTCAGCGCGCCCATCACCAGGGCCATCACGATGCTGACGCCGCCCGACGACCAGGCCGCCGGGATCACCGGTGTCGACACCAGCACCACGGCCAGCCCGCCAAGCGCGGTAAAGCCCATGATGCCGACGTTGAACAGCCCGGCAAAGCCCCACTGGATGTTCACCCCGATGGCCATGATGGCCGAGATCAGCCCCATGTTCAGGATCACCAGCGCCGAGTTCCAGGAGCCGGAGAAGAACAGGAAGTCGGTCATGCCTTCCAGCAGGATCATCACGCCGACAAAGACGAAAAGAAGCGTATGTTTCATAGTATCGGTCATACCGCTTTCCCTTTGAAAAGGCCGGTGGGCTTGAACAGGAGGACGACAATCAGGATCGCGAAGGAAACCGCGAACTTGTAGTCGGTGCTGAGGAGCTGAACCAGCCCGTCAGGCGCCAGGCTGTCCGGCAGGCCGTAGGTCAGAACCTTTTTCCAGGCATAGGTGATCGTCACCTCGGAGAAGGCGATGATGAATCCGCCGGCGATGGCCCCGATCGGGTTGCCGAGGCCGCCCACAATGGCTGAGGCAAAGATCGGCAGCAGCAGCTGGAAATAGGTGAACGGCTTGAACGATTTGTCGAGGCCATAGAGAACTCCCGCAATGGTCGCCAGCGCCGCCACGATCATCCAGGTGTACATCACCACGCGCTCCGGGTTGATGCCGGAGAGCAGCGCCAGATCCTCGTTGTCCGAGTAGGCCCGCATCGATTTGCCGGTGCGGGTCTTGTTCAGGAACCAGAACAGCACCGCCACCACGATCACCGCGGTGATCACGGTCAGCGCCTCGGTGGTCTTGATCGCCAGGCCTTCCTGCAGACCGGTGAGCTTCTTGAAGGTCCGCGCCGAGATCACGAAGCGTTCGCCATCGGTAAAGCGCTGATCGCCCGGCCCGATGATGAAGCGCACGATGCCGTTCATCATGAACATCACGCCGAGCGAGACCATGACGAAGATCACGGGCTTCGCCTTTTGCTGGCGGTAGAACCGGTAGACGGTCCGGTCGGTAAGCAGCATCAGCGCAATGGTGCCCAGAATGCCAAACGGCAGCGCCAGCAGCGCGGTCGGCAGCGGCCCTGCGCTCAGCCCCACGGACTGGAACAGCCAGGTGAACAGGATGGTGACCATGGCGCCGAACGCCATGGTGTCGCCATGGGCAAAGTTGGAGAATCGCAGGATCCCGTAAATCAGTGTCACCCCCAGCGCGCCAAGCGCCAGCTGGCTGCCATAGGCCAGCCCGGGGACGATAACAAAGTTGGTAAGCGCCACGAGGGCGTTGAGAAGATCCATCAGGAAGACACCTCTACTGCGCCGCAGGTTCCGACATAAACCATGTAATCCTCATTTCTGAACCGGATGTCCCAGAGGGCTTCGCCTTGCGGGCTTATAGTGATTGTTTCTTTCGAGACGCCTGTCTTGAAGAAGTACTCGACAGCACCGTTATCGAAAGACTTCGCACGGGCCTTATAGTCGCCGCTGCCATCCACGATCACGCGTCCACTGCGTTTTCGGCGAGCAACAGTTACCCGCAAGGACACGTCAGCCCTCTGCATGCCTTCTTTTGTTACTTTTGCAACGTGATCAAAGAGGCAGCTGTGCTGCAGTGGAGCAGCTTGGAGTACGGTGGAATCCGCAAGGATTGCGCCTGCGCTCAAAACACTAAGCAATCCGGCGCGGCGAATTAACAGGGATAAGAACATCTATCACCCCCCCAAGAACGACTTGCGCACTTCGGGATCGGCCAGCAGCTCCTTGCCGGTGCCGGTAAAGGCATTGCGCCCCTGCACCAGGACATAGCCTTTGTCCGCGATCTCAAGCGCTTGCTTGGCGTTCTGCTCCACCATCAGGATCGGCAGCCCGGTGCGGGCGACCTCAATGATGCGGTCGAACAGCTCATCCATCACGATGGGGGACACACCCGCCGTCGGCTCGTCCAGCATCAGAACCTTCGGCTTGGTCATCAGCGCGCGGCCCACCGCCACCTGCTGGCGCTGGCCGCCGGATAGCTCACCGGCCGGCTGGTTGCGCTTGTCGCGCAGGATCGGGAACAGATCATAGACCTGCTCCATCGTGTACCGGAAATCATCGGTGCGGATAAACGCGCCCATCTCCAGGTTCTCCTCCACCGTCATCGAGGTGAAGATGTTGCTGGTCTGGGGCACAAATCCCATGCCCTTGATCACCCGGTCCTGCGGGGTCAGCTGGGTGATGTCCTCGCCGTCCAGCCGGACGGAGCCGGAGCGCACGTTCAGCATCCCGAACACCGCCTTCATCGCGGTCGACTTACCGGCGCCGTTCGGGCCGACGATCACCGCGATCTCGCCCTTGTCGACCGCAATGGTGCAGTCGTGCAGGATGTCCGGACCCCGGCCGTAGCCGCCGGTCATGGTGTCGCCGATCAGGAACGGGCCACCCTCGACCTTGCGGACAGGGCCGCTTTTCAGATGGGCGGGCTGCATCGTGCCCACGCCTTTCAGGTTGGTGATCGAGGCGTCCTTGTTGCCGTGATCGTCCTGGTAGGGGTTGTCGCTCATGCGTCCGCCTCCAGCTTGTCCTTGTTTTTCAGACCGGTGCCCAGATAGGCCTCGATCACATGCTCGTTTGCCTTGATCTCGTCCAGGGTGCCCTCGGCCAGCTTCTTGCCCTCGGCCATGCAGATCACCGGGTCGCACAGGCGGCCGATGAATTCCATGTCGTGTTCGATGACGACGAAGGTGTAGCCGCGCTCCTCGTTCAGGCGCTTGATCGCATCGGCGATGGTATAAAGCAGGGTGCGGTTCACGCCGGCGCCAACCTCGTCCAGGAAGACGATCTTGGCGTCCACCATCATGGTGCGGCCCAGCTCCAGCAGCTTTTTCTGGCCGCCGGACACCTGGCCTGCCTTCAGGTCCGCGATGTGGCTGATGGTCAGGAACTCCAGCACCTCGTCGGCCTTGGCCCGCAGTGCGCGTTCCTCGTCGGCGATCCGCTTGCGGCCGAACCAGGTGTTCCACAGGCTTTCCCCCGACTGCGCGCCGGGCACCATCATCAGGTTTTCCCGGCAGGTCATCGAGGAGAACTCATGCGCGATCTGGAAGGTGCGCAGCAGGCCCTTGTGGAACAGCTCATGCGGGGGCAGGCCGGTGATGTCCTCACCGTCCATTGTGACCCGGCCAGAGGTTGGTTCCAGAACACCCGCGATAACGTTGAAAAGTGTGGTTTTCCCGGCACCGTTCGGGCCGATCAAACCGGTTATGGACCCCTTAGCGATTTCCAGCGAAGCGCCATCCACCGCGTGGAACCCGCCGAAGTGCTTGTGCAAGTCCTCGACGACGATCATGTCATTACATCCCCTGCCGCAGTTTTTGCGGCGTTTTTAATTTGGAACAGCCCGGGCGAAACCCGGGCTGTTCTTTTTTGGTTGCTTTTCCGTTGCTTATCAGCGGAAGCGAAGGGTTTCGTTCTTGCCGTCCTTCACTTCGATCTCGCGGTAGGAGCCTGCGCTCTCACCCGGGCCGATCAGCTCAACACCGGTTGCGCCCTGGTAGTCGATCTCACCGCCAGCGGCGAGGATTTCCAGCGCCTTGCCCAGCTCGCCCGGGTTGATCGGCTCGCCCGGGGCGTTGGCCACGTCCAGGATCTTGCCGACATAATCCGCCGGGTTGGTGGAGTTGGCAGCCTGCATCGCCAGCAGGAACAGCGCTGCTGCGTCATAGGATTCAGACGCATAGGCGGAGGTGCCGTCAAAGCCGCGCTCTTTTGCCATTTCGGCAAAGATTTCCGCGCCTTTGCTGTCGGAACCGGCAATCTGGCCGAAGGAGCCGTCCAGATCCTGGCCGACGTTCTGGGGCAGGGTGTCGCCGATCATGCCGCCGGGCAGGCCAAAGGTTTCAAACGCACCGGAATCCAGCGCGCCCTGGATGATGCCCAGGCCGCCCTGGTCCAGATAGCCCGCAACCACCAGAATGTCGCCGCCAGCCGAGGCCAGCGCGCCGACTTCAGCGGAATAGTCGCCCTTGCCGTCTTCATGCGCGGTCACGATGGTGACTTCGCCGCCAACCTCTTCGAAGGAGGTTTTGATCGCGTCCGCCAGGCCCTTGCCATAATCGTTGTTGGTGTAGGTCAGCGCGATCGAGTTGATGCCGCGCTCCTTCAGGATCTCGGCCATCACCTGGCCTTCGCGCGCGTCCGACGGCGAGGTGCGGAAGAACAGGCCGTTGTCTTCCATGGACGACAGGCCGGGCGAGGTGGCCGACGGCGAGATCATCACCATGCCGTTCGGAATCGCCACGTTCTGCAGGATGGCACCGGTCACACCGGAGCAGTCGCCGCCGATGATGCCGTTCACGCCCTCTGCCACCAGCTTTTCGCCGTTTGCCACTGCCAGGCCGTTGTCGATGCAGCCGGTGTCAGCGCGGACCGGGGTCACGGTGGCGCTGTCCAAAAGCTTGCCCGACTTGGTGACCTCTTCCATGGCCAGCTCGGCGCCGGCACCCATGGCCGGGGCCAGCGATTCAATCGGGCCGGTGAAGCCGAACAGCACGCCCAGTTTCACTTCCTTCGCATGGCCGCCAGCAAATGCGGTGCCAGCCGTCAGCGCAGCGGCCGCAGTGGCCATCAGCAGTTTTTTCATTTGAGAACTCCCATTGTTGGAACAAAAATGTTCACATCGGACCCTAGGCAAGCCGGTTGAAAAAGAAAAGTCTTATTGAACCGGAACAATATTCCTCGGGCCGCCTGTTTCGCGCTGCTCCTCCTCTTGATCCCCGGATGCAGCGCCGGCGTGGATTTACCGCGGAATCAGCAGAAGGAAAAGACCTCAATGTTACAGCTGCTTCGCCCCGTGACGCTTACCCTGGCGCTGATGGCGGTTTGCACGGCCGCGCGTGCAGAAACTCTCTCCAGCAGCCAGGGAACGCTGCGCGTCACCCGGATGGCTGCGGGGTTTGATGTGCCCTGGGCGTTTGCGTTTCTGCCGGACGGCGGCCTTTTGGTGACAGAGCGGGACGGCCAGCTGTTCCATGTGCAGGGCGGGCAAAAGCAGCGCGTCAGCGGCACGCCTGCAGTGGCCGCCGAGGGCCAGGGTGGGCTGCTGGATGTCATGGTGCCGCGCGACTTTGCCAGCAGCCGCGAGGTTTTCCTGACCTACGCCAAGCGCCAGGGGCGCGGGGCCGGCACCGCCCTGGCCGTTGGCAAGCTTAGCCGGGACAATACGCAGCTGAACGGTGTCAGGCTGCTGTTCGAGGCCGCGCCTGGGTCCCGCGGCGGCCGGCATTTCGGCGCCCGCGTGGTGGAGGCGCGCGACGGCACCCTGTTCCTTTCGCTGGGGGAGCGCGGCGACCGCCCCAGCGCCCAGAACCTGCGGCTGCACCAGGGATCGGTGGTGCGGATCAACCGCGACGGCACGGTGCCCGCCAGCAACCCGTTTACCGGCAGGCAAGACGCCCAGCCGGAAATCTGGTCCTACGGGCACCGGAACCCGCAGGGCATGGCGCTGGACCTGCAAGGTAACCTGTGGGTCGCTGAACATGGCGCCAAGGGCGGTGATGAGGTCAACCGTGTCCGCAAAGGCGCCAATTACGGCTGGCCGGTGGTCTCCTACGGGCGCCATTATTCCGGCGCGCGGATCGGCGAGGGCACCGCCAAACCCGGCATGGAGCAGCCGCAGTGGTACTGGGACCCCTCCATCGCGCCCTCCGGCATGATGATATATTCCGGCCGCATGTGGCCTGAGTGGCGCGGCGATGTTTTCGTCGGCTCGCTGAAGTTCGACTACATCGCCCGCCTGTCAGGTGCGCCCCTGAAGGAGGTGGAGCAATTGCAAAGCAGCGAGACAGGCCGCATCCGCGACGTGCAGGAAGCGCCCGATGGCAGCATCTGGTTCGCCTCGGAAACGGAGGGCGCGGTTTTCAGACTGTCCCGTTAGACAGAGCAGTCTGCAGCCGTTCAGGCCTTATACGCCGCCGCCTTGCTGCCGCGCTCGCGGTAGGGGGTGGTGTCGTAATGGGCGCGGTAGCATTTGGAGAAATGCGACGGCGAGGCAAAGCCGCAGGCCAGCGCCACGTTAATCACGCTCATGTCGGTCTGCATCAAGAGGTTGCGCGCCTTCTGCAGCCGCAACTCCATGTAATAGCGCTTGGGCGAGCGGTTCAGGTAGCGGCGGAACAGCCGCTCCAGCTGGCGGGTCGACATGCCCACGTCCTGCGCCAGGATCGACGGGCTTATCGGCTCTTCGATGTTGGCTTCCATCATCTGGATCACCATCGACAGCTTGGGGTGGCGCACGCCGATCCGGGTCGGGATCGACAGCCGCTGGGTGTCCTGGTCGGTGCGGATCGAGGAATAGATCAGCTGGTCCGCCACCGCATTCGCCAGTTCCTCGCCGTGGTCGTTGGCAATCAGCTTAAGCATCAGGTCGATCGACGATGTGCCCCCGGCGGTTGACACCCGGTTGCCGTCGATAACAAACACCGATTTGGTCAGGTCGACCTCGTCGAACTCCTCGGCAAAGCTGTCGGCGTTTTCCCAATGGATGGTGGCCCGTTTGCCGTCCAGCAGCCCGGCTTTGGCCATGGTATAAGAGGCCGTGCACAACCCGCCCACGGTCAGCCCCTTGCGGGCCTCGCGGCGCAGCCAGGCCAGCAGTTTCTTGGTTGTGGCCTCCTGCACGTCAATGCCGGAGCACAGCATCACCACGTCGTCGCGGCGCAGCTCGATCAGATCGTCATCCAGATGAAACGTGGTTCCGGCAGAGCAGGTAACATTCTCGCCGCCTTCGCCCACCAGGGTCCAGGAGTACATGTCCTCGCCATACATCCGGTTTGCGATCCGCAGGCACTCGACAGCCGATGCAAAGGACAGCATCGTGAACTTGTCGAGCAGCACAAAGACAAACCTTCTCGGCTGGCCGGCTTCAAATCCAGAATCAGCAGGCTTGCGTGACGTCTGCATGGCGGGGTCCTTCAAGAAACAAGTCGGGCCGCGGGAGCGGGCTCCGCGGCAGGTCAGAAAACCGTGTTCACAGGATGGACGCCGGGTCAAGTAGGCGCAATTCTAAACTGGCCTCCAAGGTACGGATTTTGTATAGAGCTTCCAATAATTTCTAAAGTCCTCTGATGCGGAGAAAAAGTCATGAGCGAATGGCAAAAATCGGACTGGCGCAGCAAGCCGCGGGTTCAGATGCCGGACTATACTGATCCGGCAGCGCTGAACGCTGTCGAGGCTCAGCTTTCCAAATATCCTCCGCTGGTGTTCGCCGGTGAGGCGCGCCGCCTCAAGCAGCATCTGGGCGCTGCGGGCCGCGGCGAGGCGTTTCTGCTGCAGGGCGGCGACTGCGCCGAAAGCTTCGACCAGTTCAGCGCCGATGCGATCCGCGACACCTTCAAGGTGATGCTGCAGATGGCGATGGTGCTGACCTATGGCGCCAAGGTGCCGGTGGTGAAGGTGGGCCGCATGGCCGGCCAGTTCGCCAAGCCGCGCAGCGCGCCGACCGAAATCATCGATGGGGTCGAGCTGCCCAGCTACCGCGGCGATATCATCAATGAACTCGCCTTCACGCCCGGCGCCCGCATTCCCGATCCCAGCAAGATGCTGCAGGCCTATACCCAGGCCGCCGCAACCCTGAACCTGCTGCGCGCCTTCTCGACCGGCGGTTTTGCCGACATGAGCCGGGTGCATTCCTGGACACTGGGCTTCACCGATGAACAGGAAGTGCAGAAATACAGCGAGATCGCGACCCGCATCCAGGACACCATCGACTTTATGGCGGCTGCCGGGATCAATGCCGACACCACCCATGAATTCTCCACTGTCGAGTTCTACACCAGCCATGAAAGCCTGCTGCTGGAATATGAAGAGGCGCTGACCCGTCTCGATTCCACCTCCGGCAAATGGCTGGCCGGCTCCGGCCACATGATCTGGATCGGCGACCGCACCCGGCAGCCCGACGGCGCCCATGTGGAATTCTGCCGCGGCGTACTGAACCCGATCGGCCTCAAATGCGGCCCGAGCACCACCGCCGAGGACCTGAAGGTGCTGATGGCGCGCCTGAACCCCGAGAATGAAGAAGGCAAGCTGACCCTGATCGCCCGTTTCGGCGCCGGCAAGGCAGGCGAGCATCTGCCGCGGCTGATCAAGGCGGTCAAGGAAGAGGGCGCCAAGGTGACCTGGGTCTGCGACCCGATGCACGGCAATACCATCAAGTCCTCCACCGGTTACAAAACCCGCCCCTTCGACAGCGTGCTGCGCGAAGTGCGCGACTTCTTCGGCGTCCACAAGGCCGAGGGCACCGTGCCCGGCGGCGTGCATTTCGAGATGACCGGCCAGGACGTGACCGAATGCACCGGCGGCGTCCGCGCCGTGACCGAGGAAGACCTGAGCGACCGCTACCACACCGCCTGCGATCCGCGCCTGAATGCCAGCCAGTCGCTGGAACTGGCCTTCCTGGTGGCAGAGGAACTGTCCGCCCTGCGCGCTGCACAGAGCGCCCGTCAGGCCGACTGACACCAGGCAGGCCGCGGGTTCGCGGCCTTCCCGCTAGGCTCCGACACCAAAAAAAGCGCCCCGGGGTTCTCCCTCGGGGCGCAGTCAATTCAAGTGCTATGACCTTGTACTTGAATGAAAACAGCTATGCGGTGCGGCCTGTCAGTCGCGGCTGACCACCAGGCGCAGATGCGGTGCGCCCTTGGGTTTGGCCGGTGCCGCCGCGGGCGCATCCGCCGGTGCCGCGGGTCTGGCCGCGCGGCTGCGCTCCAGCAGCGCCTTGGCCTCATCCAGAATGGACCGCTCCGGCTTGAACCGCGCCTGGGTCTCGGCAAATCCCGGGTTGGGCCGGTTCACATCGCGGCGCTCTTCCTTGGCGGCAGGCGTGGCGGCATCAGGCCGCGGCTTGGCCTTGAATCCGGCGGTGCCGGTTGCCTTGCCGACCGCGCGCATTTCGATCGAGGAGATCGAAAACCGCTGCGAGGTGACCGTTTCGCCGTCATCCGCCACCAGCACACCCAGAACCCGGCTGATGTCACCCAGATCGCTGCGCAGCGGCAGCATCAGCATCCGGGCCTCGCGCGGGCTGCGCAGGCGCGGCGCTTCGATCTGCAGTTCCAGCTCCACGATTGCGGGCGTTTCGAACATATGCTCCATCGCCGAGCTCAGCTGCTTGCGCGCGTCGGTGGTGAAGAAGGCGGTGATCGGCATGCCGCGCACCTCCATGCCGGCCATGCCGTTCACCAGCGACCCGGCCAGGCGGAACCGGGCAATGCCCGGTGCGATCCGTTCCAGGATAAAGGTGTGGCTCAGGATGTTCTCCAGCCCGCGCGGGTCGATCTGGGACCGGCTCGGCACATCATCGCCGCGCCGCAGGGCCGTCCAATAGGCCTCAGCCTGGCGCAGCGGCGACAGCGGCCCGCCTTTGCGGAACCGGTTCATGGAAACAACCTTGTCCTGACTGCTCGTCATCTCAGTGCCGCTGCGGCTGCCAAAAAACATCTCATATCCCCTTCAACCCCGGCGTGCCTTGCGTCCCCATCAGCCAGCGGCTGCGTTAACACTTAGGGCCGGTATGGTTACCCTGAAGTTAAGATGCCACAATCTAATTCAAATTTGGACTACTTCTTTAAGCAATGGTTAACGCGCAGGGCTAGCGGCGTTTATGCGATTGCGCTTGCACCCTATACTTTTGAGACAGTAGAGCTGTCCAACCACCAGCGACGAGAGGGCCTTTCCCATGACCATCCGCAGCATGACCGCCTTTGCCTCGGCGCAGGGCAGCACCGGGCAGCACAGCTGGAGCTGGGAGCTCCGCTCGGTCAATGCCAAGGGGCTGGACATCCGGCTGCGGGTGCCGGATTGGCTGGAAGGCCTTGAAAACCATATCCGTTCGGTTTTGTCCAAGGCGCTGGCGCGGGGCAATGTATCATTGACTCTGCGGATCACCCGGACCGAGGACAGCGCCGCGCAGGTCCAGATCAACACTGCGGTCCTGCAGTCGGTGATCAAGGCCCTGGGCGAGGCGCAGTCGATTGCCGAGCAGAACCGGGTCGGCATCCGCCCGGCCTCCGCCGCGGAGGTGCTGGGCTTCAAGGGCGTGCTGGAACAGGCCGCAATCGACGACGATCCGGCGCCGCTGGTGAAAGCGCTGAGCAAGGAACTGGAAACCCTTGTGGCGGAATTCGTGCAGATGCGCGAGGCCGAGGGCGCTGCGCTTGCCGTAATCCTTAACGGCCAGCTGGAGCAGGTCGCCTCACTGACGGCCCAAGCGGGCGCCCGCGCCGATGAGCGCAAGGTGAAAATGGCCGAGACCTTCAAGGCCAATCTGGCCCGGGTGCTGGACAACGCCGATGGCGCCGATCCGGACCGGGTGGCGCAGGAGCTGGCGCTGATTGCGGTCAAGGCGGATGTCACCGAAGAACTGGACCGCCTCGGCGCCCATGTCGGCGCCGCGCGCGATCTGCTGATCAAAGGCGGCGCGGTAGGCCGCAAGCTCGACTTTTTGATGCAGGAGTTCAACCGGGAGGCCAACACGCTCTGTTCAAAAGCGCAGCACAGCGCCTTGACGGCGGTGGGGCTTGAGCTGAAAACCGTGATCGACCAGATGCGCGAGCAGGTGCAGAACATAGAATAAGAAAAGGAGTGCCCAGATGGCGGACCGCCGCGGCCTTTTGATCATCCTCTCATCGCCTTCGGGCGCAGGCAAATCCACACTGGCCCGCCGCCTGATGGCCTGGGACCCGGGCCTCAAGTTCTCGGTCTCTGCCACCACCCGCGCCCCGCGCCCGGGCGAGGAGCACGGCCGCGAGTACTTTTTCATGTCCGAGGACGAGTTCCGCCAGAATGTGGCCGAAGGCGGCATGCTGGAGCACGCCCATGTCTTCGGCAATTTCTACGGCTCGCCCGCAGGCCCGGTCAGGGACACCATCGAGGCCGGCCAGGACGTGCTGTTCGACGTCGACTGGCAGGGGGAGATCCAGATCCGCAACTCGGACCTCGGCAAGCACGCGCTGTCGATCTTCATCCTGCCGCCCTCGATCCCGGAGCTGCGCCGCCGCCTGGAAACCCGCGCCCAGGACAGCGAAGAGGTGATCGCAAAGCGGATGCAGAAAAGCTGGGATGAGATCAGCCACTGGGGCTATTACGATTACGTGCTGGTCAACGACGACCTGGACCAGACCGAGGCCAAGCTGAAAACCATCGTCGAAGCCGAACGGATGCGCCGGATCCAGCAGCCCAAGCTGCAGGAGCATGTGCGCGCCCTGCAAACCCAATTCGAGGAGCAGTCATGACCCTGTACGCACTTGGAGAAGACAAGCCGCAAATTCATGAGGACACCTGGGTTGCCCCCGATGCCAATCTGATCGGCAAGGTGGTGATGGAGGCGGGGTCTTCGGTCTGGTTCGGCGTCACCATCCGCGCCGACCACGAGGAGATCCGCATCTGCGAAGGCACCAACGTGCAGGAAAACGTGGTGATGCACATTGATGCGGGCTATCCGCTGACCATCGGCAAGAACTGCACCATCGGCCACAAGGCGATGCTGCACGGCTGCACCATCGGCGAAAACACCCTGGTCGGCATGGGCGCCACCATCCTCAATGGCGCAAAGATCGGCAAGAACTGCCTGATCGGCGCCGGCGCGCTGGTCACCGAGAACAAGGAAATCCCCGACAACTCGCTGGTCATGGGCAGCCCCGGCAAGGTGGTGCGGGAGGTTGATGCCGCGCTGGCCGCGAAGCTTACCCAAAGCGCGCTCCACTATCAGGACAACATGCGCCGCTTCCGGGCAGAGATGAAACCGCTGTAATCAGCCGCCGCCTGCCGGATTTTGCGCTGGCTGAACGGGGGTGCCACATGCCGTTTACATCGCGGCGCTAGGCAGGCCGCACTCTCAACGACGGGGATCTGATGACGACGGAGCTGATTGACGGATTTCTTGCGGCCATCCCGCTGCCGGCCGTTCTGGTGGACCAGACAGAGCGGTTCATCGCGGTGAATGCCGATGCCGCAGCGCTGCTGGGGCAGGGCGTGAAGGGGCGCCATTTCGCCACCATCCTGCGCCAGCCCAGCGTGGCCGCCGCCATCGAGGGCTGCCTGCGCGACCGCAGCCCGCGCGTGGCCAAGCATCTTGCCAATGACGGTGCGCAGGATACTACCTTTGCGGTCACCCTGCGCTATGTGCCCGGCATCGGCGCGGTCGCCGGCGGCGCGGTTCTGGCCTGTTTCGACGACGTCACCGAACGCGAGCAGGCAGGCCAGATGCGGCGCGATTTTGTCGCCAATGTCAGCCACGAATTGCGCACGCCGCTGACCGCGCTGATCGGCTTCATCGAAACCCTGCGCGGCCCGGCCCGGGAGGACGCGCAGGCCCGCGACCGTTTCCTGGCGATCATGGAGGGCGAGGCGAGCCGGATGAACCGGCTGGTGGGCGACCTCTTGTCCCTGAACCGGGTGGAAAGCGAAGAACGGGTGCGGCCCAAGCAGACCGTCGATCTGACCGGCCATCTGGCCTCGACTCTCAAGACGCTTCAGCCGGTGGCAGAGGCCCGCGGCGTGCAGATAAATCTGGAGGCTCCGGACGAGGCGGTTTCGGTCACGGGCGATCCGGACCAGTTGCAGCAGGTCTTTACCAATCTGGTTGAAAACGCGGTGAAATACGGCGGCGACCAGGTCCGGGTGGTGCTGAGCCGTACCGACCGCGACCCGGCGGTGCGCGCCGCCGCCGCCCGCGTTCAGGTGATCGACAACGGTCCGGGAATCGACCCTGTCCACCTGCCGCGCCTGACCGAACGCTTTTATCGCGCCGACAGCCACCGCTCGCGCGAGATGGGCGGCACCGGGCTGGGCCTGGCAATTGTAAAACACATCGTCAATCGCCACCGCGGGCGCCTTCGGGTCGATAGCGAATTGGGGCAAGGGTCTGTTTTTACGGTAATCCTCCCTGAATAACCGCCGCCGTAAATCCTCAAAGTGAAAAGCCGCCGCCGGACATCTCCGGCGGCGGTTTGCTGATTCATGACACATTTTTTGCCGCCGGAACCGGGTTTGTCATGAACCTGTTACACTGGTGTCACAAAAGCCTCATCAGCGGCCTCTAGGTGATGCGCCAAGGTCACCGAGGGGTGATCGAACATTGAAAACTCATGGAGACAAAAATGTCCTTTGTGAAACTGACCGCTTCCGCCCTGGCAATTTCCGCCGTTTCTGCCACCGCAGCAGCCGCGCGCGACCAGGTGCAGGTTGCCGGTTCGTCGACCGTTCTGCCCTATGCCTCGATCGTGGCTGAGGCCTTTGGCGAGAACTTCGACTTCCCGACCCCGGTTGTGGAATCCGGCGGCTCCTCCGCGGGCCTGAAGCGGTTCTGCGAAGGTGTCGGCGAAAACACCATCGACGTCGCCAATGCGTCGCGCAAGATCAAGGACAAGGAAATCGCCGCCTGTGCCGAAAACGGCGTGACCGACATCATCGAGGTCCGCATCGGTTATGACGGCATCGTGTTTGCCTCCGACAGCAGCGCCGACGCCTTCGAATTCACCCCGTCCGACTGGTTCCTGGCGCTGTCCGACAAGATCCTGGTCGATGGCGAACTGGCCAATAACCCGAACACCACCTGGGCCGACGTGAACCCGGATTTCCCGGCTGTCGACATCCAGGCCTTTGTTCCGGGCACCAAGCACGGCACTCGCGAAGTGTTCGAAGACAAGGTGATCCTGGCGGGCTGCGAGGAAACCGGTGCCTTTGAAGCCTTCAAGGAAGCCAATGGCGGCGACAAGAAAGCTGCTGAAAAGGCCTGTATCGCCCTGCGCACCGACGGCAAGTCGGTCGACATCGACGGCGACTACACCGAGACCCTGGCCCGGATTGAGTCCAACAAGGACGGCATCGGCGTCTTTGGCCTGGCCTTCTATGAAAACAACACCGACAAGCTGCAGGTTGCGACCATGTCCGGAGTTGTGCCCTCGACCGAGAGCATCGCATCCGGCGAATACCCGGTGTCCCGCCCGCTGTTCTTCTACGTGAAGAAAGCCCACATCGGCGTGATCCCGGGCCTGAAGGAATACGCTGAATTCTTCGTCGCCGACGAAGTTGCAGGCGAAGACGGCCCGCTGGCCGAATACGGCCTGGTCGCGGACCCGGAACTGGCCGAGACTCAGGAAACCGTCGCAAACGAAGCCGTCATGGGCGGCAACTCCTAAGGCTTCGCGCTGATCTAAGATTTGCCGGGGCGGAGCCTTCTGCCCCGGCGCTGTTTTTCCCGGTCCCCGACGCTGTTTCCCTTTCCGTCACCGCCTAACGGAGCCCTCCATGCCCACTTTCTGGCTCGTTGTTCTCCTGCTTGCGCTGTCCGCAGCGGGTTTCTACCTGGGGCGCAGCCGCGCGCTCAGAACCGCCGGGGGCGATGCAAGAGACCTGCATTCGCTGCCGTCCTATTATGGCTACCACGTTGCGCTGGCCGCGTTTGTGCCGGCCATCGCGGTGCTGGCCGTCTGGCTGCTGGCCCAGCCGCTGATTATCGAGAACCGCGTCTCGAGCATGATCCCGGCAGAGGCCGTGCCGGAAAACACCACCATCGGCCTGGTGATGAGCGACGTGCGCCGGGTTGCCGAAGGGCTGGATCTGGCGGTGGAGCAGGGCCTCTTGACCCGCCGTGAGGCGCGGGATGCCGCAGGCGGCGGGCAGGACCTGCGCGCCCTGATGGGCGAGGTTGGCGTTGCCCTCGGCTCTGACGTGCGCCCCGAGGTGCTGAGTGCCGCCCAGTCCTACCGAAACCTGTCCCATACCGGCAAAACTGCAATGACCGTGGTTGTCGCGCTGCTGGCGCTTGGCGGCTTTGTCTGGGCCTACGGCCGCACGCACAAGGACTTCCGCGCCCGCAACGTGGTGGAGCGCGGCGTGCTGGCGCTGCTGATCCTGGCGGCTTCGCTGGCGATCCTGACCACCGTCGGCATCGTCCTGTCGATGCTGTTTGAGACCAAGAACTTCTTCGGCCTGCACTCCTGGACCGACTTCTTCTTTGGCTCCACCTGGGCCCCTAACTTCCGCGGCGGCAGCGACCTGTCGATCCTGCCGCTGTTGTGGGGGACGCTTTACATTTCCTTCATCGCGCTGCTGGTGGCGGTGCCGGTGGGCCTGTTTGCTGCCATCTACCTGTCCGAATACGCCAGCGGCACGGTGCGTTCCTTCGCCAAGCCGCTGCTGGAGATCCTGGCAGGTATCCCGACCATCGTTTACGGCCTGTTTGCGCTGCTGACCGTGGGCCCGGCGCTGGCGAACCTGTTCGCCAAGGGCGGCCTGCTGGGCGTCGAATGGATGGCCGGTGCCACCTCGGTGCTGACGGCTGGGCTGGTGATGGGCGTTATGCTGATCCCCTTCGTCTCCTCGCTGTCGGATGACATCATCAACGCGGTGCCGCAGGCGCTGCGCGATGGCTCGCTGGGGCTGGGCGCCACAAAATCCGAAACCGTGCGCCAGGTGGTGATGCCGGCCGCGCTGCCGGGCATCGTCGGTGCGGTGCTGCTGGCCGCGTCGCGCGCCATTGGCGAAACCATGATCGTGGTGATGGGGGCAGGGGCGATTGCCAAGTTCTCTGCCAACCCGCTGGAATCGATGACCACCATCACCACCCGCATCGTCAGCCAGCTGACCGGCGACACCGACTTTGCCAGCCCCGAAACCCTTGTTGCCTTCGCCCTGGGCCTGACCCTGTTTGTCCTGACCCTCGGCCTGAACGTCCTGGCGCTCTATATCGTGCGCAAATACCGGGAGCAGTATGAATAATGACTGACCTCAGCCAATCCCCCGCAGGCGCCGCGCCCCGCAAACACGGCGGGTCGTTGCTGCAACAGACCCCGCGCACCAGGAAGCGCAACGCAGCCGAAGCACGGTTCCGCGGCTATGGCATCGCCGCCATCACCGCAGGTCTGGTCATGCTGCTGGTCCTGGTGACCACCATTGTCAGCAAGGGCACCGGCGCGTTCCAGCAAACCTTTGTGACGCTCAATGTGGAGCTGCTGGAAAGCAAGCTCGACAAGAAGGGGGAGCGCAACATCGAGGACATCAAGAAGGTCACCACCTTCGGCTATGCCCCGATCATCAAGGGCGCGATGGAGGCCACGGTTGAGGAGCTGGGCATCGACACCAGCCTCAAGGCCAAGGACCTGGCCGGCGTGCTGTCCAAGGACGTGGCCGCGCAGCTGCGCGACTACGTGATCGCCAACCCGGACCAGATCGGCCAGACGGTGGAGTTCCGCTTTCTCGCCTCCAGCCGCGTGGACGGCTACCTGAAGGGGCGAGTCACCCGCGACAGCATCGTCAACGACAAGAACATCTCTGCCGAACAGCTTGATCTTGTTGATGCTTTGGCCACCGCCGGTGTGCTGGAGAAGACCTTCAACCTCGACTTCATCACCGGCGCCGACGCCTCTGACGCCCGCCCCGAAGCCGCAGGCATCGGCGTCTCCATGCTGGGCTCGCTGTTCATGATGTTTGTGGTGCTGGCGCTGGCGCTGCCGATCGGCGTTGCGGCCTCGATCTACCTTGAAGAATTCGCGCCGCAGAACTGGCTCACCGACATGATCGAGGTGAACATCTCCAACCTCGCCGCGGTGCCGTCGATTGTGTTCGGCATCTTGGGCCTTGCGGTCTTCATCAACTACATGCACCTGCCGACCTCGGCGCCGCTGGTGGGCGGTCTGGTGCTGACGCTGATGACCCTGCCGACCATCATCATCTCCACCCGCGCTTCGCTGAAATCGGTGCCGCCGTCGATCCGTGACGCTGCCCTCGGCGTCGGCGCCTCGAAAATGCAGGCGGTGTTCCACCACGTGCTGCCGCTGGCCGCGCCCGGCATCCTGACCGGCACCATCATCGGCCTGGCGCAGGCGCTGGGGGAAACCGCGCCGCTGCTGCTCATCGGCATGGTCGGCTTCATCGCCTCCAACGCGCCGGAAACCATTGCCGACGGCCTGCTCGCGCCGAACTCGGCGATGCCTGCGCAAATCTACGAATGGGCCAAACGCGCCGACCCGGCCTTCTATGAACGCGCCTGGGGCGGCATCATCATCCTTCTTCTCTTCCTGGTGACCATGAACACGCTTGCCGTGATCCTGCGCCGCCGCTTTGAACGCCGCTGGTAAGGGGGCATAGTGCAATGAACGACATGACCTTGATGGATAACACCGTGGACACTCACAACATCAAAATCGCCGCCAAGGACGTGAACGTCTTTTACGGCGACACCCACGCAATCAAAGACGTGAACGTCGAGATCGAGGACAACACCGTCACTGCCTTCATCGGTCCCTCCGGCTGCGGCAAGTCCACCTTCCTGCGCTGCCTGAACCGGATGAACGACACCATCGGCACCTGCAAGGTGACGGGCGATATCCTGCTGGATGGCGAGGATATTTACGACAAGCGCGTCGATCCGGTGCAGCTGCGCGCCAAGGTCGGCATGGTGTTTCAGAAGCCGAACCCGTTCCCCAAGTCGATCTACGACAATGTGGCCTATGGCCCGCGCATCCACGGCTTGGCGAGAAACAAGGCGGAACTTGATGAAATCGTGGAGAAATCCCTGCGCCGCGGAGCAATCTGGGATGAGGTGAAGGACCGTCTGGACGCTCCCGGCACCGGTCTTTCGGGCGGCCAGCAGCAGCGCCTGTGCATTGCCCGCGCCGTCGCGACGGAGCCTGAAGTGCTGCTGATGGACGAACCCTGCTCGGCGCTGGATCCGATTGCGACCGCCCAGGTCGAAGAGCTGATTGACGAGCTGCGCGCCAGCTACTCGGTGGTGATCGTCACCCACTCGATGCAGCAGGCCGCGCGCGTCAGTCAGAAAACCGCCTTCTTCCACCTCGGCAACCTGGTGGAATTCGGCCCCACCGGCCAGATCTTCACCAACCCCGAAGATCCGCGCACCGAAAGCTACATCACCGGCCGGATCGGCTGATCTATAGGAATTTCAACATGGCAGAGCAGCATATAGCATCGGCATTCGACCGCGACCTGGAGGCAATTCAGGCCCGGATCATGAAAATGGGCGGCCTGGTCGAGGACGCCATCCGCGAGGCGGCCCGCGCGCTGGAAACCCGCGACGAGGAACTGGCGCTGACCGTGCGCCAGGGCGACAAGGCCATCGACGGGCTGGAAGAGCTGATCAACGAGGAAACCGCCCGTCTGATCGCCTTGCGCGCGCCCGCGGCCTCTGACCTGCGGCTGGTGCTGTCGGTGATGAAGATCGCCGGTAACCTGGAACGCATTGGCGACTATGCCAAAAACATGGCCAAGCGCACCGCCGTGCTGGCCCAGGGCCCTAACATCAGCGAAGGCGCCGCCGCCCTGCGCCGGATGGCGCGCGAGGTTGAGCGGATGCTCAAGGATGCGCTTGATTCCTACATCCAGCGCGACGTGGAGCTGGCCCGCGACGTGATCGAGCGCGACCGCGATGTGGACCAGATGTACAACGCCCTGTTCCGCGAATTCCTGACCCATATGATGGAAGACCCGCGCAACATTTCGGCCTGTATGCACTTGCATTTCATCGCAAAAAACACCGAACGCATGGGTGACCACGTGACCGCGATTGCGGAGCAGGTGATCTATCTTGTGACCGGCGAGAAACCGGAGGAAGACCGCAAGAAAGCCGACACCACCTCGACAACACCGCAGGAGATCTGACCGATGGCTGCCGATCAGCCCACCGTTCTTGTTGTTGAAGATGAAATGGCCCAGCGGGAAGTGCTGGCCTACAACCTCGAAGCCGATGGCTTTCGCGTGCTGCGCGCCGAACATGGCGAGGAAGCGCTGCTGGTGGTCGAGGAGGACATGCCCGATATCATCATCCTGGACTGGATGATGCCCAACCTCAGCGGCATCGAAGTGTGCCGCCGGCTGAAGACCCGTCCGGAAACCCGCAATATTCCGGTGATCATGCTGTCGGCCCGCTCGGAAGAGGTCGACAAGGTGCGCGGGCTGGAAACCGGCGCCGATGATTACGTGGTGAAACCCTATTCGGTGATTGAGCTGATGGCCCGGGTGCGCACCCAGCTGCGCCGGGTGCGGCCCTCCACGGTCGGTGTGCGGCTGGAATACGACGACATCGTGCTGGACGCGGAAACCCACAAGGTCAGCCGCGCCGACAGTCCGCTGAAGCTGGGGCCGACGGAATTCCGCCTGCTCTCCACCTTCATGGAGAAGCCGGGCCGGGTGTGGAGCCGCGAGCAGCTCTTGGACCGGGTCTGGGGCCGCGACATCTATGTCGACACCCGCACTGTTGACGTTCACATCGGGCGGCTGCGCAAGGCGCTGACTCAGCATGGCGGCAGCGACCCGGTGCGCACGGTGCGCGGCGCGGGCTACGCGCTCGGCTGAAGCGGCATCGGGGGGTGTACAGGCGGTGCACAGGGGGTGCATGCATGTCACCCCCTTGTTTTCCGGCCGCCGGTCAGCGCGGCAGCGGATCTTCCGGCTGCGCCTGTTCCGCCAGCCACTCCCGGAACTTGACCAGCGCAGGCGCGCCGGATTTCCGCTCCGGCCACACCAGGTAATAGGCGCCGGAGGTCTCCGAAGCCTCCGGATGCAGCGCCACCAGACGGCCCGTCGCCAGGTCCTGTTCCACCAGGTAATCCGGCATCAGCGCCACCCCGAGGCCATGCAGCGCGGCCTGGGTGATGGTTGCGAATTGATCATAGATCGTGCCGCTCAGCCCGTCATTCGCGGCAATTCCCAGCCGGGCGAACCAGTCGCGCCAGGCGGTCGTCCGGGTTTGGATGTGCAGCAGCGGCAGCTTCAGTATGTCCTTTGGGTCCGCAACCGTCCGCCCATCCAAAAGCCGCGGCGCGCAGACCGGCAGCAGCTGTTCGTGCTTCAGCAGCAGGGATTGCGTGCCGGGCCACTCGGCATTTCCAAAATGAATAGCCGCATCAAAGGGTTCCGTGGCGAAATTAAAAGGCTCCAGCCGGGTGGACATGTTGATCGTCACATCCGGGTGCAGCCGGGCAAAGTCCGGCAGCCGCGGCATTAGCCAGCGCATTCCGAAGGCGGGCAGAATGGCCAGGTTCAGCGTCCCGGCCAGCGGTGCGGCCTGCAATCGCAGGGTGGATTGCACGATCTGGTTCAAGGCCTGCCGGATCTCCGCCGCGTAATCCTGCGCCTCTGTGGTCAGCATCAGCCGCTTCTGGTCCCGCTGCACCAGCTCCATCCCCAATTGCCGTTCCAAGGTCTGCAACTGGCGGCTGACGGCGCCCTGCGTCAGCGCCAGTTCGTCAGCCGCGGCGGAGGCGCTGCCCAGCCGGTCGAGCGCTTCCAGCGCGCGCAGGGAGGGGATGGAAGGCAGGAATTTTCGAGGTACGGACATATATGAGTGATTGTCATAGTTTCTTGCGAAAGTCTCGCTGTTTTTTCCGTTCACCTGCCGTTAGGGTTTGTCCAAACCGCGAACCATTGAGGTGACAAGATGACCGAAAAACCCGCGCTGCGCGCCAAAGACGCCCCGGATCTGGGCCGTTTCAACTGGGAGGACCCGCTGCGGCTGGAGGACCAGCTGACCGAAGATGAACGGATGATCTCCGCTTCGGCCCGCGCCTACGCTCAGGAGAAGCTTCAGCCGCGCGTGCTAAGTGCTTATGAAAACGAGGAAACAGATCCGGAAATCTTCCGCGAGATGGGCGAGATGGGCCTGCTGGGCACCACGATTCCGGAAGAATACGGCGGCCTTGGCGGCGGCTATGTATCCTATGGCCTGGTCGCGCGCGAGGTGGAGCGCGTCGACAGCGGTTACCGGTCTATGATGTCGGTGCAAAGCTCGCTGGTGATGTATCCCATCTACGCATACGGCAGCGAGGAGCAGCGCCAGAAATACCTGCCAAAACTTGCCTCTGGTGAATGGATCGGCTGCTTTGGCCTGACCGAGCCGGATGCCGGCTCCGACCCTGCCAGCATGAAGACCCGGGCCGAAAAAACCGAAAGCGGCTACCGTCTGACCGGATCCAAGATGTGGATCTCCAACGCGCCGATTGCAGATGTTTTTGTGGTCTGGGCCAAATCCGAAGCTCATGGCGGCAAAATCCGCGGCTTCGTGCTGGACAAGGGCCTGAAGGGCCTGAGTGCGCCGAAGATCCAAAACAAGGCCTCCTTGCGCGCGTCGATCACCGGCGAGATCGTAATGGACGGGGTGGAAGTTGGCGAAGACGCGATTTTGCCGCATGTTCAAGGGCTTAAAGGGCCTTTTGGCTGTTTGAACCGGGCCCGTTACGGCATCAGCTGGGGCGCCATGGGCGCGGCAGAGGCGTGCTGGCACGCGGCGCGCCAGTACGGGCTGGACCGGACCCAATTCGGCCGGCCGCTCGCCAACACCCAGCTGTTCCAGCTGAAGCTCGCCAACATGCAGACCGAAATCACCCTGGGTTTGCAAGCGTCCCTGCGGGTCGGGCGGCTGATGGATGAGGCCAATGCGGCGCCGGAGATGATCTCGATCGTCAAGCGCAACAACTGCGGCAAGGCGCTGGAGATTGCCCGTATGGCCCGCGACATGCACGGCGGCAATGGCATCAGCCTGGAGTTCAACGTGATCCGCCACATGGTGAATCTGGAAACCGTGAACACCTATGAGGGCACCCACGACGTTCACGCCCTGATCCTAGGCCGCGCCCAGACCGGTTTGCAGGCCTTCTTCTGAAGATCAAACGCAGCGCGGGGAACCGTCTCGCGCTGCGTTTTTGCATTCCAGTCTTGCAAACTTGCAATCCCGGTCTGCCCGGTGATTTTCGCAAAGGTTAGTGGCCTGGTTTGACGGGTCAGCTGCCGGGCTATCGGATCCAAAAATCTTACTACAACACCGGTGACTGCCCCATGGATTAAGGCCTTTTGGCCTTGCGGCAGATTTCTTGGTTAAAGTCCTGGGATTGACACTGCAGCAGTTCTGGCCCCGCCGGCTGAATCCGCCCCTTGCCTTGCGTTTTTTCGGGCTAACATTTTCGCGCCTGTCTGGCGCAGGAGTCTTGCGTTCTTCAAGGTGTCCGAAGCAGTTTCGTGCAGTTCGCGTGGTGCGCTTTGCAAAAACGCAATTTCAAATTGCGCAATTGCACTGGAAAACTTGCAAGGCCGAGCCCGCCAGACCTCACGTCTCATTGCAAATATCAGCCTTTTAACAAAAGGTTATCACGGATTGTCAGGCTGTAAAAGCCGATAATGCGAGGCCTGATGAGTTTCTGATGATGCGCCCGGCGAAGCGGGAGGGGGCGGGCGAAATCGCCAGCGAGGTTATCCGGCAAGCTGCGGGTGCGGACCGTTGCGGACAGGCCGGCACAAAAAAACGGGCCGGAATATCCGGCCCGTTTGCAAGCGGTACTGGCGGTTATGCCGGCAGGTGGATGTTGAATTTCGCGCGGATTGCCATGTCGGTGGCGGCGTCGAACCGGGCGGCGGCGCGCTCAGACAGGATCTTCTCCTTTTTGGCAATCGCCTTCTCGATCAGGTCGGGCTTGTCGCGCTCCGCCCATTCCTTGGGCGAGGTCCGGTCGCCCAAGTCCGGATAGACATAGTCCATCTGCATCCGGCTGAGCGTCTGATCGGTGCCCAGATAGTGTCCGGGCCCGCCCAGGCAGGTCGCGCGCATCTGGTCCAGGGCCAAGGTTTCCTCGTTCACTTCGATGCCGCGCACGCAGCGCTGCGCCTGGCCCAGCAGGTCGTTATCCAGGATCAGCGATTCATGACAGAAGCCCAGCAGCGAGGCATGCATGCCCGCGGCCTCATACACCATATTGAGGCCAGACAGGCCTGCCATCACGGCAGAACACATCTGCTCCCATCCTGCCTGCATGTCCGGCAGTTTAGAATCCGAGGCCCCCGCGGCGGCTCCGCCGGGCAGGTCATAGAACTTGTGCATCTGGGCGCAGCCCGCGCTCAGCAGGGCCTGTTCGCCGGAGCCGACGGACATTGCCCCGGTCCGCAGATCCAGGCCAAAGGGCCAAGTGCCAAAAATCGCGGGAGCGCCGGGCGTTACGGCGTTTACGTAAACCAGTCCGGCAAGGCATTCCGCCACCGCCTGCGCGATTGCGCCGGCAATGCTCGAGGGGGCGGTAGCGCCTGCCATGCCGGCCGACAGCAGCAGCACCGGCATGCCGCCCTTGATGCATTCCTCCATCACCTGGCAGGATTCCGTGGCGAATTTCATCGGCGGAACCACGAAGCAGTTGGAGTTCGACACAAAGGGGCGTTCGCGCCACTTGTCTTCGCCGCCGGCAATCATGTGCAGCAGCTCCAGCCCGGGTTTCACGAAATCG
The DNA here is from genome assembly GCF_002388965.1 of Leisingera sp. UBA4491. NCBI lineage: Bacteria > Pseudomonadati > Pseudomonadota > Alphaproteobacteria > Rhodobacterales > Roseobacteraceae > Leisingera > Leisingera sp. UBA4491. Next base: position 173,628 of record NZ_DGNN01000026.1, on the reverse strand, counting down.
GGTTCGGTAAACGAAACGCCCACATGTTTGGTGGTCCCCGCAGTGGTCGCATAGATCGAGTTCAGATCCATCTCGCAGTTGTCGGCAATGTCCCGGCACACCATCGGGCGCTGCACAAAGTGGATGTTGTCGAGCTGGTCGCAGATGCGCGCGGCGTCGTGCAGGTCCTGCACGGTGGAATCGCGGTAGGTCTTGCCATGCACGTCCACCATGCTGACCGCGGCGCCCGCGGTTCCGTAATGGACGCGGCCGCCGGACAGCTGCAGGTCGGACTTGCCGTCCCGGCTGCAAAGGGTGATGGACCGGTTTGCCTTTGCTATCGTGTCCTCGACCAGCGCGCGGGGGAAGCGGATGCGGCCGTCGCCGCCCAGGGTGCAGCCCGCTGCGGTCAGGTAGCTGATGCCGCTTTGCGGGGCGTCGGCGAGGCCGATTTCTTCCAGCGCGGTCAGCGCAGTTTGGTGGATCTGCTCCATGTCCCGCTGGCTGAGCAGTTTGAGGGCGGTGCTTTCCATCCCTGGGCGCACGGGGCGCAGATGATCCGGCAATGCGGCAGCCCGGGCTGCACGGCGCGCGTTGCGCCCGCCGCTGCGGCTGGCGCGGGTGGAGGAGGCTTGGTCGTTCATGAATGGGAGCCTTTCAGGTGGGTGAGCAGGAATTGCGTGACTTCCGGCTCAGCTCGGCCGCCCTCTGGCCGCACGCCCGCGCGCCGCCCCGATGGTGCGGCAGATCAGGCTGACAAGGCAGCGTTCACCCTGCATGCAGTCTCCCCCTGTTTTGCCGCAGAGTGCCAGTCCTGGGCGGGGTTTCTAGCCTGTTAGCGACCAGGGTGAAAAAAGCGACATGAATTTCACCGGGTGCGGAGGCGGCCTCTGCGGATCCTTGAAGCGGCAGCTTTAAGTAAATGTTTCTACTTTTAATGGTGTGCCTTCGATTTTTGACGCTATGCGGGGCAGGCGGATGTTGGCAGGATGCGCTTGGGAACCGAATATTAAGCATTAATGGCGATACTGGAGGTTCCGGGGACGGCGCGCTGAAACGGCGCATTTCGAGAAGGCAAAGCGACATGCCGAAGGTTAGGAAAACCGCACTCTCTCAGGCCTTTGCAGCGGGCCTTACGCTGGCGCTGGCTGTTGGCCAGCCGGGGTCGGCGGAAGAGTGGGCCCGGCCGCTGTTCAGCAACCAAATTCGTGCCGTATCCGGCATAGGAACTGGCACAGGCGCCGCGGAGCCGCAGGCGTTTCAGCTGGCCTTCCTTCATGAATTCGGCAGCTTAATCCTGGGCGGCACGGTTTCGTCCAACCGCTCCGGCATTTTGACACGGGCCGTTCAAGCGGAAGAAACGCACCAGCTGCGCCTGCATGCCGGCTACGACTTCGGACCGGCGACAGGTGTTGTCACCCTTGGCGGGGTGCAGGCCGAAGGCTCCGGGGGCAGGCGGCAGGGAACGCTGTTCGGCTTGGGGATGCGCGTTTCTCTCAACCGGGCGCTGCAGCTGCGAGGCGAAGTGCTGCATCACGAAGCGGGGCCCAGGGACGGCAGCGGCCGCCCGCGCGGCGAGACGCTGTCTGTAAGCGCAGCCTTCCGGTTCTGACGCGCGCCGCCGCTCAGAATGGCCAAAAGCCGGGTAAACCGCGCCAGACCGCCGCTAGGTGCGCGCAGGTTAATTTCAATGGCTTAGTGAAATTCCGTTCGCCGCCGCCGGCGGAAAAGCGCACGCGGCAAGGGAATTTCGGCCAGTCATTGCCAATTCAAGAGAACGTGAGCCGGAGGCACTGGAAGTTCGGGTGCGGAGTCCTTTTGTAAGCTCCAACGGCGCACAACCTGCGCCGGGACTGCAAAAGGAGAAGTCTGAATGACTCGTTTCGTAGCTATGACAGCCATCGCAGCCGTAATGGGCAGTGCAGCGTTTGCCGGCAACATCAGTGAACCGGTGGTGGAACCCGCGCCGGCACCGGCCCCCGTGCCAGTGGCCAATGATGGCGGCGACTGGACCGGTTTCTACCTGGGTGGCCAGATCGGCCAGCTGGATGTGGACGCAACCAACGGAGCCTCGGGTGATGATGCCGCTTATGGTGTCCACGCAGGCTACAACTATGACTTCGGCCGTTTCGTCCTGGGTGGCGAACTGGATTATGATACCACCGACGTCGATCTGGGCGGCGGCGCAACCGTTGACTCGGTCGCACGTGCCAAGGTGAAAGCCGGTTACGACTTCGGCAACGTCCTCGCTTATGTCACCGGCGGTGTGGCTGAGGCTGACAGCTCGCTGGGCAGCGAAACCGGTGAGTTCTACGGCGTCGGCCTGGCCTATCAGGTCACCGACCAGTGGCAGATCGGCGGCGAAGTGCTGGAGCATGAATTCGACGATTTCGGCAACTCCGGCGTTGGCGCGGATGCCACCTCGGTTTCGCTGCGCGCGTCGTTCAAGTTCTAATCTGACGCACACGCTGGCGCGGCGATGCTTTTCCGCCGCGCCGCTGGCCGCCCGGTCTGTACCCAAGGCAGACGGGGCGGCCTTTGCCGTCTGAGGCAAAAGACTTGGCGGGGCCGGCGGCCCGTGCTAAGCAGCTTTCATGAACCAGAAATGCGCCACCATCATTTGCTGCATTACCTGCTGACATATCAGCGGGCTGGTTTCTGTCGTTTTCATTTCCCTGACAACTTGCTAAGCCCGCGCTGCGCGCAAAGGGTGATGCCGGCCATCATGAGCTGGGCATGGGAAAGGAACGGGCATGGGAACCAAGGACACAGTGATCAAGCTGCACAACACAAAGACCCGCAAGAAAGAGGTTTTTGAGCCGATCGACGCCAGCAACGTGCGGATGTATGTCTGCGGCCCCACGGTGTATGACCGGGCGCATCTGGGAAATGCCCGGCCGGTGGTGGTCTTTGATGTGCTTTACCGGTTGCTGCGCGAGGTTTATGGCGCGGATCACGTGACTTACGCCCGAAACTTCACCGACGTTGACGACAAGATCAACGCCCGCGCCGCCGAAAGCGGCCGCCCTATCGGCGCCATTACCGCGGAAACCACCCAATGGTTCCTGGACGACATGGGCGAACTTGGCGCGCTGGAGCCCAGCCACATGCCGCGGGCAACGGAGTACATCCCGCAGATGGTGGCGATGATCGAGGATCTGATCGCCAAGGGTCACGCCTATGCCGCGGAAGGCCATGTGCTGTTCGCCGTCGACAGCTGGAAGGACCGCTACGGAAGTCTGTCAGGCCGGTCCGTCGATGACATGATCGCCGGCGCCCGGGTCGAGGTTGCGCCCTACAAGAAGAACCCGATGGATTTTGTGCTGTGGAAGCCCTCCACCGATGACCTGCCGGGCTGGGACAGCCCCTGGGGCCGCGGCCGGCCGGGCTGGCACATCGAATGCTCGGCGATGTCCTATGAACTGCTGGGCGAGACCTTTGACATTCACGGCGGCGGCAACGACCTGATGTTCCCGCACCATGAGAATGAAATTGCGCAAAGCTGCTGCGCCCATCCGGAGGGTGACTTTGCACGGTTCTGGCTGCACAACGAGATGCTGCAGGTGGAAGGCAAGAAAATGTCCAAATCCCTGGGCAACTTCTTCACCGTGCGGGATCTGCTCGACCAGGGCTACCCGGGCGAGGTGATCCGGCTGGTGTTCCTGCAGACCCACTACCGCAAGCCGATGGACTGGACTGACAGGAAGGCCAAGGAGGCCGAGGCGACGCTGCGCAAGTGGCGGGCGCTGACCGCGGGCATCGAACCCGCGTCCAGCGCTGCTGCCGCGGTCCTGGAGGCGCTGGCGGATGACCTCAATTCCGCGGGCGCCATTGCAGAGCTGCACAAGCTGGCAGCGGCCGGCGATGCGGCGGGCCTGCTGGCCTCGGCACAGATGCTGGGACTGTTGACCGATGAACTGGGCGCCTGGGCGTCCTCACCCTCGATTGACCTGTCGGCCTTTGCGGAGAAGCTGTTTGAGACGCGCCAGAAGGCTATGGAAAGCAAGGACTTTTCTGAGGTTGATAGGTTGAAGGCGGCCTATGTTGAGGCAGGGCTTGAAGTGCGGATGAGCAAGACCGGCGTTGAATTGGTGCCGGGTGCAGGGTTTGACCCCGCCAAGCTGGAGGCGCTTTGATGGCCAGGGAACGGCTCTATCTTTACGACACCACGCTGCGCGACGGGCAGCAGACCCAGGGCGTTCAATTCTCCACCGCGGAAAAGAAGCAAATCGCGCAGGCACTGGACAAGCTGGGTGTCGACTATATCGAAGGCGGCTGGCCGGGCGCGAACCCGACCGACAGCGCGTTTTTCGGCGAAGCGCCGGAAACCCGCGCCACGATAACCGCCTTCGGCATGACCAAGCGGGCCGGGCGGTCGGCGGAGAACGACGATGTGCTGGCAGCGGTGATGAATGCCGGCACCCCTGCGGTCTGTCTGGTCGGCAAAAGCCACGACTACCACGTGACCCACGCGCTGGGGATCACGCTGGAGGAGAACCTCAGCAACATCCGGGCCTCAGTGGCCCATATCGTGGCGCAAGGGCGCGAGGCCCTGTTTGACGCTGAGCATTTCTTCGATGGCTACAAGGATAACCCGGACTATGCGCTGGCGGCGTGCCGGGCCGCGCTGGAGGCCGGGGCGCGCTGGGTGGTGCTGTGCGACACCAATGGCGGTGCGCTGCCGGCCGAGGTGAGCCGCATCGTCACAGAGGTTGTAGGAGCCGGAATTCCGGGTGAGAAACTGGGCATACATACCCATAACGACACGGAAAATGCGGTGGCGTGCTCATTGGCCGCGGTGGACGCCGGGGCGCGGCAGATCCAGGGCACCTTAAACGGCCTGGGCGAACGCTGCGGCAATGCCAACCTGACCGCGCTGATCCCGACGCTGCTGCTGAAGGAGCCCTATGCCAGTAAGTTCGACACCGGCGTGAGCCTGAAGGCGCTTGCTGGCCTCACCCGGATCAGCCGGATGCTGGATGATATCCTGAACCGGGTTCCGGTGCGGCAGGCAGCCTATGTGGGGGCGTCGGCCTTTGCCCACAAGGCGGGGCTGCATGCCAGCGCGATCCTCAAGGATCCGTCGACCTATGAGCATATCGAGCCGGGCAAGGTCGGCAACGCGCGGGTGATCCCGATGTCGAACCAGGCCGGGCAGTCGAACCTGCGTAAGCGGCTGACCGACGCTGGCCTGATCGTTGAAAAGGGCAACCCGGCGCTGGCGCGGATCCTGGAGCGGATCAAGGAGCGCGAGGCGGAAGGCTATTCCTACGATACCGCGCAGGCCTCGTTCGAGCTGCTGGCGCGCGCAGAGCTGAACCAGTTGCCGGACTTCTTTGAGGTAAAGCGCTACAAGGTCACGGTCGAGCGGCGCAAGAACAAGTACAACCGGATGGTCAGCCTGTCCGAAGCGGTTGTGGTGGTCAAGGTTGATGGCGAAAAACGCCTGTCCGTGAGTGAATCGCTGGACGAAACCGGCAGCGACCGCGGCCCGGTGAACGCGCTGGCCAAGGCCTTGATCAAGGACCTGGGGCGCTACTCGGCACAGCTGGAGGACATGCGGCTAGTCGACTTCAAGGTGCGGATCACCCAGGGCGGCACCGAAGCTGTGACCCGCGTCATCATCGACAGCGAGGACAGCCAGGGCCGCCGGTGGTCCACGGTGGGCGTTAGCCCGAACATCATCGACGCCTCGTTCGAGGCGCTGCTGGACGCCATCCGCTGGAAGCTGGCGCATGACTGCACGGCCGGGCAGGCGGATGCAGTTTGACGCCGACCTGACGGCCTGCGCGGAGCTGGTGCAGAAAAGCGATCCGGACCGGTTCTTGGCCGCCATGGCCGCACCGGTCCAGGCGCGGCCGCTGCTGTTTGCGCTTTATGCGTTTAACATCGAGCTGGCCCGGGCGCCCTGGGCCAGCCAGGAAAGCATGATTGCCGAAATGCGGGTGCAATGGTGGCGCGACGTCGGAGCGGAGATCGCGGATGGCAAGCCCGTCCGGCGGCACTACGTTACGACCCCGCTGGCGCGGTGTCTGAAGCCGGACTTGGCGGCCTGTATCGACGGTATGGCAGAGGCGCGGCGCTGGGACATCTACAAGGACCCGTTCGAGGATCAGGCCGCCTTTGACAGCTATATTGACCGCACCAGCGGGTCGCTGATGTGGATGGCGGCGGCGTCTCTGGGGCAGGCGGATGAGGCGGTGGTGCGTGATTTTGCCTATGGCGCCGGTGTCGCCAATTGGCTGCGTGCGATTCCGCAGCTGGAGGCCCAGAAGCGGATCCCGCTGCTGGACGGCACCCTTGAAGGCGTGCAAGCTTTGGCGCGTAAGGGATTGGAAAAGATATGCAAATCCCGCATGGGTGGCGCGAAGGTTTCGAAACAGTCGGGCGCTGCGCTGCTGGCGGGCTGGCAGGCGGAGGGCCTGCTGAAACAGGCGATCCGGCAGCCGGAACGGGTCGCTCAGGGCGCGCTTGGGCAGAGCGAGTTCCGGCGCAGGGCCGGCTTGATGTGGCGCACCGCCCTGGGGCGCTGGTAGAAAAGACCGGATCCAAAGAAAAAGGCGCCTCCCGGGGCGCCTTTTTCGGTTTTCGGGATACGTTGTCAGGCTTCTTTGGGCCGCAGGACCAGCCACATCAATGCGCCGCCTGCCAGCACCAGGAAGGGGGCCATGGCCATGTTTACCGCGTTCCAGCCATCCACCGGGCTGCCGCCCGAGCAGTTCATCAGCCCGCCAGACGCCAGCGAGGCCATAGTGACACCGCCAAAGACCAGCAGGTCGTTAAGCCCCTGCATCCGGCCGCGCTCATAGCTTTCATGGGCGCCGGCCAGCATGGTGGTGGCGCCGATGAAGCCGAAGTTCCAGCCGATACCCAAGAGCACTAGCGCAATGAAGAAATTTTCCAGCTCAACACCTTGCAGCGCGACGGCACCGGCGCCTGCGAGGATCACCAGACCGGCGGAGACGATTTTCTCTACGCCGAAACGGGCAATCAGGTGGCCTGTAAAGAAGGACGGCACATACATCGCCAGCACATGCCAGGTGACCACGTCCGCGGCGTTGCCCTCAGTGAAGCCGCAGCCGACCACGGCCAGCGGTGTCGAGGTCATCACCAAGTTCATCAGCGCATAGGAGACCATCGCGCAGATCACCGCCACCGCGATCACCGGGGTCTTCAGAAGCTCCATCCGGCTGCGGCCCTTGGGGCTGTCCGCAGAGGGCACGGGCGGTTTCGGGATATCGAGGAACAGGAACAGCGCGGCGCCCAGAACGTTGACCGCAATCACTGCCAGATAGGTGCCAAGAAACGGAATGACAAAGGCCTGGCTGGTGGCCTTGACGAGCTGAGGGCCGATGATGGCCGCGGCCAGACCGCCCGCCATCACGTAAGAAATCGCCTTGGGCCGGAAGGCATCGGAGGCGGTATCGGCTGCGGCAAACCGGTAGAACCCGTGCGCGCTCATGTAAACGCCGGTCAGCAGGCTGCCGAGCAGGAAGATCGGGAAAGACCCGAGGTACAGTCCGTAGGCGCCGACCAGCCCGCCAATAGCGCCAAAGGCTGCGCCGGTGAAGAACCCCGCCCGGCGGCCCCAGCGCTGCATGATTGCCGAAATCGGCGTCGCGGCCAGCATCGAGCCGCCGACAATCAGGGAAATCGGCAGTGTCGCAAAGCAGGGGTTCGAGGCCAGCGACTGCCCCGCAAGGCCGCCGATGGTGAAGATCATCGGCATCTGCGAGCCAAGGATCGCCTGCGCCAGCACCAGGATGGCGACGTTTTTCTTGGCGACGGTGTCGCTGGGGGTGGTCATGCTCATGGTCATATGGGATGCGTAACTGTGAATATGTCGATGGGCAAGCCAGCGGAAATGGATTGGCGTTCACGCTTTCTTTCAACGGCCGCCAATCAGGGGGTGACGTGGCGTCAGAAATACAAACCTTCCATCCGGGCGCGGGCCGGATCATCCAGTATGATGCCTGCGTGTCCGAAGGCGCGGACTGGCTGGCGGCGCAGGACAGCCGGTTTGCCCATGCGCTGGAACTGACTGGCGCGCTTCCGCTCAGGCGCAGGCCGGACGGCTTTGCGGAACTGCTGAGCGCGATTGTCAGCCAGCAGGTCAGCGTGGCCTCGGCCAATGCGATCTGGACGCGGATGAAAGAGCCAAAGCTCACCGGGCCGCGCCAGATTCTTTGGGCCGCGGATGACGATTTGCGCGCCGCCGGCCTCAGCCGCCAGAAAATCCGGTATGCCCGGGCACTGGCGGAGGCGCGCATTGATTACAAAGCCTTGCGCAGCGCCCCTGATGCAGAGGTGATTGCCACGCTGGTCCAGGTCCCCGGGATTGGCCAGTGGACGGCAGAGATTTATGCGATGTTTTCGCTGGGCCGGGCGGATGTGTTTGCCCATGGTGATCTGGCCTTGCAGGAGGCAGCCCGGGTGCTGTTTGATCTGCCCGCCCGCCCCAAGGAACGGGAGATGCGGCACCTGGCCGAAGCCTGGTCGCCGTGGCGGTCGGTTGCGGCGCGCATTCTCTGGGCCTATTACCGGTTGGCGAAGGACAGGGAAGGGATCCGATGACTCGTGTATTGACTGCCGGCCGCAAGGAGCCGGTTTCCGGCGAAATCCGCTCGATTGTTGTGTTCCTGCATGGGTATGGCGCCAACGGGGCCGACCTGCTGGGGCTGGCCGATCCTCTGGGGGAGCATCTGCCGGATACGCTGTTTGTGGCCCCCGATGCGCCTGAGGCCTGCGCCGGCGCGCCCTTTGGGTTCCAGTGGTTTCCGATTCCCTGGATCGACGGCTCCTCGGAGGAGGAGAGCATGCGCGGAATGCAGTCCGCGATCGAAGACCTGAACGCCTTTCTGGATGCGCTGATGGTGGACGAGGATGTGCTGCCGGAACAGGTCGTGCTGTTCGGGTTCAGCCAGGGCACCATGATGAGCCTGCATGTGGCACCCCGCCGGGAAGACGCAGTGGCGGGGATCGTCGCATTCTCCGGCCGGCTTCTGGAGCCGGAACTGCTGAAAGATGAAGCCGTCTCGAGGATGCCGGTGCTGCTGGTGCATGGCGATCAGGATGACGTGGTGCCCGTGCAGTCGCTGCCCGAGGCCGCAGAAGCGCTGCAGGAGGCGGGCTTCCAGGACGTCTTTGCCCATATCCAGAAAGGCACCGCCCATGGCATCGCGCCGGACGGGCTGAGCGTGGCACTGGCGTTCATGCGCGACAAGCTCGGGCTTTAACCCATTGACAAGTCTGACCTTCCGGCGCTTCGGGAGGTCAGGTTGCCCACAGGTTCGGTTCGGCGATTTCCAGTGAATTGCCGGCCGGATCGCGGAAATAGATGGACCGGGCGCCGCTTGGCCAGTCGAACTCCGCCTCAATCGCGATGCCTGCCGCCAGGAGCCGCGCGCGCATGAGAAGCAGCCTTTCTCTTGGCTGGGCAAAGCACACATGCCCCGGACCGCGGGCACCATGCGGCGGTACCGGCAGACGCGGGTTTCCCGGTGGTTTTACCGTTTCTTCAGCGTTGAACAGCAGCAGAACTGACGTGCCGCAGCGGTAAAAGACATGCCGGTTGGCAACCCGCTGGATACGCTCCAGCCCCAGGATTTCGCCATAGAACGCTTCGGCTGTGTCGAGGTCGCCGACATAGAGCGAGGCTTCGAGAATGGCGTCGGGGGCGGGGGCGTGCGGCAGCATGGCTGAAAGGCTATCAGCGGCGGCGGGGCCTGTCACCTTTTGGCGGCCTCGCCGCGGATGGCTTGGGTCTGCGGGGCGGCTTTTGCGAAGGCTTCGGCGGGCCGGGAACACGCGGCGCCTCCACGTCCTCCCAAGCGCCCTGCGCCAGCCCGTCCAGGGTCCAGGCACCGATGCTGTAGCGGATCAGGCGCAGCGTCGGATGCCCAACCGCAGCTGTCATCCGGCGCACCTGCCGGTTGCGGCCCTCGCGGAGGGTCAGCGCGATCCAGCTGTCGGGAACCGTCTTGCGCACCCGCACCGGCGGGGTGCGCGCCCACAGGCCCGGCGGCTCCGGGATCAGCCGAACCTTGGCGGGCCTGGTTATTCCGTCTTTCAGTTCAACACCTTCCGCCAGGTTTTTCAGGGCGTCGGGGTCCGGGATACCCTCCACCTGCACCCAATAGGTCTTGTCCATCTTGTGTTTGGGGTCGGTGATCCAGGCCTGCAAACGGCCGTTATCAGTCAGCAGCATGAGCCCCTCGCTGTCGCGGTCCAGGCGGCCGGCCGCATAGACACCCGGGCAGTCGATATACTTGCTCAGCGTCGCCCGCGGGCTGTCTTGGCTGCCGCTGTCGGTGAACTGGGGCAGAACATCATAGGGTTTGTTGAAACGGATCAGACGGGTCATGGCACGGCAATAGGCGGGCGGCGGCCGCAGGGCAAGTGGGCCAGGGCCGGACCCCTGTGGATAAGTGTCACGGTGCTGTCACGGAATCAGCGCAGATTGCTCCCGACATATTGTGGGTCATCAGGGCTTGTCAGGCGCTAACCACGATATATAGTCAAAGTCAGGCTGGGGCGGGTTCCCCGCTCTGGTTCCGCAACACGGAAGATCAGGGCGAGGAAGACGTTCAACAATGGATGGCGATTTCAGAGCAGAGTTTGTCAGATCTCCGGGCGCGCTGAAGCAGCACCCGGCGCTGGTGCTGAACGCGGATTACCGGCCGCTCTCTTATTACCCTTTGTCTTTGTGGACCTGGCAGGACGCGGTCAAGGCCGCCTGGCTGGACCGGGTCGCCATCGTGGCCGAATATGACGAGGTGGTGCACAGTCCGAGTACCGAGATCCGAATACCGTCCGTCGTGGTTCTGAAAGACTATGTAAAACCTCAAAAGCGCGTGGCCTTCACGCGCTTTAATTTGTTTTTGCGGGACGAATTCCGCTGCCAGTACTGCGGCAGCAAGGGCGATCTCACCTTTGACCACGTGGTGCCGCGCGCGTCCGGAGGGGTGACCAGCTGGGAAAATGTGGTCGCGGCGTGCAGCCCCTGCAATCTTAGGAAAGGGTCCAAGTCGCTGCACCGGGCCGGCATGTCGCTGCGCAAGCCGCCGCGGCGGCCAGGGGCGGAGGAGCTGCGCAACACCGGGCGCAAGTTCCCGCCAAACCACCTGCATGAAAGCTGGATGGACTTCCTGTACTGGGATACCGAGCTGGATGCTTAAGCGAAACAGCTCAACGTTCCGGGACAAGGGGTCCGGCCTCGTTGCCTGAGTGTCTGCTTTAGGTGAGGCAGCTGTTCAGATCCCCATGAGCAGTGCCGGCAGATGCCGCTGGCTGCGGCAAACAGGCAAGGAGGCCGGAAGTGCCGGCGGCCTCAGTTCAGCGGGCCGCCTTTGCAGGGTGTGAGGGTGCGGCCTGTCAGGGTTTGGCGCGCTGAAGCATTCCGAACAGATCGCGCGGATCGTCCGGGTCAGCAAGCATGTCGAGATCGATGAAATAATCGGTGCCCTTGATGCGGTCGCGGATATACCGCAGCGCCGAGAAATCCTCGATGGCAAAGCCGACGCTGTCGAACAGCGTGATCTGGCGGTCGCCGGTGCGGCCCGGTTTCTTGCCTGCGATCACTTCCCACAATTCGGTCACGGCGAAGTCTTCCGGCATCTGCTGGATTTCGCCCTCGATCCGGGTTTGCGGCGGGTATTCGACAAAGACGTCGGAGCGGCTGAGGATGCCGGGCGCCAGTTCGGTCTTGCCGGGGCAGTCGCCGCCGATCGCATTGATGTGGACGCCGCTGCCGACCATATTGTCGGTCAGGATGGTCGCATACTGCTTGTCCGCGGTGCAGGTGGTGAGGATCTGCGCGCCTTCGATCGCTTCTTCCGGCGTCTTGCAGGAGACAACCTCTAGGCCCATTCCCTGCAGATTGCGGGCGCATTTTTCGGTTGCCGCCGGGTCCTTGTCATAGAGGCGCACGGACTTCAGGCCGATGATCGCCTTCATCGCCAGCGTCTGGAATTCGGACTGGGCCCCGTTGCCGATCATGGCCATCGTGGCTGATCCTTTGGGCGCCAGATACTTGGCGGCCATTGCTGAGGTGGCGGCGGTGCGCAGCGCGGTCAGAATGGTCATCTCCGTCAGCAGCACCGGATAGCCGGTGTAAACATCCGCCAGCAGCCCAAAGGCCGTGACGGTTTGCAGCCCTTCAGAGGTGTTCTTGGGGTGGCCGTTCACGTATTTGAAGCCATAAGCCTCGCCATCGGAGGTCGGCATCAGTTCGATCACCCCGACGTCGGAATGGCTGGCGACGCGCGGGGTCTTGTCAAACAGCTCCCAGCGCTTGAAGTCTTCTTCCACATACTCTGCCAGATCGCGCATCATCTGCTCGATTCCGACGTGATGAATGAGGCGCATCATGTTGTCGACGCTGACAAAAGGCACCAGTGCCTTGTCCGAAGGCTGTGTCATGCGGTTTTCCTTTCACGGGGGCTGAGGTGGATGCCTGCCAGCATGCAGCGCACCGACCCGCCTGCGGTTTCGATGGTGGGAATGGTCAGCGGCAGCAGCTCTGCGCTCTGCTCGATGACCGAAATCTGATCGGGGCGCAGCGCCGCCAGCGCCGTGGCGGAGAGCGCCAGAAGCCGCTTGCGGCCGGTAAGCTCCAGGGCGTTGCCCGCAAAACTGGCGATCTGGCCGGGCGTGAGGTCAATCACCCGGCGGCCGGTTTCCTCCAGCCGCGCGGCGACCTCAGCGCGGCGCGAAGGGTTAACGATCATATCCAGGCAGATTAGCGCGTATTCGGTGCCGATCCCCATCAGCACATTGGTGTGATACACGTCGCGGCCCGCTTCATCTTTGGCTTCGAACACCATGGGTTCAAAGTTGAAATGGGTGCAGAAGCGTTCCAGAAGTACCGGATCTGCTCGGTTGGATTTCACGGTATAGGCAATGCGGCCGATGTGGTCCAGCACCATGGCGCCGGTGCCTTCCAGCGACAGCCCGTCCTGCTCAAGACCGGAGTAGTCGATAACATCCTGCACCCGGTAGTCCTGCTTCAGCAGCTCAATCACATCCCAGCGCCGTTCCTTGCGCCGGTTTTTCGCAAACATCGGATAGACCGCGACATGGCCGCCGGCATGGGTCGAAAACCAATTGTTGGGAAACACGCTGTCCGGGGTTTCGGTGCCTGTGTCGTCAAACACATGCACCGTAACGCCCGCGCCGCGCAGGGCTTCGACGGCGCCGTCGAATTCCGCCAGCGCTTGCGCCGCCGTCGCCGTGGCCGAGGTGTTTGCCAGAGTTTGAAAGGCGTTATCGCCTTTGGTTTCAGGGTTGGAGCAGAAGTGATGCGGCCGGATCATCACCACCGCGGAGGGGGCTTGCAGGCTGCTCACTGATAGCTCCGGGTCGGGCGGTCGAACACGCGGCGGCCCAGGGCAGAGGCGCAGAGGTCCACCATCAGATGCGCCGTGCGGCCGCGCTCATCCAGGAACGGGTTCAGCTCGACCAGATCCAGCGAGGTCATCAGGCCGGAATCATGCAGAATTTCGCAGACCAGATGGGCCTCGCGCACGGTGGCGCCGCCGGGAACGGTGGTGCCGACAGCCGGGGCGACGGAGGGATCCAGAAAATCCACGTCGAGCGAGACGTGCAGCATGCCATTGGCCTCGGCGACATGATCCAGAAACCGGTTCAGCGGTCCGGCGATGCCGTTTTCATCAATATGGCGCATGTCATGGGTGCGGATGGCGCTGTCTTCCAGCGCAAGCCGTTCCTGGGTGTCCACAGACCGCAGGCCGATCATGCAGACATTTTCCTCCGGCACCGGGTTCAGAACTTCAGGAAAGCCGTCGAAACCCCTGCGCCCAGTGAAATATCCGACCGGGGTGCCGTGCAGGTTGCCGCTGTCCGAGGTTTCCGGCGTGTGGAAGTCGGTATGCGCGTCCAGCCACAGGACAAACAGCGGGCGGCCTGCCTTGGCGGCAAAGTTTGCGGCGCCGGCCACGGATCCGAGCGACAGCGAGTGATCGCCGCCCAGGAACACCGGCAGGCCGCATTCCAGCGCGTCCTCGGCGGCTTGGGCCAGGCGCGAGGTCCAGCCGATGGTTTCGTTGCGGGCATAGACGAGGCCGTCATTGGTGTCGGCGGCATGGGCCTCCGGCGCCAGGTTGCCAAGATCTTCGACCGTGTGCCCAAGGCTTTCCAGGGCAGCGGCGATTCCGGCGGTCCGGTAGGCGTCCGGGCCCATCAGGCAGCCGGCACGGCGCTTGCCGCTGTCGACCGGGGCTCCAATCAGAATGCAATGTTGCGAGGTCACGGTTATGGTCTCTCAAAAAGTCAGCTTTCTTCCAATTAGCTTCCGAAATGTGTTGGAAGCCAGTCTGCATTTTGCCCATAATGGTTGCTGATTGTTCGAATTGAGGTGGGATATGGACAAAACGGATGAGCGTCTGATCTCTGCGTTGCGCCACAATGCGCGGGCGTCGCTGTCAGATCTGGCGCTGGAATTGAACCTGTCGCGGACAACGGTGCGGGCCAGGATCGAGCGGCTGCAGGCCCGCGGCGACATTCTGGGGTTCACGGTGGTGCTGAAGGAGGATGTGCTGCGCGATCCGGTGCGCGGTCTGATGATGATCGGGATCGAGGGCCGCGGCACCAGCCGGATCACCCGGCAGCTGCAGGGGCTGCCGGAAGTGCGGGCGATTCACACGACTAATGGCCGCTGGGATCTGATTGTGGAACTCGGCACTGAAACCTTGGAAACGCTGGATGCAGCGCTGGCCAAGATCCGCACCTTCGAAGGGGTGGTGAGCAGTGAAACCAATCTCCTGCTGGCCACCAAGAAGGACACCTGATCCCAAAAGACCGCCAAAAGTGTCAAAGGGTTAGCGGCCGGATCTCAGCTTGCCAGCAGGTTAACCCTGCTTGCGGGCATGGTTGGCGGCAGCAATCCAGACCAGCGCCAGGCCAAGGGAGGCGATTGCGTTCCAGCTGGCCATGGAAAGGGAAAACAGCTCCCACGGCACCTCGTCACAACGCACCAGCGGTGCGGACATGATCTGCTCCATCAGCTGATCGGGCGACAGTCCGCCGACCGGTCCGGACGTGCAGGTGGAGGGGCCTTCCCACCAGCCGCGCTCAACACCGGTATGATACGCCCCAACCCCGGCAGTGGACAGCGCCGCAAGCGCTCCCAGATACGGCAGCACCGCACCGGGAATGATCAGCGCCAGAACGCCGATCCCGACCGCCGCCGCATGCGGGTAGCGCTGCCAGTAGCACAGTTTGCAAGGGGGCATGTCGGCAATGTACTGAAACCCCAGCGCCCCGAGCAGCAGCGCGGCGGAGCCCAGGGCGGCGATAACGATCAATAAACGGTGCATGATCAGATGAACCTCACCATCAGGAAGCCGCCGAACAGGACAACCATAAAAGCCGAGAAGACCAGCCCCAGGCGGCGTTCAATGAAGTTGCGGACCGGAGCCCCGAACTGCCACAGCAGACCTGCGACAACGAAAAAACGCAATGCGCGCGCAAGGATAGAGGTGGCAATGAAAGTACCGAGCGGCATACCCGTCCAACCCGACATGATGGTGATCACCTTGTAGGGGAACGGCGTGATCCCGGCGCCCAGAACCGCCCAGAAGCCGAAGTCGTTAAAGCGGGCGTTGAACTCCGCCATGGAATCGCCCTTGCCCATCGCCTCCAGCACCGGCTGGCCAATGCTGTCGTAAAAGAAGGCGCCGATGGCATAGCCAAGCATGCCGCCCGTGACAGAGGCCACCAAAGCCACCAGAGCAACCAGCCAGGCGCGCGACGGGCGGGCCAGGATCATCGGGATCATCAGAACGTCCGGGGGAATCGGAAACACCGAGCTTTCGACGAAAGCCACGGCGGCCAGACACCAGAGCGCCTTTGGGTGATCGGCCAAGGCCATTGTCCGGTCATATAGCGGTTTCAGCATGCTGCGCCCTGCGTCCTCAACGGCGTTTGCCAAGGGAGGTGGCACGTGCGCCGGCCTCCGTCAACCTTTGCTGCGGATGATTTTGCAACGGGGTGCGTTTTCGGCGCAGAGGGGCCGATTTGCCTCTGGACCTTGGCGGCAGCCTTGGCTAGGAACAGGGCGTGGCCCAAGTGGCGGAATGGTAGACGCAGGGGATTCAAAATCCCCCGATGGCAACATCGTGAGAGTTCGAGTCTCTCCTTGGGCACCACAGATTTCCGCGACATATCAAACAGATGCGCAGGATTTTAAGCCTGACAGGCTGATGCGGCAAGACCAGCCTGCCGCGGGCGGTTTCCCCCGGCTGCACTTTAAAACCTCCAAAATCAGCGGCTGTCCTTCAGGCCGTAATCCGCAAAGGCCGCGATCACTTCCGCCATCTCATCCTCGCTCAGGATATGCGGTTTTCCCAAGGTGAGACTGGCCGCGTAACCCTTTGCCAGTGTTTCAAGCTCGACCATCCGCCAGAGGGCACGGGGAAGGCTTTCTCCCGTGGTAACCGCGCCATGGTTGGCCATCAGGCAGGCACTGCGGGTCTGCAAAGCGCGGGTGATATTTTCCGACAACTGGCGGCTGCCGAACAGGGCGTAGTCCGCCACCGGAACGTCGCTGCCGCCAAAGGCCGCCACCATATAGTGGCAGGCGGGGATCGCCTGGCGGTTCATCGCCAGCGCGCTGCAATAGACCGGGTGTGCATGGACGACGGCGTTGACGGCGGGTTTGGCCTGCAGGACCGCCAGGTGAAACGGCCACTCCGTAGAGGGTTTCAGCTGGCCCGCCGGAGCGGCGCTTCCGTCGAGCGGCATCTTCACCAGCATCTCTGGCGCCATCTGGTCATACGGCACGCCGGAGGGGGTGATCAGCATGTGATCCCCCGCACGGACGGATATATTGCCGGATGTGCCCTGGTTGATGCCAGCGGCATTCATCTCCAGGCAGGCACCGATCACCGCCTGCCGCAAAGAGGTGCTGTCCTGGTAGGGAGGTTTCACCTGAGACGCCCCGGTCATGCGGATTTGGCGGCGGCCATATCCGGGAACAGGCCGGCCAGGCCGTCTTCGCTGGCGTCGCAGATGCCGCGTTCAGTGATCAGGCCTGTCACCAGCCGGTTGGGTGTCACGTCAAAGGCCGGGTTGCCGCCGGGGGTGCCATCGGGCGTGACCTGAACCACACCGATGCTGCCGCTCTCCGTCTTGCCCTGGACGTGGGTTATCTCGCGCGCGCTGCGTTCCTCGATCGGGATTTCTGCAACGCCGTCGGAGACGGTCCAGTCAATCGTCGGCGAGGGCAGGGCGACATAGAAGGGCACGCCGTTGTCCTTGGCCGCCAACGCCTTGAGGTAGGTGCCGATCTTGTTGCAGACGTCGCCGCGGCGGGTGGTGCGGTCGGTGCCGGTGATCACCAGATCGACCTGGCCGTGCTGCATCAGATGGCCGCCGGCGTTGTCGGTGATATAGCTGTGGCTGATCCCGTGGCTGCCCAGCTCCCACGAGGTTAGTGCGCCCTGATTGCGCGGGCGGGTCTCATCGACCCAGACGTGGATCGGAATGCCGGCGTCATGGGCCTGGTACATCGGGCTGGTGGCGGTGCCCCAGTCGACAGTGGCAATCCAGCCGGCGTTGCAATGGGTCAGCAGACGGACCGGCTCGCCCTCCGGCTTGCCGGCAGCGATTTGTTTGATCAGCTCCAGGCCATGCGCGCCGATGCTGCGGTTGATTTCCACATCCTCATCCGCGATCTCGTGGGCCAGCGCCAGGGCCGCCGCGGCCCGCTCGCCTTCGGCCAGCGGGCGCAGGTGGTTGCGGCAGCGGTCCAGCGCCCAGCGCAGGTTGATGGCGGTGGGGCGGGTTGCGTTCAGAAAGCTCCAGGCCTGATCCATCGCGGCATCCGAGGGGTCCAGCCGCATCGCCAGCGCCATCCCGTATGCGGCGGTGGCGCCAATGAGCGGCGCGCCGCGCACCCGCATTTCGACAATCGCGTCGGCAAACTCCTGCAGAGTGCTGACCTGCTGGACGCGGAAATCATGCGGCAGCCAGCGCTGATCAATGATCTGCAGCGCGTCCTTGTCATGATCCCACCAAAGGGACCGGTAATGCGTACCGTCAACTTTCATCTGGCTGTCTCCCTAGTCCGGCGGCGATGGACGCGGCGCCGGAATCGATCCGGTTTCCGGCTCCGGCCTAGCGCCGCCTGTGGGGTTAGACAACCACCAACACCAGCAGAATTCAATGAACCCGCAGCCGCAGGGTCAGAGCGAATTGGTCGAGAAGGTGTCGCAGGTGCTGATGTCCCCGGTCTCATACCCGCGCGCAAACCAGGCCTGCCGCTGGGCGCTGGTGCCGTGCGAGAAGGTGTGCGGCTGCGGCACCTGGCCCGCGTTGCGCTGCAGCGTGTCATCACCGATCTGTTTGGCAGCATTCATCGCTTCGCTGATGTCGCCGGGCTCCAGCGTGCCCAGCTGATCCCGGGCATAGCGGGCCCAGATGCCGGAGAAGCAATCGGCCTGCAGTTCGGTGCGCACAGAAATTGCGTTGGACTCGACCTCGCTGACCTGGGCGCGGATGCGCTGGGTCTGGCCCAGGATGCCAAGTTCATTCTGAACATGATGGGCAACCTCATGCGCCACCACATAGGCGGCTGCGAAATCGCCGCTGGCGCCCAGCCGCTGGCTGAGCGTGGTGAAAAATGCGGTGTCGAGATAGACCTTCTCATCGAGCGGGCAATAGAACGGGCCGGTTGCGCCAGAGGCTCCGCCGCAGGGTGATTGCGTCACGCCCTTGTAAAGCACCAGAACCGCAGGGTCATAGGCCCGTCCCAGCTGCTGGTTGAAAATCGTGGTCCAGACGTCTTCGGTATCGGCCAGGGCGACGCTGACGAATTCGGCTGCGGCCTGGTCGGCCTCGGTGACCGGCGCAGATTGGCTGCTTTGCGGTGCCGTGCCTTGCAGCAGCGGCGTCAGGTCCACCCCCAGGAAGGCGCCGACAACGATAATCAGTATTGCCCCCGCGCCGCCGATCCCGGCGGTTCTGCCGGTGAAACCCCGGCCCCGCCGGTCTTCAATGTTACTGCTTCCGCGGCGACCTCTCCAACGCATGGTATCCTCCTGGCATCCTGGCCTGCCGGCATCTGCGGGATCAGATAGCGGCGCGGCGGCAGCTATCGATGCATGCCCGCCCGGCGGCCTGTCCGCAGGGCTCCCGTGGTGATAACCCCTGGCCGCTGCCTGCGGTTCCCGCCTTGCGGTGATTAAACCGCGCGCTGGGGGAATAACGGGGCAGTTGCCCGGCCCCGGCAGCAAGAGAAACGCATAAGACGCACAACGGCTCTTGCGGTTAAGGTTAGCAAATTATTGAATGGAGGAAATTTCGTTACCGCAGAAGCGGCTGTCACAGCCGTTGCTGCAATCATTCCTAAACATTTCCAATACTCGAAAGGGCACAGCATGGCACGATTTTGGACTGCAGGCCTGTCTGGTGGAACCAGTCTTGCGATGGTTGCAGCGGCAGGGCTGATGTTTGCAGGGCCTGCACCCGCCCAGCAAGGCGCGGCGCCGAAGGTGTCCGTTGCGCAGGCTGTCGTCAAGCAGATCAAGGACACCGCGACATTCATCGGCCGGGGCGAGGCGATTGACAAGGCCGACATCATGGCCCGTGTCAGCGGCTATCTGGAAGAGGTGCTGGTGGAAGACGGCGCCGAGGTGGAGCGGGGCGATGTGCTGTTCCGCATCGAGCGCAGCGCCTATGAGGCGGTGCTGGAAAGCCGCAGCGCGGAACTGGCGCAGGCGGAGGCCAACCTGGAACTGGCATCGCTGGATCTGGCCCGCAAACAGGAACTGTTCGAACGCGGCTCTGTGCCGGAGGCGGACCGTGACACCGCGCGCGCCAATGAGCTGGTGGCCGAGGCCCAGGTGCGGGCCGCCAAGGCAGCGATCCGGCAGGCGGAACTGGACCTGAGCTACACGGAAGTCAGCGCGCCGTTCTCAGGCCGCCTCGGCCGGGTCCAAGTCAGCATCGGCGATGTCGTGAGCCCCGGCGGCTCGCCCCTGGTCAACATCGTGCGGGAAGCGCCGGTTTATGTCTCCTTCTCGCTGAACGAGAAGCAATTTGTCGAGATCCTGCAGGAGCTTGAAGCCAACGGCCGCGACCGGGCGGATACCGAAACCGCCCCGGAAGTGTTCGTTGTGCTTCCCAATGGCGAAGAGCTAGAGGAAAAAGGCCGGATCGCCTTTGCCGGCAACCGGGTCGACCCCGACACCGGCGCCGTCACCGTGCGGGCGAAATTCGAAAATGATCACCGGCTGATCCTGGACGGCGCTTTCCTGACCGTTGGCTTGCAGTCGCAAGAGGCGGTAGACCGGATCATCATCAGCCAGGCCGCAATCCAGCGCGACCAGCAAGGCCCGTTTGTGCTGGTTGTCGATGGCCAGAACCAGGTGCAGCAGCGCTATATCGCGACCGGGGATGTGCAGGGCACCGGCATTGTTGTGCTGGACGGGCTGACGCAGGGCGAAACCGTGGTGGTTCAGGGCCTGCAAAAGATCCGCCCCGGCGTCGAGGTGGAACCCGTCCCGGCGGCGCAGGCTGGAGAGTAACCGATGTTTTCCTCTCTCTTTATCTCACGCCCCAAATTCGCAATTGTCATTTCCCTTGTGCTGACGGTCATGGGGGTGATCGGTTATTTCGTTCTTCCTGTCGCCCAGTTCCCGGAAATCACCCCGCCAGTGGTGAACGTCACCGCCAGCTACCCGGGCGCCAACGCGGAAACCGTTGAAAAAAGCGTCGCCGCGCCGATTGAGGCGCAGGTGAACGGGGTGGACGGGATGCTTTATATGTCCTCCAACTCCGCCGACAACGGCAGCTATTCGCTGTCGGTGACCTTCGAGGTCGGCACGGATCCGGACATTGCCTCTGTCAACGTGCAGAACCGGGTGGCGCAGGCGGTGGCAGCGCTGCCTGCCGAGGTCACCGCCAATGGCGTGGTGACGCAGAAAAGCTCCTCCAACATGCTGCTGGTGACCGCGCTCACCTCACCCGACCGGACGTATGACAGCGTGTTTCTGTCGAACTATGCCGCCATCAACATCAAAGATGCGCTGGCGCGGGTGGCCGGCGTCGGCAAGGCGGACATCCTGACAAACTTTGAATACGCCATGCGCGTCTGGCTGGACCCCAACAAGATGGCCGGCCTTGGCATTTCACCCGGCGACGTGATCAACGCGGTGCGGGAGCAGAATATCGAGGTCTCGGCGGGGCAGGTGGGTGCACCGCCGGTGCCCGGCGACCAGGTGTTCCAGTACACCATCAAATCCAAGGGCCGCCTGACCGAAGTCAGCGAGTTTGAGGACATCGTGATCCGCACCGGCGATGGCGGCAGCACCGTGCGGCTGAGCGACATCGCGCGGGTGGAGCTGGGTGCCTCCAACTACAGCGCTTCGGGCTTTTACGACGGCGTGCCGGCCACCATTCTGGCCGTCTACCAGGCTCCTGGCGCCAATGCGCTGGCCGTTTCCGAAGCGGTGCTGGCAGAGATGGAGAGGCTGTCGCAGGACTTCCCCGCAGACGTCGCCTATTCCGTGCCCTTCAACACCACCGATTTTGTCGAGCAATCGCTGAACGATGTGATCTCCACCCTGATGATGACCTTTGTGCTGGTGATCTCGGTGGTGTTCATCTTCCTGGGCTCGCTGCGGGCAACCGTTATCCCAGCGGTGGCTATCCCGGTGTCGCTGATCGGGACTTTTGCGTTTCTGCTGGCGCTTGGCATGTCGCTCAACACTATCTCGCTGTTTGCGCTGGTGCTGGCGATCGGCATCGTGGTGGATGACGCCATCGTGGTGGTGGAGAACGTCGAACGGATCATCGCCGAGGAGGGGCTGCCCCCGGCGGAAGCCACCCGCAAGGCGATGGGACAGATCACCGGACCGGTCATCGCGACCACGCTGGTGCTGCTGGCGGTGTTTGTGCCAGTCACCTTCATGCCCGGGATTACCGGCAAGCTGTACTCCCAGTTTGCCGTCACCATTTCGGTTGCGGTGGTGATCTCCTCCATCAACGCATTGACGCTGTCGCCGGCGCTTTGCGCCATCGTGCTGAAAGCCCGCTCTGGCCCGCCCAAAGGGCTGCTGGCGGTGTTTGAAAACATGATCGGCGGAGTGCGCAGCGGCTACCTGAGCGTTGTCACGCGCCTGCTGCGCCTGCCGGTGATCGGGCTGGCGATTATCGCGGCTTTTGCCTTCGGCACCGGAACGGTGTTTACCGCGACATCCAAGGGCTTCCTGCCGTCCGAGGACAACGGGTATCTGTTTGTTGATGTGCAGCTCCCCGATGCGGCTGCTTTGGGGCGGACGGAGACCGTGACCAGCCGGATTGACGAACAGATCCGCCAGATCCCCGGCGTCCAGGGCACTGTCCTGGTCAATGGCTTCAGCCTGCTGAACGGGGCCGGCGCCAACGGCGCGATGATCATCGCCAACCTGGCGCCGTGGAACGAGCGGCAAAGCGAACCGCTGCAGCCAAACGCCATCCTCGGCCAGATCTACGGCATCGCCAACGCCGAGGCGGCAGCCAGTATCGTAGCCTTCAACCCGCCGCCGATCTCCGGCCTGGGCATGTCGGCCGGTGTGGAGATGGCGGTCCAGCAGACCGCAGGCGGCACGCCGCAGGATCTTGCGCAATCCGTCGGGTCGCTGGTCTATTCCGCCAATCAGCGGCCTGAGATCGCCCAGTCCTACACCACCTTCCGGGCCAACGTGCCGCAGGTTTTTGTCGATCTGGACCGCGAGAAAGCCAAGACGCTGAACGTGCCGATTGCCGAGGTCTTCCAGACCATGCAGACGTACCTGGGGTCTTACTATGTAAACGATTTCAACCTGTTCGGGCGCGTCTACAAGGTAATGCTGCAGGCCGAGGGCTCCTATCGCGACAAGATCGAGGATATTGGCGGCCTGTATGTGCGGGCGCAGTCCGGCGAGATGGTGCCGCTGTCGACCCTGATAGATGTGGAGAACGTCTTGGGGCCGGTGCTGCTCAAGCGGCACAACATCTTCCGCTCGGCCACCGTGACGGCAGTGCCCGCGCCCGGGCTGTCAACCGGCGATGCCATCCGGGTGATGCAGGAGGAGGCCGCGACGGCGCTGCCGCCGGGCTATGCCTTTGAATGGACCGGCACCGCGCAGCAGCAGCTCGACTCCGCCGGGCTGGTGACGGTGATCCTGGCGATGGCGGTGCTGTTCGGCTACCTGTTCCTGGTGGCGCAGTACGAAAGCTGGAGCATGCCGGTGGCGATCCTGCTGTCCGTGATCGTCGCCTTGTTCGGGGCCGTGGCCGCAGTGGCCATCGCGGGCAACGACATCAACCTCTACACCCAGATCGGGATGATCATGCTGATCGGCCTGGCGTCGAAAAATGCCATTCTCATTGTCGAATTCGCAATGGAGCGGCGCGCCGCGGGGCTGAGCATCCGCGACGCCGCGCAAGAGGCGGCCAAGCAGCGGTTCCGCGCCGTGATGATGACGGCGCTGTCCTTCCTGCTGGGGGTGGTGCCGCTGATGGCGGCCTCCGGCGCAGGTGCTGCCAGCCAGCGCGCAATCGGCATCGCGGTCTTTGGCGGCATGCTGGCAGCGACGGTGGTCGGGGTGATCGTGGTGCCGGTGCTTTATGCGATGATGCAGGGCGTACGCGAACGCATCAAGGGCACCCCGGCAGCCAGCCCGGCGGAATAACACCAACGCGGCCCCGCGCGCCTGCGGGCGGGGCCGACCGCGCCTTCAAATACTTGATTGCAGAGAAATCAGCGCTGGCGGGCCCGCAGCCCGCGGTCATGGGCCGCCGACAGGATCAGGTCCCATTTTCGCGGCGTGCAGCGGAATTCCGGCTCCACATCGCAGGTCAGCGGCGCACTGGCCTCCTGCGGTATCTTGCGGGCCTCGGCGGAGACGCAGCGCTCCAAAGCCCAGAAATCCGTCAGCGACGGGTTATCGTGAATAACTTGGCTCAGCAGCATTGCCGCAAGCTCCCTGACTTGGTGCCCGCAGCTACGATTCTTGAACAGCGGATCAATTTTTGTGTGACGCGGATTAGCGCCATCTGCCGGATTTGTCACCATGGCAATCCCCGGCCTGCCGCAATTCAGCGCAAAAAGCGGTTGCTGCCAGCGCTCCGGCCAATGACCGCCCAAGCGCTTTTTCCGCAGTGCAAGAATCGCCGGGCCGAAGATTTCCCCTTGCAATTAAATTCTTTGTATGCAGGCAACCGGAAACCACCGCACCGTGACGGGGAAATTTATCTAACTGTTGTCATTACAGAAAAAAAATCGGCTTTAGGGGGTGCGTCAATAGATAGCACTCTTGACTTGGGAGGCCCCCGGTGGAACCCTTGCGGGCGTGCAAAAAATATCCGCACACGCCTTGCTTGGGGGCCAAATTCTCTGGCCGTGCGTGGAGCATAACACCGCTTTCGCAAATTTCCGGGCCGGGCTGCAAATCATAAGACAAGTGGGAGAGACTTGATCATGAAACACACCAAGCTGGCGATCGGTGCTTTGGTGACCGCAGCCTTTATGGCTCCGGCAGCATCTGCGCAGGAATTCATCACCATCGGCACCGGCGGCGTTACCGGCGTGTATTACCCGACCGGGGGCGCCATTTGCCGTCTGGTGAACAAGGGCCGCAAGGAGCACGGCTTCAAGTGCGCCGTCGAATCCACCGGCGGCTCGGTCTACAACATCAACACCATCCGCGAAGGCGAACTGCAGTTCGGCGTCGCCCAGTCGGACTGGCAGTACCACGCCTACAACGGTTCCTCCAAGTTCGAGGAAGCGGGTCCGTTCGAAGGCCTGCGCGCCGTGTTCTCGGTGCATCCGGAACCCTTCACCGTAGTGGCGCGCGCCGATGCCGGCATCTCCACCTTTGACGACCTCAAGGGCAAGCGCGTCAACATCGGCAACCCGGGCTCCGGCCAGCGCGGCACCATGGAAGTGCTGATGGAAGCCAAGGGCTGGGGAATGGAAGATTTCGCCCTGGCGACTGAGCTGAAGGCAGCGGAACAGTCCGCGGCGCTGTGCGACAACCAGATCGACGCAATGATCTACACTGTCGGCCACCCGTCCGGCTCGATCCAGGAAGCCACCACTGCCTGTGACTCGGTTCTGGTCACCGTGGACGGCGAAGCGGTTGAGAAACTGGTTGGCGACAACTCCTTCTACCGCACCGCCACCATTCCGGGCGGCATGTACCGCGGCACCGACGAGGACGTGAACACCTTTGGTGTCGGCGCGACCTTCGTGACTTCGGCAGACGTTTCCGAGGATGCGGTTTATGCAGTCGTCAGCTCGGTGTTCGAAAACTTCGAAGCCTTCCAGAAGCTGCACCCGGCGTTCACCAATTTGAAACCGGAAGAAATGATCGCGGACGGCCTGTCGGCACCGCTGCATCCTGGCGCAGAAAAGTACTACAAAGAAAAAGGCTGGATCGAGTAATCCGCCGGAACAATGGGGCGGGGCGCATCAGCGCCCCGTTTCTGCCCCCGAGCCGGGGGAGTAAATTTGAGGCCGTGCCGCTCCACGCCGGCCCAAGGGGAGATTATCCATGACATCCGATGCTCAGGGAAATCGACCGCTCAGCGAAGAAGAGCTTCAGGAACTGGTCGCGTCCTCCGACGCCGGCGCCCGCAACCCGGTGGGGAGTGTAGGGGTGTTCCTGGCCATCGTCGCAGTCATCTGGTCGGTTTTCCAAGTCGTGCTGGCCTCGCCGCTGGCCAACCTGCTGCTGCCCGGCAGCGTGATCAACAATTCGCGGCAAATCCATCTGGCGTTTGCCATTTTCCTGGCTTTTGCCGCCTATCCTGCCTTGAAATCCAGCCCCCGCGGCTATGTCCCGGTCCAGGACTGGATCTTTGCCATCGCGGGCACCGGCATCGCGCTCTATGGCTATATTTTCTATCAGAAAATCGTCGATTCCGGCGGCCTTGCAGATGACGTGGACAAATGGTTCGCGCTGGCAGGCCTGCTGTTGCTGTTCGAGGCCGCCCGCCGCGCGCTGGGTCCGGCAATGGCGATCATCGCGACGATCTTCCTGCTTTATGTTTTCTTCGGCTCATCGGACTACGTGCCCGAGGTGATCCGCTGGAAAGGCGCAAGCCTGAAAAAGGCGATGAGCCATATGTGGATCACGTCTGAGGGCGTGTTCGGCATCGCCCTGGGGGTGTCGACCAAGTTCGTATTCCTGTTTGTGCTGTTCGGTGCGCTGCTGGATAAGGCGGGCGCCGGCAACTACTTCATCAAGATGGCGTTTGGCGCGCTTGGCCACCTGCGCGGCGGCCCGGCCAAGGCGGCCGTTGTGGGCTCTGCCGCAACCGGTCTGATCTCTGGCTCCTCGATTGCCAACGTTGTCACCACCGGCACCTTCACAATTCCGCTGATGAAGCGGGTGGGCTTCACGTCAGAACAGGCGGGTTCGGTTGAGGTTGCGTCCTCCGTGAACGGGCAGATCATGCCGCCGGTGATGGGGGCTGCGGCCTTCCTGATGGTGGAATACGTGGGCATCTCTTATGTCGAGGTGATCACCCATGCCTTCCTGCCGGCTGCGATTTCCTACATCGCGCTGGTCTACATCGTGCACCTGGAAGCGGTGAAACGGAACATGCCGACGCTGGGCAACCGCGTGGTGTCCATGGGCCGCACAATTGGCGGCATGGCACTGTTCTTCGCCGGCTTCGCAGCGCTTTGCTACGGCGTGCAGTATCCGGTGAAATGGATTGTCGCCGCGATGCCGGGCGCCTCCGGTCTGACGCTGTCAGCTCTGGTGGTGGCCGCCTATGTCGCCCTGCTGTGGCTGGCCTCCGGCGTGGAGGATCTGGTGCCGGACGACCCCAACGCCGAAGAGGTCGAGCTGCCGGTGGTGGGCGAGATCTACAAGGCGGGTCTGCATTACCTGCTGCCGATCATCGTACTGGTCTACTTCCTGATGATCGAACAAAAGTCGCCCGGCCTGTCCGCCTTCTGGGCCACGGCGCTGCTGTTTGTGATCCTGCTGACCCAGAAACCGCTCAAGGCGATTTTCCGCGGACAGAGCGACATGGCCAATGCCTTCATGCAGGGCGTCAGCGACCTGTGGCACGGGCTGATCGACGGTGCCCGCAACATGATCGGCATCGCGCTGGCCACGGCCACCGCGGGGGTGATCGTGGGCACCGTGACCCTGACAGGTGTCGGGCAGGTGATGTCTGAGCTGGTCGAGTTCATCTCGGGCGGCAACCTGATCCTGATGCTGGTGATGGTGGGCATTCTGTCGCTGGTTTTGGGCATGGGCCTGCCGACCACGGCGAACTACATCGTCGTCAGTTCGCTGATGGCCGGTGTCGTGGTCGAGCTGGGCGCCCAGTCCGGCCTGATCGTGCCGCTGATCGCCGTGCACCTGTTTGTGTTCTACTTTGGCATCATGGCCGATGTGACACCGCCGGTGGGTCTTGCCAGCTTTGCTGCGGCTGCTGTCTCGGGGGGCGATGCGATCCGCACCGGATTCACCGCCTTCTTCTACAGCTTGCGGACCGTGGCGCTGCCGTTTGTGTTCATCTTCAACACCGATCTCCTGCTGATTGATGTGAACTGGATACAGGGAATCCTGGTCGCCATATCGGCCACCATCGCGATCCTGGTCTTTACTGCGGGCACCATGGGCTATTTCCTCAGCCGCAACCGCTTCTATGAAGGCATCCTGCTGATCTTTGCCGCCTTCGCGCTGTTCCGGCCGGACTTCTTCATGGACCGCATCATGCCGCCCTTTGCCCAAGTGCCGCCGGCGCAGCTGGTGCAGGCGCTGGACGAGGCTGAGCCGGGGGCGGAGCTGCGGATCACGGTGGAAGGCCCGGATTTCGACACGTCCGGAACCAAGAGCACCACAATGATCCTGACGGCTGACGGCTCCGGCGGCCAGTCGGCAGTGGATGCCTATGGCCTGCTGCTGCTGGAGGAAGACGGCGTGGTGAAGCTGGAAGAGCCGATGTTCGGCACACCGGCGGCGCCCAATCTGGAGAGCTTTGATTTCTACGCCGACGCGCCGGTGCAGATCACTTCCATCCAGGCCCCGGCCAGCCAGCTGCCCAAGGAGCTGATCTTCATCCCGGCGCTGCTGCTGGTGGCGCTGGTGGCGTTTCTGCAGCGCGGACGCGCGCGTGAACAGGAAGGAGTACCGGCATGAGCAGACCCGTTCTTTGCGCCCTGGAACTGAGCGACCGAGCCTTGGACGAAAAAGTCCTGACCGAGGCCGCCCGGCTGGCGGAGCTTGACGGCGCCCAGCTGGACGTCGTCAACGTCCTGCCCAACTTCGGCGAGACCTGGGTGTCCGGCTTTTTCGAGGAACACCACCACGAAAAGGCAGTGGAGGACGCGACCAAGCGGCTCCAGGACCTGTGCAGCAAAGTGCTGGGCGAAGAGCGCAACGCCAAGGTGCGCCACCTGGTCGCCACCGGCACCGCCTATCAGGAGATCCTCAAAGTGGCCGAAACGGCCGGCAGCGGTCTGATCGTGATCGGCGCGCATAAACCGGACTTGAAAGACTACCTGCTCGGGCCGAATGCGGCCCGGGTGATCCGCCACTCGGATTGTTCGGTTTTTGTGATCCGCTGAAACCTTTAGGGGCGCCTTCGGGCGCCCTTATTCGTAGCCGGTCATCTCAAGATAGCCCGTGCCGCTGTGGCTGCCGGTGACAGTGACAGGCCCCTCCCAATACGGAAACGAGGTGCCCATCCAGCTTTGCGGGTTCAGCGCCTCAACCTCGACTGAAACGCCTTTGCCGGGCAGGGCGGCGCGCCAGCGTGTCGGGATGCTGCGGCCCTCCACCATGGTGTAATCCAAGGGATCGGCCTGAAAAGCCCCAGGCTCCAGCGGCTCCGCCGTGCCGTCGGCGGAAATCCAGGTGCCAGAGGTGAAATCTCCGCTTTCCGCCCGCAGGACAAACCCCATCAGCTTGGCGTCGCTTTCAAAGCTGAGCGAGAACCAGTCCCAGCCGCTTTGATCCTCAGCCAGAGGCTGGCTGGACCATTCCCGGTCAAGCCAGCCGTGCCCCGTGACCTCAACCGCGCCGCCGGGCAGCGTGACTGTGCCGCTGACTTGGTAATGCGGCTGGGAGTAGTAATAGCTGGCCTGGCCGCCGGCGGATTTGACGGAATACCCATTCTCTCCATGCAGCACTAATGGTCCGTCCGCGCTGAGCAGCAGATCATAGGAAAAACTTTCACCCGCAGCGGTAAGCGTCAGATTTTCCAGGTTATCTTGGGCCGATGCCATCTGCCAGTTGTCGATCCAGGCCATAAAGGGCTGCGATGTCACGCCCGCCTGGCCGATGCCGCCGCGGGCGATGCTTTCGGCAAACAGATGCTGATCGGATGCGGTCACCGCCGCATGGGCCATCCAGACCTGCGGGCTTTGCCAGCCGTCTCCTTCGCCCGGGGCAAGGGCCGAGCGGAACAGCGTCCATTGGATGCCATAGTCCCGCCCGTCCGCCCCTTCAAGGTTGGCGGTCAAGTACCACCATTCAATGCGGAAATCCGGGTGCGGGCCGTGATCCTGCGGGAAGGACAACCGCTGGCCGCGCTGCGGCATGGCAAAGCCTTCCGCGTCGCTGCCCAGACCCGCGAACCCCTGCGCCAGAGTGGACGAGGCCCATGCGGTGAAAACCAAAGCGAGGACAGGTCTAACGTTCATTGGCAAACACCTTGAGCAATTCGGCCGGATCCAGGCGGCTGAGCCGGCGCGCGGGCAGGGCGGCGGCCACCACGGCGGCCAGCAGCGCCAGCAGGAACAGCCGCAGCCAGTCGCCCGGAAACACATGCATCGGAAGCTTCCAGCCAAAAGCTTCGACATTGATCACTGCCAGCAGCGCCCAGGCCAGAACCAGCCCCAGCGGCAGCGCCAGCACAGCGGTGATGGCGGCCAGCATAAGGCTGCGCAGCACCTCGGTTACGGCCAGCTGCCGGCGGCTAAGTCCCATCGCCCAGACCGGTGCCAGCTGCGGCAGGCGCTGGCTCCACAAGGTCAGCAGGCTGGTCAGCATGGCAAAGGCCGCCACCCCGAGCGTCAGCAGATTCAGCGCCGCGGTTATGACAAACGTCCGGTCGAAAACCGCCAGCGAACGCGCCTTGAGACTGGCCTGGTCAATGATGTTTTCCCTTGGGATTTCAAACCTCTGCCGGATTGATTTGATGAGATCCGGAACGTCCTGCGGCGGCAACCGCAGGCCAAATTGCCGGTTGGGCACATCGGGCGCGCGGGCCAGCAGCTGGTCAAGCGCAACAATCGCCTGGCCGTTGGGGTTGCCGTAGTCGGAATAGATCCCGCCAATGGCCAGAACCCAGCCCGGCTCCAGCTGGACGCTGCCGCCGGGCGACAGATCATAGCGGCGGGAAAGCTGTTCGTTGATCAGCACCGCTTCTCCGGCAGCCACCCGGTCCCAGACCTGCGGCAGGGCGTCCAGCAGCGGCCAGTGCTGGCGGTAGGTCGCATCATCCGCCACGCCATAAATCCGCAGCGGCGCACCCTTAAACCGCACATCACTGCTGCGGATGGGCAGCACCGTAACCCCCTTGCTGCCCAGCCATTGGGCAAGCTCTGCACCTTGGGCGTCGGAGCGGGCGGTGACATAAACCTCCGATGCCAGGCGCTGATCCAGCCAGCCCACGAAGGTGAGCCTGAAGCTGGAAACCATTGTTCCGACGCCGATATTTGTCGCGAGCGCCAGCAGCAGCGCCATCAGGGCAAGCGACATGCCCGGCAGTTGCGCGCGGGTGTCGGCCCACAGCCATTCCGCATAGGGACGCCGGGCCAGCCGCGCCCCCAGCCGCAGGCCCGTGGAAATCAGCAACGGCAGCAGCAAAGCCGCCCCCAGCATCAGGCCGCCAAGGAAGACAAACCCGGCAACAAGTCCTTGGAAAATCGAAATAACAGCGGTTCCAGCCAGGATGCAGGCGATGCCGCCGGCGGCAGACAGAAGATGCGACCGGCCAGCCTGCTGCCCGCGGGCGCGCGTCGCAGGGGCCGCCAGCAGTGGCATCCGCCACAGTGCAAAAAGCGCTTTTGCCCCGGCCAGGAAGGTGCCGCCAAGCGCCATTGCCAGACCGGACAGAACCCAGCCCGGACGCAGCGACAGGCTGCCATCGACCGGTGCCCCGTACAGCCCGGCGAGCGTGGCGCTGACATCCGGCAAAAGCGCCGCCGCAACCAGATAGCCGCCTGCCAGTCCCGCTGCGCCGGCGATCACCGCAACCGCCGCCAGTTCCGCGGCAAACAGGCCGGCCAGAAGCTGCATCGGCACGCCCAGACCGCGCAGGGTGCGGATCAGGCCCCGGCGCTGCTCCAGGCTGAGCGTGATGGCGCCCTGTACGATGAAAAGCCCGACGGCAAAGGACAGCAGGCCAAAAGCTGTCAGGTTAAGGTGGAAACTGTCCGTCAGCCGCGCCGTATCCGCTGCCGCGCTTTTGGCGGCAACGCGGGTCAGCTCCGGGGCAAGCTCTGCCAGCGGTGCGAGGTCCGGGGTCTGGCCGGGCAGGATAAGCAGATAGCTTAGCGTGCCGGGCTGCCTCAGCAGGCGGCTGGCCAGGCTCAGGTCGGCGACCAGCACCCCGCGGGGCAAGGCGCTGGTGCGGGTGACCGGGTGCTGCTGCTGGACAGCAGCAAGCTCCGCTGCGGTGTCCGGATGCGCGAAAAAACGGCCCGGCGGCAGCAGCGCGTCCAGCGGTGACGCGCCGTCTTGTTCCGCGGCGTTTGCCAGATCGGCCACCAGCGGATGACCAAGCAAGTCAATTCCCATGATATCAAAGCTTTGCCGGCCAAACCTGACAGTGCCTTCCAGCACCGGTGCCAGCGTCCAGCCTGCCCGCCGCAGGGCGGCATAGCGGGACAGCGCGATGCTGCCGCTGGCAGGCACCAGCCGGTCCGCCCCGGAGGTGCCCAGCTGCTCTGCGGCGCGGGCATAGCTGGCGCGCGCCTCGCCGTTGATCGCCTGCACCGCCGACCACAGGCCGGTGGCGAGCGCCAGCCCGACAATCAGTGTTGCCAGCTGCAACGGGTGGCGCCGCCAATGGGACAGGATGGCTGCCGCCGCGGCGCGGGTCATGCGGCCTTGCCGTGCTTCAAGTGCAGTTGGCGGTCCAGCATCTGTGCAATCGCGGAGGAATGGGTGACCAGAAACAGCGCGGCACCGCTTTCCCGCACCAGCTCCAGCATCAGCTCCATCACCGCTGCGCTGGCTGTTTCATCCAAGTTGCCGGTCGGCTCATCTGCCAGCAGCAGTTTGGGGCGCAGGGCAAGTGCGCGGCCGATCGCAACCCTCTGCTGCTGACC
Source organism: Leisingera sp. UBA4491 (assembly GCF_002388965.1). Classification (NCBI taxonomy): domain Bacteria; kingdom Pseudomonadati; phylum Pseudomonadota; class Alphaproteobacteria; order Rhodobacterales; family Roseobacteraceae; genus Leisingera; species Leisingera sp. UBA4491. The sequence continues at coordinate 141,362 of NZ_DGNN01000026.1, read as the reverse complement.
GCCCGACAGCTGCTCCGGGTAGCGGTCAAGCAGCCCGGACAGGCCAAGTCTGTCCGCCAGCTGCTGCCCCCACACCGCGTCCCAGCGGCCGCCAAGCCGCGCGTGCAGCGCGATGTTTTGCCGGACCGTCAGGGAGGGGATCAAATTAAACTGCTGGAAAACCAGGGAAACCTCTTGCCTGCGCAGCGCCGCGCGCTGGCCGTCGCCCAGCCGGGAAAGCTTGGTGGTCCCGATTTCAATTTCACCGCTGTCGAAATGGTCCAGCGCCCCCGCCAGGTGCAAAAGGGTGCTTTTGCCGGACCCGCTGTCCCCGGTCAGCGCCAGGCTGGTGCCCGCTGCCAGGTCCAGCGAGACGCCGCGCAGAACCGCATCGTCTGCGGTCTGGCCGGGATAAGACTTGGTCACGTTGCGGATTTTCAGAACCATCCTGCGGCACCTCCGGCGTTTGGCCGTCCTTTCCTGCAACTGCACTCAATACCGCTGGCCGGGGGAAGTCCAGTGCGGCACAAAGACAAGGACGGGCTCCCGCGGCTGGCGATCCTTGATGGAAGTGTTTAAGAACGAAAGCCAATTGCACGGCCAGGTGAGGCCAGGCTGCCGACAAACACGCCGACGAACACGAGGGCCGGAATGACACTGTGGAACCAGCTGCTGTGGGGCTCAATCTACCTGAGCTTTTGCCTGATCCTGGAAATTATGGTTCTGGTCTGGTGCGCGTCGGTGCTGAACAAGCTGTCGGCCCGGTTCTCCAAACCCTACCGCCGGTGGCAGATCGGCCTGATGCTGGTGGCCGCGATTTTCATCATTCTCGGCGGCCATACCGCGCAGGTGTGGATCTGGTCCTCGGCCTTTGTTCTGGTTGGCGCGATCGGGGACTGGAACACCTCGGTCTACTTCTCGCTCGCGACCTATACCACGCTGGGTTACGGCGATGTGGTGCTGGGGCCGGCGCTGCGGATTTTCGCGGCGTTCGCCGCCGTGACCGGGCTGTTCGGGTTCGGCATCAGCACCGCCTTCCTGGTCAGCGCCATGGGACGCCTGTTTTCCCTGAACGGCCAGTCATATGACGGCAAGGATTAAAGCACCGGCGCCAGCAGCCGGGCCACCGGGGCCAGCAGCCGGATACTCAGCTTTTGCTGGTCCAGCGGCAGGCTGAGCTCCGTGGCGCGCTGAAAATCCTGCTGCAGCATCTCTGCAATTTCCCCGGCAGAGGCGCGGTCGAAAAACAGCGCCATCGTCTCAAAGTTCAGCCGGAACGAGCGGTTGTCGAGGTTAGCGGTGCCAACCGCGGAGATCGTGTCGTCAATGACGAAACATTTCTGATGCATAAAGCCGCCTTGATAGCGCAGGATGCGGACGCCAGCGTCGCGAAGCTCATCGAAATAGGCAAAGGCGGCCAGCCAGGGCAGCACGTGATCAGCGTATTCCGGCAGCAGGATCCGCACATCAAGCCCGCGCAGCGCCGCGTGCTTCAGAACGGCAAACACATCCTGATCCGGCACAAAATAGGGCGAGGCCAGCCAAACGCGGTCCTGCGCGGCGGAAATGGCGGAGAAATACAACATCGAGCCGTTGCCAGTGGTGTCGCCAGGCCCGGTGGCGGCAATCAGCGCCGGGCGGTCCTGCGGTGAAGCTTCGGCTTCCCAGTTCAGCAGGTCCAGAATAGGTTCCTGGGTGCGCCAGTGCCAGTCCTCGGCAAATGACAGCTGAAGCTGCTGAACCACCGGACCGGTCAGCCGCACATGCGTGTCGCGCCACGGGCCGGCGGCGGGGTCCAGCCCCATATACTCATCCCCGACGTTCAGGCCGCCGGTAAACCCGATGCGGCCATCCACGACGACGGTTTTCCGGTGGTTGCGGAAATTGATCCGCAGCCGGTGCCAGGGACCGCGCTGAACTGCCGGGTCGATGAGGTTGACACCGGCGTCCTCCAGCGCGCTGGTGTAGGCGCGCGGCAGCTTGCGGCTGCCGATGCTGTCGGTCATCAGCCAGATGGTCACGCCGCGGTGTGCCGCAGAGATCAGACGCTTCTGCAGCGCCAGGCCCAGATCGTCCGCATGCAGAATGTAGTACTGCACAAGTATGTATTCCTGTGCATTTTCAATAGCCTCAAAGATGGCGTTGAAGGTTTCCTTGCCGTCAATCAGCAGCGTCATGCCATTACCGCGGCACACGTTCGTGCCGGCAATTGCTTCAAACGGGCTGGTGTTGACCGGCAGTTCCTGCGCGTCCTCGGAATGGGCGCTGGTATAATTGCGGGTGGCAATCACCGCCTGTTCCGCGCGGCGTCGGGCCTTCCAGTAGCCTCTGAACCTGTGATGCCCGAAGATGACATAGGCGGGCAGGGCAATGACCGGGGCGGACAGCAGGAACACAACCCAGCCGATTGCCCCCTGGGGCGTGCGGGCCGTGCGGGCCGCGCTGAGCGCAGCCAGTCCGGCCGCCGTCCAGGTTGCGGCGATCGCGCCCGTGCTGACAATAAACCAGAACATTCCGCAGCCTCGAATTTGCACCTTTGCACTTACCTAATATGCGCATCGTCCGCACACCATAGGCGGTTATGCTACACGCAACGCTAAAACCGCATAAAGGGCCATTGATACTGGATATTTGCGGGCGGCTGTGGAACCTTGCCTGCATGCCGATCCTGCCCCCTCTGAGCCGCTGGCCCGCAGCGCTTCTGACCGCCGCCCGCCGGTTCAACCGGAAGAACGGCTGGGTCATGAGCAGCCACATCGCCATGTCAATGATGCTGGCGCTGTTCCCGTTTGTTCTTTTTACGGTTGCGCTGGCCGGCACCGTAGCCAGCCTGCTGTCGCAAGAGGTGGAAATGGACCTGATGACCGAGCAGGTGTTCAGCGTCTGGCCCGACGCCGTGGCGCGGCCGATTCTGACCGAGCTGAAGTCGGTGCTGCAGACGTCCAACACCCAGCTTGTGACCCTGGGCGGCCTGTTTGCGCTGTATTTTGCCTCCAACGGGGTCGATGCGGTGCGGGTGGCGATGGTGCAGGCCTACCACGATACCGACACCCGGCCGTTCTGGCGCGCCCGCGCGCTGTGCATCGGGCTGGTCATCATGGGCGGGGCGGGCATTCTGGCGGTGGCTTTCTTCGAGGTGTTTCTGCCGCTTTACGTGCGCCACATCACCAAGCTGCTGCCGTTTGCCAGCGTTCCGCAGGGATGGGAGCAGGGGCTGAGCGGCCTTCTGGCGCTGGCGCTGCCCATTGGCGCGGTGCTGGCGTTTCACATCCTGCTGCCGGGACGGATCCACCGGTTCCGGCGGATTTTGCCGGGGGCGGTTCTGACCCTGCTTCTGTGGCTGGCCTGCGCCAGCGGGTTTGCTGTCTACGTCGGCTCGTTCGCCCGGTACTCCGCCACATATGCCGGGCTTGCCGGGGCGATGGCGGCGATGATATTCCTCTATCTGAATTCCGCAATCCTGATCCTGGGCGCAGAATTCAACGGCGCCTTAAGCGACATGGCCGACAGCATGGGCCGGACATGACGGCTGCGGCTTTCGCGCAACTGTTTCCGTATTTGCAACAATAAGGCAGGCTTTGCCACAATTGAGCCCCGGTTGCGGCCTAATCCCTGTCTAAACCTGCATGAAAGCAGCGGAACTAGAAGGGGGAATCATGGCAAAACTGCAAAACAAACTGCGCCACATGCGGCTGTTCGAACTGATGCGCCAGCGCGAGATGGCCAGCCATGTCAGCCGCAAGCTGCGGGTGTCCAGGCTGACCGATGACGACGGTGCGGAGGCAATCCTGCTGCGCACCCTGGCCAGCCGGTCGCTGACAACCCCGCACAACCGGCCGGTCTGAGGCCGCTTAGCCGCGGAACCCCATGGCGACGACGAATTTCTCGGAGCTGTCCGACCGCGAGGAGGGCGGCTTCATGTTCATCACCTTGGTGAACTTCTGCTTCAGCAGCTTCTGAAGCTCTCCCTCGGCGCCGCCCGCCAGAACCTTGGCCACAAAGGTGCCGCCCTCTTCCAGCACGTCAAAGGCGAAATAGGCCGCGGCTTCGCACAGCGAGATAATCCGCAAATGGTCGGTCTGCTTATGGCCTGAACTGGCCGCCGCCATGTCCGACATCACCACATCGGCCTTGCCGCTCAGCCATTCCTTGACCTTGTCGTCGGCGCCTTCATCCATGAAATCAAGCTGATGGAATTCGGCCCCGGCCAGCGGCTCCACCTCCTGCAGGTCCACACCGATGATGCGGCCCACGGCCTTGCCCGGCTTTTCCCCCAGCGCGTTGATGCGCTTGACCGCAACCTGGGCCCAGCCGCCGGGCGCGCAGCCCAGGTCGACAACACGCGCACCATTCACCAGGAACCGGTACTTGTCGTCCAGCTCCATGATCTTGTAAGCGGCACGACCGCGATACCCCTCGGCCTGCGCCCGTCTGACATAGGGGTCATTCAGCTGCCGCTGCAGCCAGCGGGTCGAGCTGAGCTTGCGGCCGCGGGCGGTCTTCACCTTGACCTTCAGATCCCGCTGGCCGCGGCCGGATGTGTTTTTACCAGTGGGGGTCTTTGCCATGAGTGTTTTCTCCGAAAGTAAGGGCTGCAGATAACCTCTTGCACCCGCCGGATCAAGGCGATGCTTTTTCCCCGGATAGCGCAAGCTCAGCCCAGGGAGCGGATATGCCGAACAGCACATATCCTAAAAGGTTTGCAGCCTTGTTCCAAAGGCTGTTGTTCATTGGCACGGCGGGCGGCGGATGAGCTTCGCAGTCGTCCGTTTCCAAAGGGCTTAGATGCCCGCAGTGAATTGCGCTGAGAAACGCAGAGGCCTCCGCTGCATCTTCGGCCGGAACACTGACCGGAACCCCGCCGAATGCCAGGCTGTAATGGGGCAGCAGCGCCATGGTGTTGATCCAGGGGCAAAATACCTTGAACCCCGCTGCCTCCAGTGCAGAAACCGTTACTGAGACGGTGCTTAGCCGGTAAGCTATGGCAATGACCGTATACATGCATGGAACCTTCCGGATGCTTCTGATCTGTCAGTAGGGGCCGTCCTCCAGAACGCCATCCGCGCTCATCTGCGCATAGAGCAGGCCTTCGCGCAGGCCGCGGTCCGCAACCGACAGCCGGTCGGTCGGCCAGCAGCGCAGCAACGCCTGCAGGATCGCGGATCCGGACATGATCAGCGCCTGCCGGTCCTCGCCGATGCGGGGGTCGCGGCGGCGGCCCTGGGGCCCGAGTTCCAGATACCCCCGGATCACCTTGTCAATCTGATCGCTGGTCATCCGCAGCCCGTCCACCTTGGTGCGGTCATACCGCTTAAGCCCCAGGTGCGACGCGGCCACTGTGGTCACGGTGCCGGAGGTGCCGACGATCTGAAACCCTGCGCGCGCCTGCTCATTCTTGTAGGGGGCGAAATCCGCCAGGTTCTCCTCAAAGAACCAGCTCATCAGTGCAAAGCGGGCGGCGTCATCCTCCACATCGTTGAACTGATCGCGCAAAGTGGCGACCCCCAGCGGCACGGAAATCCAATCCACAACCTTGGCAGCGGGGAAGGGGCTTTCGCTCAGCTGGAAGCCGTTGTGCAGCCGCATGATCGCCGACGGGCGGTCGCGCCGCGGGACGGAGGAAATGTCGATCCACACCAGTTCCGTCGAGCCGCCACCGATATCGACCACCAGCAGCTGTTCCGTCTTGGTCGAAACCAGCGGCGCGCAGGAGATGACCGCCAGCCGCGCCTCCTCCTCCGGCTGGATGATTTCCAGCGTCAGCCCGGTCTCGCGCTTGACCTGACGAATGAAGTCGCGGGCGTTCTTGGCCCGGCGGCAAGCCTCGGTCGCGACCAGCCGCATCCGCCGGACCCTGTTGCGCTTGAGCTTTTGCTGACAGATGCGCAGCGCCTGGATGGTGCGCGCCATCGAGGACCGCGACAGCCGTCCGGTCCGCTCCAGCCCGGCGCCCAGTTGCACCGACTTGGAGAAGCTGTCCACCACATGTATGCCGCTGCCCTTGGGCTGGGCAATCAGCATACGGCAGCTGTTTGTTCCCAAATCCAATGCAGCATAAAGCGCATCTGGATCGGGACGGGCCGGTGCAGGGGTTTCAACCGCTTGGGGAAACGCGCCCGCACCTTTCGAGCGCCTGGGCGCCATGATTCACGCCCTCCGATTATCGTGTTAACTGTGACAATAGGTGCGCAGCTGCGGCGGCGCAAGCTCCAGCCGCCAGAAGCGAAGCAATTTCCGCTGCCTAGCGGGTTCCTCATAATCCATATGAATATTTTGGCGGTACACCGCTGTGGCATTCGAAGGTGCACAAAGCTAGGGTCGCAACAGCAAAACGTCGCTCAATCCCATCGTGTTGTCGAAATTCGACCAACTTGCCGAGCGCCGCCGCTCTAGAACGTGGTCTATCCAGGTTAGGAGGAAATCAGGGCATGCCCGACGTTACGATCGTTTACTGGCGCGACATTCCTGCGCAGGTCATCGTTGGCAAGGGCCGCGGCGGCGCCAAGCGCCAGCTCGAAGAGCGGTTCGAGCAGGCCATCGACCGTGCGGCCATGAAGGTGAACGCCAAGGACGCGGACGCCTATCTTGCCGAGTGGCGCAAGGCAGCCCCGTTTTCCGCCGACGGCGAGGCAGCCGATGTTGCCGAAGCCGAGGCCAGACGCCTGGAAGCTGAGTATGATCAGGACCGCCTGAAGGCGCTGATTGCAAATGACGGATGGGCTTGACCCGCAGACCACTCTTGGGAGGCCGTGATGGCTTTGCTGAACTTTAAGAAACGTGACACTGGCGCTGCCCAGACCGTCAACCCGCAGGTCGAAGCCTTCCTGCAGGACTACTCGATCGAAGTCATGCCGCGCACCGCGGAAAAGGTCGAGAACTTCCGCGACCTGCTGCCGGCCGGCACCCGCGTTTATATCGCGCACATCGAAGGCACCCCGATCGAGGATATGGTCGCCACCGCCAAGCGCCTGAACGCCGAAGGCTTCCCGGTGATGCCGCACTTCCCGGCGCGGATCATCAAGGACGAGGCCACCCTGGCCGACTGGATCGCCCGCTACCAGGGCGAGGCGGACGTCAAGCAGGCGCTGATGCTGGCCGGCGGTGTTGCCAAACCGCATGGCGACTTCCACAGCTCCATGCAGTTGCTGGAAACCGGCCTGTTCGACAAGGCGGGCTTCACCAGCCTGCACGTTGCCGGCCACCCGGAAGGCAACAAGGATATCGACCCGGATGGCTCTACCAAAAACGTCTCCGAAGCGCTTCAGTGGAAACAGAAATTCTCTGAGCGCACCGACGCCAAAATGGCACTGGCCACCCAGTTCGCGTTTGAGGCCAAGCCGATCATCGAATGGGCAAACGGCCTGAAGGCTGCGGGCGTCGACCTGCCGATCCACATCGGCATCGCGGGCCCGGCCAAGCTGCAGACCCTGATCAAATTCGCTATTGCTTGCGGTGTTGGCCCGTCGCTGAAGGTGCTGCAGAAACGCGCGATGGACGTCTCCAAGCTGCTGCTGCCCTACGAGCCGAACGATGTCGTTGCCGAACTGGCCGCCTACAAGGCCGAGAACCCGGATTTCAACATCACCAACGTCCATTTCTTCCCGCTGGGCGGCATCAAGACCAATGCCACCTGGGCCATCAACAACGGCGGCGCCTCGGCGAAGCCGGTCAACTCCTAAGGATCAACAATGACCCGTACAGTCGTAGAATCAAAAACCAAAACCGCGATCCTGGGCTTTGATGAGCCGTTCTGCGTGATCGGGGAGCGCATCAACCCGACCGGCCGCAAGAAACTGGCGGCCGAGCTGGAAGCCGGCGATTTCTCCACCGTCGAGAAGGACGCTGTGGCACAGGTTCTGGCCGGGGCAACCGTTCTCGATATCAATGCGGGTGTGGTCTACAACTCCAATCCGAACCCGAACGAGACCGAGCCGCCGCTGATGAGGAAAATCATCGAACTGGTGCAGGGGCTGGTTGATGTTCCGCTGTGCATCGACTCTTCGGTGCCGGGCGCGCTGGAAGCCGGCCTGGAGGTCTGCGAAGGCCGTCCGCTGCTGAACTCCGTCACTGGCGAAGAAGAGCGTCTGGAGCAGATCTTGCCGCTGGTCAAAAAGTATAATGTCCCGGTTGTAGCAATCTCCAACGACGACACCGGCATTTCGGAAGATCCCGATGTGCGCTTTGCCGTCGCCAAGAAGATCGTTGAGCGCGCTGCCGATTTCGGCATCCCGGCGCATGACATCGTGGTCGACCCGCTGGTGATGCCGGTTGGCGCAATGGCGACCGCCGGCCTTCAGGTGTTTGCCCTGGTCCGCCGCCTGCGCGAGGAACTGGGCGTGAACACCACTTGCGGTGCGTCCAACATCTCCTTCGGCCTGCCGAACCGTCATGGCATCAACAACGCCTTCTTGCCGATGGCCATGGGCGCGGGCATGACCTCCGCGATCATGAACCCGGTGGCACTGCCGGTGACCCAAAAGGCCATTGCCGAGAAGAAGGCCATGGTCGAAGCGGCCGGCATCATCCTGCCGGAAGGGATGGACGATGAGGCATTTGTCACCATGTTCGGCCTGGGCTCCACCAAGCCGCGCGCCGGTAAGGAAATGGAAGCCATCCGCGCGGCCAACTTCCTGACCAACAACGACCCGCACGGCGGGGAGTGGATCAAGTTCAACAAGCCGCCGGCTGCCGAAGGCGAAGAAGGGCGCGGCCGTGGCGGCCGCGCCGGCGGACGCCGCCGCCGCGCCTGATCCGCGCAGCTTGAAACACATAAGGCCGGGCAGAAATGTCCGGCCTTTTTCGTTTGATGCCAGTAGGTTGTGGCGCTCTCTTTGGGTGGATGGCTGCAGGCCGTCCGGACAGAGGAAAGCACAGCCAACCAGCCAAACCCGAAGGCGGCTCGTCATTTTGACGCACGCCGTTCGTCTTGTCCGGGAAGCGGTCTGTAAGGGAAAGTGGCGGAGAGACAGGGATTCGAACCCTGGGTGGGCTTGCACCCACAACGGTTTTCGAGACCGCCCCGTTCGACCACTCCGGCACCTCTCCGCGGGGGGTGAGGCGCGGTTTAATGTTGATTCCGGACTGGCGCAAGGGGCGAAATGCGCCTTTGACAAAAAAAGCCGGGTATCCGTTGCCAGCCAAAGGTTTTTGCCTAGATTTGCCCTATGCAGATGATCGCCCAAACCCCCGCTGTGTTTGTCCGTGTCCTCGCCGTGCTGTGTTTCGCCATCGCCGCCGTGCCGCTGGCGGCCCGGGCCGCAGACCGCGAACGGGTGGAGGCGTTTCTGGAAGTGACCGGATTTGATGTGGCGCTCGACAGCATTGCGCTCTCCGCCTCCAGCGCGCCGGAAATGCTGGGCTTTGACACCGGCGCCTTCGGCAGCCAGTGGACCGACTTGTCGCAAGACGTGTTCGACACCCGCGAAATGCGCGGGCTTGCCGTGGAGATTCTGGAGAACACGCTGGATGACGAGGCGCTGGATCACGCCTCAGCCTTTTATGCCAGCGATCTGGGCAAGCGGCTGGTGCGGGCGGAAAACGCCTCTCATCTGATTGAGGATGACGAGGTGAAGCAGCTGGCCGGCAACCGGATCATTTCCGGTCTGGTGAAGGAGGGCAGCGAGCGCGTCGCCATGTACCAGCGGATGGGATCGGCCATTGATGCGGCCGGCACCGGCGTGCGGGCGCTGCAGCAGATCCAGTTCCGCTTTCTGATGGCCGCAGCCGCCGCGGGCGTGATTGAGCTGGAGCTGGACGCCGACGGCCTGCGGGCGCTGATGAAGGAGCAGGAAGGCGACTTGCGCCTCAGCCTGCAGGCCTCCAGCCTGGCGGCCTCTGCCTATACCTATCAGGAATTCACCGACGCTGAGGTCCAGGCCTATGTCGAGGCGCTGGAGGAGGCGCCGATGCAGCGGGTTTACGAGCTGTTGAATGCGGTGCAGTATGAAATCACCGCCAACCGCTTTGAGGAGCTGGCGCACCGCATGGCCGAGCTGACACCGGGGCAGGATATCTGACCCGGCAAACCGTTGATGCCGCCTGTGGAAAAACGGTTGACAGCCCCGGCTTTCCAAACCATAAGCCCGCATCCCGGCCCGGAATCCGTGTGCCGGGATTTACTTGTAATCCGCCCCGCACAGGGGCGCGCTGTTCGAGGCGGCATCAGCCGGAACGCCCGCAAGGGGGCCGTAGGACGCGGTAAGAAAAGGAAAGACGCACATGTTTGCGGTCCTCAAGACTGGCGGCAAGCAGTACAAGGTTCAGGCGGGCGACGTGCTCCGCGTTGAAAAACTTGCTGCAGATGCTGGCGACACCATCCAGTTCGACGAAATTCTGATGCTTGGCGGCGACGCACCCGTTGTGGGCGCTCCGCTGGTGGAAGGCGCTGCCGTGAAGGCAGAAGTGATCGACCAGATCAAAGGCGATAAGCTGATCAACTTTGTGAAGCGCCGCCGGAAGCACTCCTCCAAGCGCACCAAAGGCCACCGTCAGAAACTGACCCTGGTCCGGATCACCGAGATCCTGGCATCGGGTGCAACCAAATCCGCTCCGAAAGCTGCTGCCAAAGCTGCCCCGGCTGCTGACGCTGCTGCCTCGGACGACCTGACCCAGCTGACCGGCGTCGGCCCCGCAGCTGCCAAGAAACTGGCAGAAGCAGGCTTCACCAGCTTTGCCCAGATCGCAGCCTTGTCCGAAGACGACATTGCTGGTATCGAAGCAGTCAAAGTGAAGCCCGAGTGGGTTGAGCAGGCCAAAGAGCTGGCCAAAGGCTAAGGAGAGAGAGAATGGCACATAAAAAAGCTGGCGGTTCCTCCCGTAACGGCCGCGACTCTGCTGGTCGCCGCCTTGGCGTGAAACTCTTCGGTGGCCAGGCGGCCATCGCAGGCAACATCATCGTGCGTCAGCGCGGCACCAAATTCTGGGCCGGCGAAGGCGTGGGCATGGGCAAAGACCACACTCTGTTTGCCACTGCTGACGGTGCTGTAAGCTTCCGCAAAGGCCTGAAAGGCCGCACCTTTGTATCGGTTCTCCCAGTGGCGGAGGCCGCTGAGTAAGCCGACCCGAAGGGTAAAGAAATCTTTAGGGGGATCGGCTATAAGGCCGGTCCCTCTTTCTGTTTTTGAGTATGCGAGTGTATGATGATTTTCCCAGCACAGGCCAAGCCCCCCAGCGCAGCGCCGCGGCTCCCGGGTGTTCACGCCCGGCCAACGGGAAGTTTTGCGCAATTTGAACAGCGCGTGCCTTGCCGCAGGGGCAGGGCGTGCACATCTGATTTTGGCCGCCACAATAATGAGGGCCTTGTGAGCCCGCAAAAATACGGCAGAGGAGGAGCACATCCATGAATCTGGATCAAATCGTGTGCCAGCAGGTCATTGAAACCGAACGTTTCATTCTGCGCCCGGTGCGGAAATCTGATGCCGGGCTGATTGAGCATTACGTCAGCGACGAGCGCGTTGCCCGCATGACCCGGTCGATCCCGCACCCGCTGCCGCCGGGCGCGGCAGAGGCTTTTGTGGCGCGTGCCATGGCGGATGAGCGGGACGAGGACGTCTGGGTGATTGATGGCACCGCCGATGGCGATGCCGAGCTGAAGGGCGTGATCGGCCTGAAACGGATGGACCGCAACCAGTCTGAAGTGTCGTACTGGACCGCACCGCCGTTTTGGAATACCGGGCTTGCCTCTGCGGCGCTCAAGGCGCTGGTCGATGCAAATCCGCAAAACAACGCGGCGATGTTTGCCTGCGTGTTCCAGGACAACCCGGCCTCTGCGCGGGTGCTGCTCCATTGCGGTTTTGACTACCTGGGCGACGCCGAAAGCTTTTCTGTCGCGCGTGACGCCACTGTTCCAACCTGGACCTACAGCCGAAAACTGTGATTGGCGCGGCGCGCGCTTTGCGGTAAGGCAAACGAAACACTCCCGTCAAAGCTCCGCGCCTTGGCGGGACACTTGTACTGCGCGGGCAGGCCGCAAGATCCTGCCGCATTAAGGAGCTGTCATGAAATTCCTCGATCTGGCAAAAGTCTACATCCGTTCGGGCGCCGGCGGGAACGGCTGCGTCAGCTTCCGGCGTGAGAAGTACATCGAATTCGGCGGCCCCGACGGCGGCGACGGCGGCAAGGGCGGCTCTGTCTGGGCCGAGGTCACCGAGGGGCTGAACACCCTGATCGACTTCCGCTATCAGCAGCATTTCTTTGCCAAGAACGGCCAGTCCGGCATGGGCCGCCAGCGCACCGGCAAGGACGGCGACGACATCATCCTGCGGGTTCCGGTGGGGACCGAGATCCTCGACGAGGATCAGGAAACCGTGCTGGCCGACCTGACCGAACCGGGCCAGCGGGTGCTGCTGGCCAAGGGCGGCAACGGCGGCTTTGGCAACCTGCATTTCAAATCTTCCACCAACCAGGCGCCGCGCCGCGCCAACCCGGGGCAGGAGGGCGTAGACCGCACCATCTGGCTGCGGCTCAAGCTGATTGCAGATGCGGGTCTTCTGGGTCTGCCGAACGCGGGCAAATCCACCTTCCTGGCGGCGACCTCGAACGCGCGGCCCAAAATCGCCGACTACCCCTTTACCACCCTGCACCCGAACTTGGGCGTGGTGGGCATCGACAACACCGAATTTGTGGTGGCGGACATCCCCGGCCTGATCGAAGGCGCGCATGAGGGCCGCGGCATTGGCGACCGCTTCCTGGGCCATGTCGAACGCTGTGCGGTGCTGCTGCATTTAGTCGACGGCACGTCGGAAACGGTGGTCGAAGACTACGAAACCATCATCGGCGAACTTGAGGCCTATGGCGGCGAGCTTGCCACCAAACCCCGCATCACCGCGCTGAACAAGGTCGACGCGCTCGACCCCGAAGAGCGGGAGGAGAAACGCGCCGCGCTGGAGGCCGCCGTGGGCGGGCCGGTGATGATGATGTCCGGCGTCAGCCGCGAAGGCCTCAACGAGGTGCTGCGCGCCGTGCGGGCCGAAATCGACGATGACCGCGTGCGGATGAAGCCCGCCGAGGAGGAACAGCCTTGGCAGCCCTGACCTCGGCAAAACGGATCGTCGTCAAGATCGGCTCGGCGCTGCTGGTCGACCGGGGCACCGGCGAGCTGCGGGCCGGCTGGCTGCATTCGCTGGCCAATGACGTCGCCTGGCTGAAATCCCGCGGCACCGATGTGGTGCTGGTTTCCTCCGGCTCCATCGCCCTGGGCAGGGGCGTGCTGGGGCTGCCCCGCGCAGATCTGCCGCTGGAGAAATCCCAGGCCGCCGCCGCCGTTGGCCAGATCCGCCTGGCCCGCGCCTATGAGGAGGCGCTGGCGCCGCACCGGATCACCACTGCGCAGGTTCTGGTGACGCTGGAAGACAGCGAAAACCGCCGCCGCTACCTGAACTCCCGCGCGACGCTGGAAACGCTGCTGAGCATGGGCGCGGTGCCGATCGTCAACGAAAACGACACCATCGCAACCGACGAAATCCGCTATGGCGACAATGACCGCCTGGCCGCGCAGGTGGCGGTGACGGTCGGGGCCGACTGCCTGATCCTGCTGTCCGATGTTGATGGCTTTTACAGCGCCAACCCGGCGCTGGACCCGGATGCCAAACGCTATGACCGGATTGACGAGATAACGCCCGAGATCGAGGCGATGGCGGGCGATGGTGTCTCCGGCCTGTCCAAGGGTGGGATGATCACAAAACTGCTGGCTGCGAAAATGGCGACAGCGGCGGGATGTGAGATGGCGATCACCGAAGGTTCGCCTCTGAACCCTTTGAAAAATCTCGAAGATGGCGCCGCTTGCACCTGGTTCACCGGGCAGGGCGATCCGCAAACTGCGCGCAAACGCTGGATCAGCGCGATGAAGACGCGTGGCGTCCTGACCATCGACGAGGGCGCCGCCCGCGCGCTGATGTCCGGCAACAGCCTGCTGCCCGCAGGCGTCCGTCATGTGGAGGGTGACTTTGGCCGCGGCGATCCGCTGGCCATCCTCGGCCCAGACGGGCGCAAACTGGGGCAGGGGCTGTCGCGCTACACCGCCGACGAGGCCCGCGCCATTCAGGGGCGCCGCTCGCATGATATCGAGGCCACGCTGGGCTATCCCGCCCGCGCTGCGCTGATTCACCGCGATGATATGGCGCTTTGATCAGACAACCTGATAGGGTATTCCAGCCGGCAAGCACGGAAGTGCCAGACAGGGACCGGCAAAGGCGCGAGACACATGAAAGACAACGAGAATATTCCCGCCGTGATGGCGGAGCTTGGCAAACGTGCAAAGCAAGCGGCGCAAATCCTGGCGACAGCCAGCGCTGATCGCAAAGAGGCGGCCCTGACCGCCGCTGCAGACGCGGTCTGGAGCCGCCGGGCGGAGATCATCGCGGCAAATGCCAAGGATCTGGAGTTCGGCCGTGGCAAGGGCCTGACGGACGCGATGATGGACCGGCTGATGCTGGACGAGGCCCGGATCCAGGGCATCGTCGACGGCCTGCGTGCGGTGGCCGGGCAGCGTGATCCGGTTGGCGAGGTGATGGAGGAATGGGAGCAGCCCTCCGGCCTGAAAATCCAGCGCGTGCGCACCCCGCTGGGGGTGATCGGCGTGATCTATGAAAGCCGCCCCAATGTGACCGCCGATGCCGGCGCGCTGTGCCTCAAATCGGGCAATGCGGTCATCCTGCGCGGCGGCTCCGAAAGCTTCCACTCGTCTCAGGCCATCCATGCCTGCCTGGCAGAGGGCCTGAAATCCGCAGGCCTGCCCGAGGACGCCGTGCAGCTGGTGCCGACCCGCGACCGCGCGGCGGTGCAGGAGCTGCTGACCATGACAGACTATGTCGATGTCATCGTGCCCCGCGGCGGCAAGGGCCTGGTCGGGCTTGTCCAGCGCGAGGCCCGGGTGCCGGTTTTTGCCCACCTCGAAGGCATCGTGCACATTTACCTCGACAAAGCCGCCGACCCTCAAAAGGCGCTGGACGTGGTGGTGAACGCCAAGACGCGGCGCACGGGTATCTGCGGCGCCGCCGAATGCCTGCTGATCCACCAGGACATTGCGCCGACGCTGGGCAAGGCGGTTTTGGAAGCGCTGGCCGCTGCCGGCGTGGAAATCCGCGCCGGGGAAGGGCTGCCCGGACCGGACGGCATGACCGCCGCAACGGCGGATGACTGGGGCAAGGAGTATCTGGATTCCATCATCGCTGCCAAGCAGGTAGCGGGCATTGATGACGCCATCCAGCACATCCGCACGCATCACTCCCAGCACACCGACTGCATCATCACCGAGGACGAGGCCGCAGTTCAGAAGTTCTTTGCCGAGCTGGACAGCGCCATCCTGATGCACAATGCCTCGACCCAGTTTGCCGACGGCGGCGAGTTCGGCATGGGGGCAGAGATCGGCATTGCCACCGGCAAGATGCACGCCCGCGGTCCGGTGGGCGCGGCGCAGCTCACCAGTTTCAAATACCTGGTGCGCGGCAACGGCACGACCCGCGCCTGACACCGCTGAAAACGCAAAACGCCGGGCGCAAGACCCGGCGTTTCTTTGTGAAGGTGCCGCCCGGTCAGACCCGGTCAGAACTGCAGCGTGATCTTTTCCAGGTTCTGCTCCAGCCGGACGGTGCGGTTCGCCTCTTTGGCCGCTTCGGGCAGCAGCGCGAATTGGACCAGTGCCGGGGTGATTTCGGCGTTGGATGTGCCGCCGCTGACCCGCGCCCACAGCTCATCATCCACATTCAGCTTGCTGCCTTCGCCCATCACCGTCCATTTGCCGTCGGCGCAGAAGATCTTGACCGTGCCGCCATAAGGCAGCGCCGTTTCAAGGCAGAGCGCCGAAAGCAGGGCCAGCCGGGCCTCGCTGCGGGTGCAGCCCTCCAGCGGCGACCACTGGTACTTGATGCGCCCGCCCTTGCTGATGTCTTCCAGCACCGAGACGATTTCGGCCCGCGCCATCTGCTGGTCGCCGGCCGCGCCAAAGGCGACGCGGAAGAAGCGGATACGCGCATTGGCGTTGGCGACGCTGTCGGAGATCAGCTCCAGCTCCGGGCCCGACATGCTGCCGGCCATGCCCAGCAGTTCCAGACCGTTGTTGATGGCGCCGACCGGGCTGATCAGATCATGGCAGATCCGGGACCCTACCAATGCTGCCAGATTGGCGTTATCTACACCCATAACTTATACTTCCTCCGAACTGGGCCACCCGCAAATGAATGACCTCAACGCTATTTTAGCCCCCGGCATGTTCGTCCGGCACCCGGATCACCCCGAATGGGGGATCGGTCAGGTGCAGTCGAACGCTGGCGGCAAGATCACCGTGAATTTTCCCGATCAAGGAAAGCTCGTGATTGACGGAGCGCGCGTCTCCCTTATTCCCGTCTTTGAGCCATAACGGTTTATGAAGGGTTAACGAACTCCCTCGAATTAGCCTTAATTGCCGCGCACTCTTTGCCCCAAGGGCAAGCTGCGCTCAAGCCTGAAACATGCAAGGAAAGCGAATGCAACACCGCGCCCCGGAGTTTTCCGTCAAAATCGCCGGCACGGAGGCAGAGCTGCGCGCTGCCCAGGCCCTGCGGTATGAGGTGTTCGTGCGGGAACTGGGCGGTGGCGGCGCGATGGTGGATCACGCGGCCGGGCTGGAGCAGGACCGGTTCGACCCGTTCTTTGACCATATGCTGGTCACCGATACCGCCACGGGCACGGTCGCCGGCGTCTACCGGCTGCTGCGGGACGATCAGGCGGCAAAGGCCGGGCAGTTCTACTCCGAAGACGAATATGATCTGAGCGTTCTGAAATCCTCCGGCCGCCGCCTGCTGGAGCTGGGGCGGTCTTGTCTGCACCCCGATTACCGTGGCGGGATGGCGATGTTCCACCTCTGGTCCGGGCTGGCGGATTATGTCGCGGCGCACGGGATCGAGGTTCTGTTCGGGGTCGCGAGCTTTCACGGAACCGATCCGCAGCAGCTGGCCGGCCCGCTGGCCATGCTGCACCACGGCCACCTCGCGCCGCCGGAGCTGCGCGTGCGGTCGAAATCCTTTCAGCCCATGGATTTGGTGGCCGAAGCTGATCTTGACCGCAAACGCGCGATGCTGGAGACGCCTGCGCTGATCAAGGCCTACTTGCGGCTTGGCGGATTTGTCGGCGAAGGCGCCTGTATCGACCATGCGTTCAACACCACCGATGTCTGCCTGATCCTGGACACCGCCCGGATGAATGAGCGCCAGCGCAAGATCTACGCCGGAGGCCGCGCCCGCCCATGAGCATCAGCTGGCACAGCGAGGAAGCCCCGGACCGGGTCCGCATCACCGCCCTGGGCTGGTGCCTGGTGCTGCTGCGCGGGGTGCCGCTGGCGCTGCTGGTGTTCGGCGGCCTGCTGCTGCTGCTGGCCGTGCGGCTGGTGGAGCGGCCGCTGTTCGGGCTCCAGCGGCCGGTGACGCCGTTCATCACCCAGTTTGTCTGCCGCAACGCGTTCCGCCTGATGGGGATCCGTTACATAACCCGCGGCACCCTGATGCGGCAGCGCGGCCCGGTTGTTGCCAATCATTCCTCCTGGCTGGACATCTTCGCGCTGAACGCGCGCAAGCGGATCTATTTCGTCTCCAAGGCAGAGGTCGCCGGATGGCCCGGCATTGGCTGGCTGGCGCGGGCCACCGGCACCGTGTTCATCGAGCGCAACCCCAAGAAAGCCAGAGAGCAGGCGGATCTGTTCGAGCAGCGCCTGCGCGCCGGGCATAAGCTGTTGTTTTTCCCGGAAGGCACGTCAACCGACGGGTTGCGTGTTTTGCGTTTTAAAACAACACTCTTTGCCGCTTTCTTCAATGATCATCTGCGCGATGGCCTGCACGTTCAGCCAGTGTCCGTGGTGTATCATGCACCCAAAGGGGCGCCCGCCCGGTTTTACGGCTGGTGGGGCGATATGGATTTCGGGCCGCATCTGCTCAAGGTGCTGGCCGCCCCGCGCCAGGGCGCGGTAGAGCTGATCTATCACCCGCCGTTGAAAGTGTCGGATTTCCCCGACCGCAAGGCGCTGGCCGCCCGGGCCGAGGATTTGGTGCGCAGCGGCCATCGGAAAGCCTTGCAAAGCTGAAAAATCGCGCCGGCTGCCGATTTCTGCGGCCGGACACTTGTCAGCTGACAATATCTGATCTATAGGCGCGGCTACGAACCCGCAGGCGGGGTTTGGCCTGATCAGGGGAGACATCCCTGACGGACCCCCGGTTGGAGCATCTGCTCTGAACCCCCGCCGAGGATAGAAACCGGAAAGGAAAGAATAGCATGGCTCTTCCTGAGTTCACCATGCGTCAGCTGCTGGAAGCTGGCGTTCACTTCGGCCACCAGACTCAGCGCTGGAACCCGCGCATGTCGCCGTTCATCTACGGCTCGCGCAACGGCATCCACATCATGGACCTGACCCAGACTGTTCCGATGCTGGACCAGGCGCTGCAGGTTGTCCGTGACACCGTCGCCAAAGGCGGCCGCGTGCTGTTCGTCGGCACCAAGCGCCAGGCAGCCGGCCCGGTCGCTGAAGCCGCTGAGAAATCCGCTCAGTACTACATGAACCACCGCTGGCTGGGCGGCACCCTGACCAACTGGAAAACCGTTTCCCAGTCGATCAACCGCCTGAAGGAAATCGACGAGAAGATGTCCGGTGGCGCCGAAGGCCTGACCAAGAAAGAGCGTCTGGGCATGGAACGCGACCAGGAGAAGCTGCAGGCCTCCCTGGGCGGCATCCGCGAAATGGGCGGCGTGCCGGACCTGCTGTTCGTCATCGACGTGAAAAAAGAAGCGCTGGCCATCGCCGAAGCCAAGAAACTGGGCATCCCGGTTGTGGCTGTTGTCGACACCAACTGCTCGCCCGACGGCGTGGACTACATCATCCCGGGCAACGACGACGCATCGCGCGCCATCTCGCTGTACTGCGACCTAGTGGCCCGTGCGGCTCTGGACGGCATGTCGGCTCAGCTGGGCGCTGCAGGCGTTGACCTGGGCGCGCTGGAAGAAGCACCGGCAGAAGAAGCCGTGGCTGAAGAAGCCGCCGCCGAAGCCTGATCCGTCCTGTCACGGAATTGACATGCGGGGCAGGGTATTTCCTGCCCCAAATCCGTTTTTGAACTGAGGGAGCCTAACATGGCAATCACTGCAGCAATGGTGAAAGAACTGCGCGAATCCACCGGCGCAGGCATGATGGATGCGAAGAAAGCACTGGTCGAAAACAACGGCGACATGGAAGCCGCTGTTGACTGGCTGCGCACCAAGGGCCTGGCGAAAGCCGCCAAGAAATCCGGCCGTACCGCTGCTGAAGGCCTGGTGGCCGTGGTCGTCGAAGGCGGCAAAGGCGTTGCGGTTGAAGTGAACTCCGAAACCGACTTCGTTGCCAAGAACAGCGAATTCCAGGAAATGGTCGCAGCCATCGCCAAGGCCGCTCTGAACGCAGACGACGTCGAAGCGCTGAAAGCAGCCGACCTGGGCGGCAAGACCGTCGAGGCGACCCTGACCGACAAGATCGCCACCATCGGCGAGAACATGTCGCTGCGCCGTCTGGAGAAGCTGGAAGGCGAGACCGTCGTGTCTTACATCCACAACGCGGCCACCGCGGGCATGGGCAAGATCGGCGTTCTGGTTGCGATGAACGGCGGCGACGAAGCGATCGGCAAGCAGGTTGCGATGCACATCGCGGCTGTGAACCCCGCCGCGCTGTCCGAAGCTGAGCTGGACGCCTCCATCGTCGAGAAGGAAAAGCAGGTTCAGATCGACATCGCCCGTGAATCCGGCAAGCCGGAACAGGTGATCGAGAAGATGATCGAAGGCCGCATGAAGAAGTTCGTGGCTGAATCGACCCTGCTGAACCAGCAGTTCGTGGTGAACCCGGACCTGACCGTGGAAGCCGCTGCCAAGGAAGCTGGCGCCACCATCACCGGCTTTGTCCGCGTGGAAGTCGGCGAAGGCATCGAAGTCGAGAAAGAAGACTTTGCAGCAGAAGTGGCAAAGGCCGCTCAGGGCTGATCAGCACCGCTGATAGTTTGCGAATTGACCGGCGGGTGGCGTTGTCCACCCGCCGGTTTTTTTGTGCCGGCAGTCCGCCGCGGGCTGCGGCGGGCGCAGGACGCGGCCGGGCAGGCGGGCTGAAGCGGCTTCGAAGGTTGAGGGGAAGGGTGAGGGGCCCCACTGATGGGGATGGATGGAGCCCCTCCGGTATCCGGGATAGACGCGGACCAATACGCGCCTATACCCGACCAGGTAGGAGAGCCTTGAAATCGCAAGGGTCGTTACCCAAAGTTCCTAGGCCAAAGCCACCACTCACGGAACACGTGCAACATGCAGTGAATTACCCTATAACGGTAGTACTGAATTCCATACTTTTTGATGCTGATTGGCGTCGGCCCCTGGCGCGTCAGACACTTTCCCAGCCCGCGCAGCGGACCGGGAGCTTTCGGATAAACAAAAGAATTCAAAACTCTGGCAGCTGCGCTTCGGATCCGCCCCGGGTCCGGTTCAGGCGTCGACGACGTACATCTGATTGTGCAGCGCAGCCTTCAGAACGGCCTGCGCAGTGGTCTCCACCGCCAGGGACTCCCGGGCAAGACGCAGGTGTTTTTCAATCGTAGCGGGAGTGAGCCCCATCAGCAGCGCGATATCCTGCGTGGTCTTGCCGTCGCCGACCCATTGCAGAACCTCCCGCTGCCGCTTGGTCAAGTTGCGCTTGGGCGAGGCATAGGGCAGGGTGAGGATCTTCAGGTGCGCCACATTGTTCATCAGCACGATATCCTCGCCGCGGTCCGCCCACAGCGTGTCGACGTCGTCCTGGCTCATGCCAGGCTTGGCAGCCAGCGAGATCGCGCCCTTGTACCGGTTCGACACGGAATGAAAGCTGATCGTATAGCCGGCCGTCATGTCCAGCTTCTGGTTGAACTCCTGCACTTTTCTGGCCTCTGGCGTCAGCGTGCCGGTGGCGGCCATGTCCGCGGCAATGCGCCAGCTGCCGGCGCCTTCGTTTTCCAGCGCCCAGCGGAGCATGGGCGCCGACAAATACAGCCCCTCTTTCAGAAACCCGTTCAGGTACTCGTTCGGATGATTGGACAGGATAACGAAATCTTCGGGGTCGCCCAGCGAGGTCTCCGTCCTGAAACGGGTGTGCCCGTAAATCAGCCGGTCAAATCCAAAGGCGGCCATTTGCTTCACATGCTCGCACCACAGTTCCTCGGTGCTCTGGACGCCGCACAGGAAGCTCAAATAATCCTTTAACTTCATGACGGTGCAGCCTCATCCAGATGCGCTGCCAAGGCATCCAGCGCCAGCAGGTAGCCTTTTGCGCCAAAGCCGCAGATCTGACCCAGCGCCGCCTTGGCGATATAGGACGTGTGGCGGAACGTCTCGCGCGCGTGAATGTTTGAAAGATGCACCTCAACCGCCGGGATTTCCACGGAAATCAAGGCATCCATCAGCGCGATGGAGGTATGGGTATAGGCCCCGGCATTCAGGATAATCCCCTGATGCACGCCTTTGGCGGCGTGAATGGCGTCGATCAGCGCGCCCTCGTGATTGGACTGCAGGCATTCCACGTCAAAGCCCAGCGTTGCGCCATGCGCTTTGCATTCCTGCTCCACCATCGCCAAGGTGACAGATCCGTAGACCTCCGGCTGCCGGGTGCCGAGCAGGTTCAGATTGGGGCCGTTCAACACCAGAATACTCGTCATCAGATGTAATTCCTTGCTGTCCTTCTTCTTGAAGTTCTAAGACAATTCCCTTGGGAATGCGAATACACAAAAGGATGTGAATATGAAAAAACATCGTAAGCTGTAAATGCCCGGATCCCGGTTTGGATTGCGCGGAAGACTGGCAATTGGGTTTCATTTTTCCGCTTGCCAATGCATACCGGCTTGCAAGGAAACTGGCACAAGACGGGAGAGCAGAGATGCAGGCTGACCGGTTCAGCAGGATTAAATCCTGGCAGCAACGCTATGTGGATGAACGAAAATATCCCGGAAGCACGCTGCTGGTGAAACGCGGCGGCGAGGAGTTGTTCTTTCACGCTGCAGGCCTGCGCAACATCGAAGAGCAGCTGCCGTTCAGCCGCGACACCCTGGTGCGGCTTTATTCGATGACCAAGCCGGTGACGTCGCTGGCGATGATGATCCTGCTGGAACGGGGGCTGTTCCATCTGGACGCGCCGCTCAGCGATTTTCTCCCGGAATTCAGCAACATGCAGGCCCTGGTTCCAGGTGCCACCGCGATCAGCCAGACAGAACCGTGCCCGGTTCCAACGCTGCACCAGCTGCTGACCCACACCAGCGGGCTGAGTTACGCCTTCAACCCCGGCCTTGTGCCGGAGGCGATGGAGACAGCGGAAGTGCTGTTCAAGCCCGGTCAGGGCGACCTTGCCCCGATGGTGACGCGCCTGGCGGAACTGCCGCTGGCCTTCCAGCCGGGCTCCCGGTGGGAGTATTCGGTGGCCACAGATGTGCTGGGCCGTGTCGTCGAAGCGGTGTCCGGCAAACCCCTGGGCCAATTTTTCGCTGAGGAAATTTTCGCGCCGCTCGGGATGGGCGAAACCGGTTTCCGGGTGCCGGCCGGGGCAGGGAACCGCTTCGCCTCGCTGTATACGCCGCTGGCCGGCGATGCCATGGCGCTGAATTCTGCCGAAACTGGCGCAGATCCGCTGCGGCTGACCGACAGCTGGCAGACCTCGCCGTTTCAGCAAGCGGACATGCACTCCGGCGGCGGCGGCCTGGTCGGAACGCTGGACGACTACATGGCCTTCGCTGAGATGCTACGGCACCGCGGGCGCTGCGGGGACGGCTTTATCATCAGCCCGCAAACTGCTGATTTTATGACGCAAAACCATCTCCCGGGTGAAATCGCCTCGATGGGCCCGCAAAGCTTTGCAGAACAGCCGATGGAGGGTATGGGCTTTGGGCTTGGCGGTGCTGTGGTGCTGAATCCGGCCCGCGCGCGCTGCCCGGGTTCGGTTGGCGATTTCAGCTGGGGCGGCATTGCCTCGACGTTCTTCTGGATCGACCGCAAACTGGACCTGTCCGTTGTCTTCCTGACCCAGCTGGCGCCGTCCAGTTCGTACCCGTCGCGCCCCGAGCTCAAAGCCCTTGTGCATGGCGCGCTGACAGCGTGACTTCCACGCACTGCGTTTCCGGGTATGATGACGAGCCTGTAAAAGACCTGACCATAGAAAGCCGCTGCTTATGACCGATACCGCCAAGGTGCTTCTCGATCTGCTGGATCTGGAGACATTGGACACCAACCTTTACCGCGGCTCCGGGTCCGGCGGGGAAACCCCGACGCGCATCTACGGCGGCCAGGTGATCGCACAGGCGCTGGCCGCGGCTTATGCTTCTGTTTCCGGACGGTTATGCCACTCGCTTCATGCGTATTTCATCCGTCCGGGCGATCCTTCCAGGCCTGTCATTTACGAGGTCGATCCGTCCCGCGACGGCCGCAGCTTCACCACGCGCCGGGTTGTCGCGATGCAAAACGGCAAGCAGATCCTGAACCTGGCAGCATCCTTCCATGGCCAGGAAGACGGCTGGCAGCACCAGCATCCGATGCCGCAGGTTTCCGGGCCCGAGGGTTTGGAGCCGCGCCATGAAATCCTTCTGCGCAATGCGTTCCGGGTTGATCCGGCCAAGCGCGGTGAATTCACGCGCCCGCGGCCCTTTGAAATCCGCGAGGTTGCGCCGCGCGATCCGCTGGCGCCCGAAAAAACCAGTGACGTCAATCATATGTGGATCAGGATGGAGGCCGCCAAAGGCGCCGGGCCGGAACTGCAGCATATCCTGATGGCCTATGCATCGGATTTCGGTCTGCTGGGATCCTCGATGCGGCCGCACGGGCTGACGTTCCACAAACCCGGTGCCATGACCGCCAGCCTGGACCATGCCATGTGGTTCCACGCGCCGGTGCATTTCGAGAACTGGCATCTTTACACTATGGACGCGCCATTCACCGGCAATGGCCGCGGTTTCAACCGGGGCGCCATTTATACCGAGGACGGCCAACTGGTCGCCAGCGTTGCGCAGGAAGGGTTGCTCAGGCCGCTAAATTCTTGAATTTTCAATGATTTAGAGGCTCAAGTTAGACCGCACCTCTGCCAGCTGCACATCTTTAATTAACATAATTCTGATTATAAGACTGCTGTACAGCCCAAATCCGCCTTCTGCGTCAGGCAAAGAAAATGGCTTCCTCTGCATCAGAGGAAGCCAGTTATCACCGGTCAGGCTCCTTCATTGACTGCCCGAAAGTATTTTCTTACCTGGGCCATCCCGGTGTTCAGAACGGGCGCACCCGTTCCGGATTTCGTTGAACGCAGGCTTTGTCCTGCTTCCGGTTATTTGTTTGCGGCGCCGTCGGGGGTATGCCGGCGCCGCAGGCAGAGGTCCTCAGCTGCAGCCGGAGGTGCCCCCGCAGGTGTTGCATTTCATGCAGGTGCCGTTGCGCACCAGCGTGTAGTTGCCGCATTCGCCGCAGGCTTCGCCCTCGTAGCCTTGCATTTTTGCCTTGGTGCGCGCGTCCATGCCGCCAGTGGCTTGCGCCGGTGCGTCAGTCGTTTCCGGGACGAGCGCTTGCAGCGCTGCCACCGGATCGGTTCCGGTGCCCAGCAAACCCGCGTCCAGCTGGCCGCCCTGCAGCACCACCAGTTCCTGCGGCAGACGCTTGCGCAGATAGCCGGTTGAGGAGATCTGCTTCAGCACTTCCAGCGACCGCGTTGCAGCGCTTTCGCTCAGCTCCGAAAGGTTCGACACGCCTTCTTCTTCGCCGCGGCCCAGATCGTCAAAGGTCGCGCCTTCGGGTTTCACATGCGCCAGATCGGTGCGGTCCAGATAGCTGACCGCCAGCTCCCGGAACACATAGTCGAGGATCGAGGTCGCGTTCTTGATCGAATCATTGCCCTGGACCATGCCCGCGGGCTCGAACTTGGTGAAGGTGAAGGCGTCGACGAACTCCTCCAGCGGCACGCCGTACTGCAGCCCGACCGACACCGCGATGGCGAAGTTGTTCATCATCGCCCGGAAGCCTGCGCCTTCCTTATGCATGTCGATGAAGATTTCGCCCAGGTTGCCGTCCTCATATTCGCCGGTGCGCAGGTAAACCTTGTGACCGCCGACAACTGCCTTCTGGGTATAGCCCTTGCGCCGCTGCGGCATCTTGGTACGGTGCGATTTCAGCACCTCCTTGATGACCACTTTCTCGACGATCTTTTCGGCCAGCACCGCGGCCTTCTCATGGGACGAGCCGCTCTCCAGCACCTCTGCCGCGTCGTCGTCGTCCTCGACCAGCGCCGCCGCCAGCGGCTGGCTCAGCTTGGAGCCGTCGCGGTAGAGCGCGTTGGCTTTCACCCCCAGGCTCCAGCTCAGCTCATAGGCTTTCTGGCAGTCCTCGATGGTGGCCGAGTTCGGCATGTTGATGGTCTTGGAGATCGCACCGGAGATAAAGCTCTGGGCCGCGGCCATCATGTAGATATGGCTGTCAACACTCAGGAAACGCTTGCCTTTCTTGCCGCACGGGTTGGCGCAGTCAAAGATCGCGTAATGCTCTTCCTTCAGGTGCGGCGCGCCCTCCAGGGTCATGGTGCCGCAAACGTGGTCATTGGCCGCGTCGATGTCCTTCTTGGTGAAGCCCAGGTGGCGCAGCAGGTCGAAGGTCGGATCGCTCAGCTTAGGGCCCGGGATGCCCAGCACGCCGGTGCAGAAATCCTCGCCCAGGGTCCACTGGTTGAACACGAAGCGGATGTCAAAGGCCGACTCCAGCGCCGCGTCCACCTTGGCCAGCTCATTGGGGCCAAACCCGTGACCGGCCAGCGACGTGTGGTTGATCGCAGGCGCATTGCCGATGGAGCCGTGGCCAACCGCGTAGGAGACGATCTCCTCGATCTGGGCAGAGCTGTAGCCCAGCCCCTCCAGCGCCGACGGCACCGAGCGGTTGATGATCTTGAAGTAGCCGCCGCCCGCAAGTTTCTTGAACTTCACCAGGGCAAAGTCCGGCTCAATCCCGGTGGTGTCGCAATCCATCACCAAACCGATGGTGCCGGTGGGTGCAATCACCGTGGTCTGCGCGTTGCGGTAGCCGTGTTTCTCACCCAGCTCCAGCGCCTCGTCCCAGGCGCTGGCGGCCAGATCGGCCAGCAGCGCGTCCGGGCAGCTGGCGATGTCCAGCGGCACCGGCTTCACGGACAGCGCCTCATAGCCGTCCGCGTTGCCCTTTGCAGCGTTGCGGTGGTTGCGGATCACCCGCAGCATGTGATCTGCGTTTTTTGCATAACCCGGGAAGGCGCCCAGCTCCGCTGCCATCTCGGCGGAGGTGGCATAGGCGACACCTGTCATCAGCGCGGTCAGCGCGCCGCAAAGCGCCCTGCCCTCGTCCGAGTCATAGCCGTAGCCCATGTTCATCAGCAGCCCGCCGATGTTGGCATAGCCCAGACCCAGGGTGCGGAAGTCATAGGAGCGCTGCGCGATTTCCTTGGACGGGAACTGCGCCATCATCACCGAGATTTCCAGTGTCAGCGTCCACAGGCGGCAGGAATGCATGAACTCATCCGCCTGGAACAGCCCGTCCTTCAGGAAGCTCAGCAGGTTCAGCGACGCCAGGTTGCAGGCGGTGTCGTCCAGGAACATGTATTCCGAACAAGGGTTTGAGCCGCGAATTTCACCGTCTTCCGGGCAGGTGTGCCACTCGTTCACGGTGTCGTGGAACTGGATGCCCGGATCGGCGCAGGCCCAGGCCGCATGGCCGACCTTCTCCCACAGATCCCGCGCCTTCACCACCTTGGCAACCTTGCCGTCGGTGCGGTTGATCAGTTCCCAGTCGGCGTTCTTTTCAACCGCGTGCAGGAAGGCGTTGGTCACCCGGATCGAGTTGTTGGAGTTCTGCCCGGAAACCGAGCTGTAGGCTTCCGAATCCCAGTCGGTGTCATAGGTCGGGAACTCGATCGCGGTGTGGCCCTGCTTGGCGTAGTCCAGCACCCGCTTGATATAGGTTTCCGGGATCGCCACCTTCTTGGCTTTGCGGATCGCGGATTTCAGCCCGCCGTTCACCGCCGGGTCATAGGCATCGGCTTCAGCGCCGTCCCAGCTGCGGATCGCCTCGAAAAGACCGTTCAGCATCTTCTCGTGCATCTTGGAACCGGCAACGATCGAGGCGACCTTCTGCTCTTCAATCACCTTCCACTGGATGAACTGCTCAATATCCGGGTGATCGGCGTCGACGATCACCATTTTTGCTGCTCGACGGGTTGTGCCGCCTGATTTGATGGCGCCCGCCGCGCGGTCGCCGATTTTGAGGAAACCCATCAGGCCCGAGGATTTGCCGCCGCCGGACAGCGGCTCGCCTTCGGCGCGCAGATGGGAGAAATTGGTGCCGGTGCCGGAGCCGTATTTGAACAGCCGCGCCTCACGCACCCACAGGTCCATGATGCCGCCGTCCTTGACCAGATCATCGGAGACCGACTGGATGAAGCAGGCGTGCGGCTGGGGGTGCTCATAGGCGCTGTCCGACTTGGTCAGCTTGCCGGTCTTGTAGTCGACATAGTGGTGGCCCTGCGCCGGGCCGTCGATGCCATAGGCCCAATGCAGGCCGGTGTTGAACCACTGGGGCGAGTTCGGCGCCGAACGCTGGGTCGCCAGCATGTAGCGCATCTCGTCGTAGTAGGCGCGCGCATCCTCCTCGGAGGAGAAATAGCCGCCCTTCCAGCCCCAGTAGGCCCAGGCGCCCGCCAGCCTGTCGAACACCTGCTTGGAGGAGGTTTCACCGCCCGTTTCCGCGCCCTCTTCGGGGACAGAGCGCCACAGGAATTCCGGCACGCCCTTTTCGCGGACCTTCTTCAGGCGCGAGGGCACGCCGGCCTTGCGGAAATACTTCTGGGCGATGACGTCGCTGGCCACCTGGCTCCAGGACGCGGGGATTTCGATGTTGTCGAGACGGAAAACGATGGTCCCGTCCGGGTTGCGGATTTCCGAAGTGGCCGAGACAAAGGCCAGATCAGCATAGGCATCCTGTCCGGGTTTGGTGAATTTCCGTTCGATCTTCATGCTTTGCCCCTTCTCAAGCACTCGTCGTTCATGTGTCGCGGTGCCCCCGCACCATCCAGCCCCGGCCGCAGACCGCACAAACACTCCTGCGCCCGCCGCATTTGGCGCACCCGAGGCCCTCGCCGGCCATTCTTCCAGGACTGTGTGCTGTGTTTCAGCGTTGTTGCTGCGGTTCCGAAACCCACCAGATTTAGTACCGTCGCAACCGGTGAACACAATTTGGCGTATTCCGACACAAGGGGTCAACGCTAAATTTACGTCTTGGAAAGGATCTTTGCTGTTGACGCTTTCTGCGGTTTGCAGGGTCCGTCAAGGCGTCTCGATTCATCCACAGGCCATCTTTCTTTCCGTGCCATCCGGACATCCTGCAAAGACCCGGATTTTGTAGTGTCAGGCGAGTGACTTGCCGCCTTCCGGGCGAAACGCGGCGGTCTGAAGAGCCGGGCCGTGACAGGGTTTTTTCAACACCGCCCAGGGTGGTAACAGTAAAACCCGTTAACGGTGGCCTTGCCGTACCGTCACGCAGCCCGCGGCAACGTATCCCTGCTGCAATTAACCTTTTGACGCCCCTCCGCAGCAGATCATTAAAGAAGCCTTAACAGGAGGTTAAGGAAGTATTAACACCCCTGATTGCAGCAGCGTGAAATTGCTCCTCAAATACGCGAAACGATTCCCGCAGGGCTGACTGCCCTGCAAAGATTCGCCGCAACATATGGTGTGAAGTGGTCGGGGCGGCGAGATTCGAACTCACGACCCCCTGTACCCAAAACAGGTGCGCTACCAGACTGCGCCACGCCCCGGACCGTGCGCCTTCCTATCTGCGCCGGAGGGATTTGAAAACCCCTAACAGGGCCAAACTGCCCCGCTGCCGGAAAAAATTTCGTGCCGCATCTGGGTGCCCGCGGAAATGCCATAGCGGCGGGCCAGCCCGCCGTTGATCTCCAGCACCGCAAATACCTCATCGCCGCCCGGGATCGGGGTCAGATCGCCAGGCACGGCGTTGCTGTGAACCGAGGTCACCCGGCCCTGCTGATCCAGGAAAATGATGTCGAGCGGGATCAGGGTGTTCTTCATCCAGAACGCGGCCGGCTGCGGCTGGCCGTACACAAACAGCATCCCGGCCCCGCGCGGCAGGTCCTCGCGGAACATCAGGCCCTGCGCCCGTTCGGCTTCGCTGTCGGCAATCTCAACATGAAAGGCTGTCTGCCCCCAGGCGCCGCGCAGGTCGGCCCGGTCCGGCGCGCAGTCCGCGGCCATCAACGGGGCAGCCCAAAACAGGGCAGCGGCACACCAGCTCAAAGGAACCAGGCGCCGCCCCATGGTGTCAGTCCGTGCTGCCGGGCATCAGCGCGGCTTCCCAGGCCAGCACTTCCACCGCCATGCGGCCGCGTTTGCCGTCAATCACCCGCATCGCCAGCGCTTCGCCGGGCTGCAGGTCGGCAAGCCCGGACTGGCGCAGCACCTCAACATGCAGGAACACATCCTCGCCGCGGCCGAACACATTGGCAAAGCCGAAGCCCTTGCCCTTGTCGAACCACTTGACCCGCGCCGGCTCCAGCGGCTCGCTTTGCAGGCTGTCCATGTCCAGCTCGGCAAAATCGCTCAGCACCGGGGTGTCGTCGCGTTCGGGCGGCATGATGGACAGCACTTCAACCGCCTGCACGCCGCGGCCGGTCTGATGCGTCACAATCTCGATCCGGGCTCCGTCCGCAACAGAGCTCTGGCCGAAATTACGCAGCACATTAACGTGGAGAAGAATGTCCGGGCCGCCGTCGTCAGATACGACAAACCCGTACCCTTTGGCCGGGTCGAACCACTTCACCAGCCCCTGAACCTGCTGCAAGCTGCTGAGATCTTCTGCCACTTAATTCACCCACTGCGTTTTATTATTTTTGATGAAGCCCTGATGCGCGATTCTGACGTTGGATTTCAAGCTAAAAAGTCTTGAAATTGTCACGAAACTGCTATTGACCCTAGGTAAGCCTTAACCATTTCCATCAGGGATTAAGCCGGAGAATTTCCCATTCTCCGGCGCTTTCCTGACGGCGCCACCGGAAGCGGTCATGCAGCCGGAATGCGCCATCTGCCCAGAATTCGATTTCCACCGGCGTCAGCCGGTAACCGCCCCAGAACGGCGGCCGCGGCGGGTTCGGACCCTTGGCGGCCGTCACCTTTGCCACCTCCGCCATCAGGGCGCCGCGGCTGTCCAGCGGCTGCGACTGCTTCGAGGCCCAGGCGCCCAGCCGGCTCTTGAGCGAGCGGGACTTGTAGTATTCATCTGCCTGCGGGCCGTCTTCGCGGCTGATCGTGCCGCGCACGCGGATCTGGCGGCGCAGCGATTTCCAGTGCATCACAAAGGCCGCCTTGCCGGCCTGTTCCAGCTCCTGCGCCTTGGCGCTTTCGTAGTTGGTGTAAAACACAAACGCCCCGTCCTCGATGTCCTTCAGCAGAACCATCCGGGTGTTCGGCAGCCCCGAGCTGTCGACCGTGGCCAGCGCAATGGCATTGGGATCATTGGGTTCGGTCTGCTCTGCCTCTGCCAGCCAGGCGCGGGCAATGGCAAACGGATCCTCGCCCGCGAAAATTCCAGATCGGTCAGACATTTCTGCACCTCTTCATGGGGTTTCGCAGCAACCTATGCAGCTTCCTGCCCGGCGGCAAGAGCGTGAACCCTTGAAGCGGCCCGCGCGGCATACTAAACACCGTCTAATTCAAGAGATCACAGGCGGAGAACCTGCATGTCTAGTCAACTGATGGCCGGTAAGCGCGGCCTTATCATGGGCCTGGCCAACGACAAATCCATTGCTTGGGGGATCGCCAAGGCCTGCGCCGATGCCGGCGCCGAGCTTGCCTTTTCCTATCAAGGCGAAGCGCTGAAGAAGCGTGTCGGCCCGCTGGCCGAACAGCTGGGCAGCGGTATCGTGCTGCCGTGCGATGTGTCGGACGAGGCCTCGATCGACGGCCTGTTCGCAGAGCTGGAAGCCAAATGGGGCAAGCTGGACTTCGTCGTTCACGCCATCGGCTTTTCCGACAAGAACGAGCTGCGCGGCCGCTATGTCGACACCAGCCGCAGCAATTTCCAGATGACCATGGACATCTCGGTCTTTTCCTTCACAGCGGTTGCAAAACGCGCCGAAAAGCTGATGGGCGAAGGCGGCTCGCTGCTGACCCTGACCTATTACGGTGCTGAGCAGGTGATGCCTCACTATAATGTGATGGGTGTGGCCAAGGCCGCGCTGGAGGCCTCGGTGAAATACCTGGCCGAGGATCTGGGCAAGGACGGCATACGCGTCAACGCGATCTCTGCCGGCCCGATCAAGACCCTGGCTGCGTCGGGCATCGGCGATTTCCGCTACATCATGAAGTGGAACGAGTACAACTCGCCGCTGCGCCGCAACGTGACCATCGGCGATGTCGGCAACTCGGCGCTGTACCTGCTGTCCGACCTCAGCTCCGGCGTGACCGGCGAGAACCTGCATGTCGATGCCGGCTACCATGTGGTGGGCATGAAGGCGGTGGATGCACCGGACATTTCGAAGTAAAAACACATACCGGGCCCGGACAGCACACCGGGCGCCGGCAAGCTGACGCGATCTCGCGGGGAGCAAGAAATATGACTGACCGTTTGCCGCACGAAAAAGGCTTTCACATCAGCTGGGATCAAATCCACCGCGACAGCCGCGCGCTCGCCTGGCGGCTGGACGGGCAAGGCCCCGACAGCGGCGCCTGGCGTGCCGTGGTCGCGATCACCCGCGGCGGCATGGCGCCGGCCATGATCGTCAGCCGCGAGCTGGACATCCGCACCGTCGACACCATCTCGGTGCGCTCCTACCACCACCAGGCCCAGGGTGAG
Source organism: Leisingera sp. UBA4491 (assembly GCF_002388965.1). Lineage (NCBI taxonomy): Bacteria > Pseudomonadati > Pseudomonadota > Alphaproteobacteria > Rhodobacterales > Roseobacteraceae > Leisingera > Leisingera sp. UBA4491. Next base: position 109,535 of record NZ_DGNN01000026.1, on the reverse strand, counting down.
GCCGAGGTGCTGAAAGCCCCGGATGAGAGCCTGATGGGCGACGGCGAGGGCGTGCTGATCATCGACGATCTGGTCGACAGCGGCAGAACCCTGGAACTGGTGCGCGAGATGTACCCCAAGGCGCATTTCGCCACCGTCTATGCCAAGCCAAAGGGCCGTCCGATGGTGGACACCTTCATCACCGAGGTAAGCCAGGACACCTGGATCTTCTTCCCCTGGGACATGGCCCTGCAATATGTGGAGCCTTACCGCGGCAAGGACTGATCCGGCCCCGGCTTACAAACCTGCAAAGGCGCGCGTTACAGCGCGCCTTTTTCTTTGGCCCTGCCCGTGCCGGCCGTTACCGCTTGAGCTGCCTAGGCGGCCGTGCCAGACATAGGCCGGCGCCCGGTCCCGCGCGCCCGCACCTCAGCCGCAGCCCGGAGCCGCTCATGCCCCTGCCCCGCACCCAAGCCACCTTTGTCTCGCCCATCGTCGAATCGCGCCGCTGGGTGGCCGGGGCCGCATTTCCGCCGGACCGCCCGCTGCTGAACGTGAGCCAGGCCGCCCCGGCCGAAGCCCCGCCGGAAGGGCTGCGGCAGGCGCTGGCCGATGCGGCGCTGAACGACGTCTCGGCCCATCTCTATGGCCCGGTGCTGGGCAATGAGCCGCTGCGCCGGGCGCTGGCGCAGCAGATCTCCACCCATTACCAGGCGCAGGTGCAGACAGAGCAGGTGGCCATCACCTCCGGCTGCAACCAGGCCTTTGCCGCCGCCATCGCCGCCCTCTGCGGCGAAGGGGATGAGGTGATCCTTCCGGTGCCGTGGTACTTCAATCATAAAATGTGGCTGGACATGGCGGGCGTCACCGCCGTGCCGCTGCACGTGGGCTACGGCATGCTGCCCGCCCCGGCAGCGGCCGAAGCGCTGATCACGGACCGCACCCGCGCCATCGTGCTGGTGACACCCAACAACCCCTGCGGCGTCGAATACCCCGATGGCCTGGTGCAGGCTTTCTTCCGCCTCGCCCGCGACCGCGGCCTGGCGCTCATTGTGGATGAGACCTACCGTGATTTCGACAGCCGCGCGGGCGCGCCGCACGGTCTGTTCCAGAGGCCGGACTGGGACCGCACGCTGATCCATCTCTACTCCTTTTCCAAGGCCTACCGGCTGACCGGCCACCGGGTTGGCGCCATCGCAGCCTCTGCCGCGCGAATGTTCGAAATGGAGAAGTTTCTGGACACCGTCACAATCTGCCCCTCGCAGCTCGGCCAGGCCGGCGCGCTTTGGGGAATTGAAAACCTGCAGGGCTGGCTGGCAGGCGAACGCCACGAGATCCTGAACCGCCGCGCCGCGATCGACGACGGCTTCCCGCTGCTGGCCGCCAAAGGCTGGAACCTGCTCGGATGCGGCGCCTACTTCGCTTATGTGAAGCATCCCTTCGACGCCCCGGCGGAGGAGATCGCGAAGCAGCTGGTGGCCGAGGCCTCGATCCTGATGCTGCCGGGCTCAATGTTCATGCCGGCAGGCGACCCCGACGGCGACCGCCAGTTCCGCATCGCCTTTGCCAATGTGGACAGGACGGGCATCGGCACGCTGTTTGACCGCCTTGCGGCCTTTAACCCCTGATCATCCGGCAGTTTGATCCGCAACCGTCTTGCCCCTCTGCGGGCAGCCGCGTATTCAGTCAGCGGCATTTCCCGCTGCCAGGCAAACGCTTGCGCAGCAGAACACTTAAGAGGGCATCATGGCCGCAGGCATGAAAAAGCTATCCAAAACCTTTGTCTGGATCCTGATGGGGATGCTGATCGTCGGCCTTGCCGGATTTGGCGCGGTGAATTTCACCAGCTCCTCCTCCTCCGTTGCCCAGGTCGGCGAAGAGGAAGTCAGCATCGGCAACTATGTGCGGGAACTGCAGCGCGAACAGCGCGCCCTGCAGGCGCAGACCGGCCAGGCGGTGACCATGGCGCAGATGAGCGCCTTTGGCATGGACCGGATGGTTCTGGGGCGGCTGATCTCCCTGGCGGCGCTGGACCACGAATCCAGACAGCTGGGCCTGTCGATCGGCGATGACAACCTGATCGAGGAACTGTCGGCCATTGACGCCTTTAAGAACGTCAGCGGAGACTTCGACCGCGAGGCCTACCGGTTCGCCCTGCGCAATGCCGGCCTGACCGAGAAAGAATTCGAAGACGACCTGCGCCGCGAGGCCGCCCGCACCCTGGTGCAGAATGCGGTGCTGTCCGGCAGCAAAATGCCGGCAACCCTGACCGAGACGCTGACCAGCTTCATCGGCGCCCGCCGCAGCTTCTCTTACGTGCAGCTCAATGCCGCCGATCTTGCCTTGACCGCCGAGGCGCCGTCCGACGCGGACCTGCAAGCCTTCTACGAGGCCAATCAGGACCAGTTCATGCTGCCGGAAACCAAGGTCATCACCTACGCCGCCCTGCGCCCCTCCACGCTGCTGGATGAGATCGAGGTGGACGAGGCCCAGCTTCAGCGCCTGTTCGAGGACCGCGCCGATCAGTACCAGGTGCCCGAACGCCGCCTGGTCGAACGTCTGGTCTTCGCCAGTGAGGACGCCGCCGCCAGCGCCAAGGCGCAGCTGGAAACCGGCGGTGCCACCTTTGAAAGCCTGGTCGAGGCCCGCGGCCTGACGCTGCAGGATGCCGACATGGGCGACGTCACCATGGGTGATCTCGGCGCCGCAGGCACTGAGGTGTTTGCGGCGCAGGTTGGCGATGTGGCAGGCCCCCTGCCCTCCGATCTCGGCCCGGCGCTTTACCGCGTGAACGGCCGTCTGGAGGCGCAGATCACCACCTTCGAGGACGCCAAGCCGGACCTGATCGAGGAGCTCGCCTCCGACCGCGCCCGCCGTCTGGTGGAAACTCAGGCTGAGGATATTGACGACATGCTGGCCGGCGGCGCCACGCTGGAGGAGCTGGCCACCGAAAGCGGCCTGGAGCTGGCCCAGATCAACTGGACCGAAGACACCAGCGACGGCATCGCCGCCTACGAGGGCTTCCGCACGGCCGCCGCTGCCGTCACCGCCGAAGACTTCCCGGAGGCCGGCTTCCTGGAGGACGGCAGCCTGTTTGCCCTGCGCCTTGATGACGTCCTGCCGGAACGCCCGGAACCCTTTGCCGATGCCAAGGACAAGGTCCTCGCAGCCTGGCAGGCGGACCGTCTGGCCAAGGCGCTGAAGGATCAGGGCGAGGCGATTCTGGCCCAGGCTGAACAGGCCGGCAGCTTTGCCGAAGGCGCTGATGTCAAAACCGAAACCGGCCTGACCCGCACCGCCTATATCGACACCGTGCCGGAGGCGCTGGTCTCCCGGGTCTTCACCATGGAGGTCGGCGATTTCCGCCTGGTGCAGGACGCGGAGTCGGCTGTGGTGGTGCGTCTCGACGCCATCCTGCCGCCGGAGCAGAGCGATGATATGACCCTGCTCACCCAGGCGCTGCAGGCACAGCTGGACCAGTCCCTGGCCGAGGAGCTGTTCGAGGCCTATGTGCAGGACGTTCAGGCCCGCGCCGAACCCCGTGTCGACCAGCAGGCGCTGAATGCGGCGCAGGCAAACTTCCAGTAATCAAGGCAAGCACCCATGGCCCTGACCCCCGATTTCGACACTTTCGCCAAGGCTTACGAGGCCGGTGAAAACCAGGTCGTCTACACCCGCCTTGCCGCCGATCTGGACACGCCGGTGTCGCTGATGCTCAAGCTGACCGGCGCCCAGAAGGACGCCTTCATGCTGGAGTCGGTGACCGGCGGCGAGGTGCGCGGGCGCTATTCGATCATCGGCATGAAACCGGACCTGGTCTGGCGCTGCCACGGGGAGCAGTCTGCGCTGAACCGCTCGGCGCGGTTCGATGCGGATGACTTCACAGCCCAGGACGGCAACCCGCTGGACAACCTGCGGGCGCTGATTGCCGAAAGCAAAATTGCCCTGCCCGACGATCTGCCGCAGGCCGCTGCCGGCCTCTTCGGCTACCTTGGCTATGACATGATCCGTCTGGTGGAGCATCTGCCGGACGTCAACCCCGACCCGCTCGGCCTGCCCGACGCGCTGATGCTGCGCCCCTCGGTCATTGCCGTTCTGGACGGGGTCAAGGGCGAGGTCACCGTGGTCTCCCCTGCCTGGGCCAGCGACGGCCAGACCGCCAAGGCAGCCTATGCCCAGGCGGCGGAACGGGTGATGGACGCGGTGCGCGACCTGGAACGCGCCATGCCCGCCGAAAGCCGCGACCTTGGCGACGCCGATGAAGTCGCGCCGCCCCAGTCGAACTTCACCAAGGAGGGCTACATGGCCGCGGTGGAGAAGGCCAAGGACTACATCCGCGCAGGCGACATCTTCCAGGTGGTGCCGGCGCAGCGCTGGACGCAAGCGTTCCGCCAGCCGCCCTTCGCGCTCTACCGCTCGCTGAGGCGCACCAACCCGTCGCCCTTCATGTTCTATTTCAACTTCGGCGGCTTCCAGGTGGTGGGCGCGAGCCCTGAAATCCTGGTCCGCGTCTTCGGGCAGGAGGTCACCATCCGCCCGATCGCCGGCACCCGCCCCCGCGGCGCCACCCCGGAAGAGGACAAGGCGCTGGAGGCCGATCTGCTCGCCGACAAGAAGGAGCTGGCAGAGCACCTGATGCTGCTGGACCTCGGGCGCAACGACACCGGCCGGGTGTCCAAAATCGGCACCGTCCGCCCGACCGAAAAATTCATCATCGAGCGCTACAGCCACGTGATGCACATCGTCTCCAACGTCGTGGGCGAGCTGGCAGAGGACAAGGACGCGCTGGACGCCTTCTTTGCCGGGATGCCCGCAGGCACCGTCTCCGGCGCGCCCAAGGTGCGCGCGATGGAAATCATCGACGAGCTGGAGCCGGAAAAGCGCGGCATCTACGGCGGCGGGGTCGGCTATTTCTCGGCAGGCGGCGACATGGACATGTGCATCGCGCTGCGCACCGCCATCGTCAAGGACCAGACCCTTTACATCCAGGCCGGCGGCGGCGTGGTCTATGACAGCGACCCGGAAGCGGAATATATGGAGACGGTCCACAAATCCAACGCGATCCGCCGCGCCGCGGCAGATGCGGCCCGCTTCACCGGCAACGGCAACCGCTAACGCGTTAGAGGCCCCGCCGCCGCTTCATCTTTCCCGAAGTACTCCCGCCGGAGGCAACGGCGCCCGCTCAGGGCGCCGTTTCACTTGGGCGGCAGCTGCGCTTCCAGACTGGCAGAGACAGGCGCCAGCGCCACCCGGGCAGCCCGGTCCTCCAGGCCCCAGATCAGCAGCGCCGAGATCGTGTCGGGGCGCAGCCGGCCCAGCATGATCACCGACCCCTCTTGTCCGGCCCGGAACGCGGCCTGATCCAGAAACCGGCGGATCGCTCTGGGGGTCTGGCCCGCTCCGTCGAAATCGCGGAACACCACGCCGGCAGGCACGCCATCGCGCAGCGCCAGCCGCTGCACCGTGTTCAGGCCGCTGTTCTGCGTCACCAGGCCATAGCCGGCCGCGGCCGCCATCGCCGCCACCTGGTCCGCCAGCGGCCGGTTGCCCTGCACGCCGGTCTCCACGCCCTCAAGGATCGCAACCGCTTCTGGCACCCTGCTGCGCCAGACCTCCAGCGCCATCTCGGCATCCTGCGGCGTGGCCGCGCGCGGCAGATCCGCCAGCATCAGCACCTCAAAGCCGGCCGCCCGGCGCGCCGCCATCTTCGCCGCCGCATCCGGATCGCCGGGGTCGATGGCAAAGCTCAGCGGGTAGGGAAACGCCGCCAGCGCCTCTGCTCCGACAGCGCCTGCGTCATCAATCAGCACGATCGACATCAGCGGCCGGTCTTCCGGGTTGTAAAACGGTTCGGAAAACGCCTGGAACGGCGGCTTGTCCAAAGGCTGCGCCGCGGCCAGCGCGATCTCCTGCGCGTCGTCCCGGTCGGTCAGCGGCACCACCGGCGTGCCGATCCGGGGCGCCAGCGCCTCCTGCTGCGGCGCGTCAGCTGCCGGCGCGTCTTCTGCCGGCACGGCGTCATCATCGGCGCTTTCGTCCGGCACGGACGGCGCCGCGCCGATCACCGGCAGCGTGGTCGCCTGCGGCGCCGCGCCGATATCGGGGGCCAGCACCGACGCCGCGGCCTGCGGATCCGGCGCGCGGCCCACCGCGGGCAGCGGCGCTGCATCCTGCGGCTGCGCGGCGGCGGTGATATCGGGCTCCTGCGCGGGCTGTTCCGGTTCCGGCGCCGGATCTGTTGCCGCTATGACGGCGGCCTCGCTGCCGGGCGCCTGCGGCGGCTCCGGCTGGGCGGCTTGCGGCTGGCCTTCGGGGCCGCCAGGATCCAGCCCCGGGGCGGCGGCCGGCGCCGGGCTGCTGCCCTCCAGCGTTGTGGCCGCAAGGCCGACCTCCGGCTTGCCCGCTGGCGCGGTATCCGCCCCGGCCAGCGCGCTCAGATCGTCGCCGCTGCCGGTTGCGGCCGGCCCTGCGGGCTGCGCCTCCACCAGATCGGCATCCCGCCCCTGGCCGTTGCCGGGAATCTCTGCGGTTTCCCTGCCGCCATCCGGCAACTGCGGCGCATCGCCCGGATCATGCACTGCCGGCTCCGGCTGCGCCGCTGCGCGATCCTCTGCGGGCTGCGCCTCAGCAGGCTGCGGCACTGCCGCCATCGTGTCTTCGCCCGGCTGGCCCTCCGGCCCGCTGACCGGCAGCGGCACCGACAAAGACAGCATCGCCAGCCCGCCTGCGGCCAGCAAAGCCCCGACACTCACGCCGCCCAGAAATCCACGCATGCCTGTTTTGCCTCTCAATCCGTATGATCGTGCTGCGCCGTTCCGGCCTGCAGGGATGGAGCCCGTTACCGGCCCTCTCCCGCAATCGCCTATCCTGCCCTTGACGCTGCCCCGTATCCCTGAACATGTATGTTTCGACCACTATACTGCGGCGCGCCCCCGGCCCGCCACCCTTAAAAGAGCCCGCTACGATGCTGCTGCTGATCGACAACTACGATTCCTTTACCTACAACCTCGTGCATTATCTGGGCGAGCTTGGCGCGGAAATGGAAGTGCACCGCAACGACGCCATCAACGTGCAGGAAGCCATGGCGATGAAGCCCGCGGGCATCCTGCTGTCGCCCGGCCCGTGCGATCCGGATCAGGCGGGCATCTGCCTGGCGCTGACCGAAGCCGCGGCTGAGACCGGCACGCCGCTGCTGGGCGTCTGCCTTGGCCATCAGACCATCGGCCAGGCCTTCGGCGGCAAGGTGGTGCGCTGCCACGAGATCGTGCACGGCAAGATGGGCCAGATGCACCACAACAACACGGGCGTTTTCAAGGACTTGCCATCGCCTTTTGAAGCGACGCGCTATCACTCCCTGGTGGTGGAGCGCGACAGCCTGCCGGACTGCCTGGAGATCACCGCAGAACTGGACGACGGCACCATCATGGGCCTGCAGCACAAAGACCTGCCGATTCACGGTGTCCAGTTCCACCCCGAATCCATCGCGTCCGAACACGGCCACGCGCTGCTGAAAAACTTCCTGGACGTGATGAAGGTGCCCGCATGAGTGACCGCCTGAAGCCGCTGATCGGGGCTGCCGCCGAACGCGCCCTGACGCGCGAGGAGGCGGAAACCGCCTTTACCCTGCTGTTTGAGGGCGAGGCCACGCCCAGCCAGATCGGCGGCCTGCTGATGGCGATGCGCACCCGCGGCGAGAGCGTTGACGAATACGCCGCCGCCGCCGCGGTGATGCGCGCCAAATGCAACCCGGTGACGGCGCCCGCCGGCGCGATGGACATCGTCGGCACCGGCGGCGACGGCAAGAACACCCTGAACATCTCCACCGCGACCGCCTTTGTGGTTGCGGGCGCGGGCGTTGTGGTGGCCAAGCACGGGAACCGCAACCTCAGCTCCAAATCCGGCACCGCCGACCTGCAGTCCCAGATGGGCATCAACGTGATGGTCGGCCCGCAAGTGGTTGAAAAAGCGATCAATGAAGCCGGGATCGGTTTCATGATGGCGCCGATGCACCATCCTGCAGTGGCGCATGTGATGCCCACCCGGCAAGAGCTGGGCACCCGCACCATCTTCAACATCCTCGGCCCGCTGACCAACCCGGCCGGCGTGAAGCGCCAGCTGACCGGCGCCTTCCGCCGCGAATTGATCCGCCCGATGGCCGAGACGCTCAAAACTCTGGGGTCCGAGCGCGCCTGGCTGGTGCACGGCTCTGACGGCACCGACGAGCTGACCATCACCGGTATCAGCTGGGTCTCCGCGCTGGAGGAAGACGGCAGCATCCGCGACGTTGAACTCCACCCGGAGGACGCGGGCCTGCCGGTGCATGGCTTCGATATGATCGTCGGCGGCACGCCTGCGGAAAACGCCATGGCCTTCCGGGTGCTGCTGCAGGGCACGCCCTCGGCGTACCGCGACGCGGTGCTGCTGAACGCGGCCGCAGCGCTGGTGGTGGCCGGCAAGGCCGCTGACCTCAAAGACGGCGTGGCCCGTGCCGCCGAGTCGATCGACAGCGGCGCCGCCAAGGCCAAGGTCGAGGCGCTGGCCCGCATCACCTCAGCCGCATGACAGGTCTGCCATCAGGGCTGGGCCGCTGGGCCGGCCTGCCCTTTTTCACGGAGCACTGGCCCGGTATCGAAGCCGCCCTGCAGGCGGACCCGCACGAAGTCCTGCCGCCCACGCCTCAGCGGTTCGCCGCGCTGGAGCTGACCCAGCCGGAGGACACCCGCGTGGTGATCCTTGGCCAGGACCCCTATCCGACGCCCGGCCATGCCCACGGGCTAGCCTTTTCGGCGGACCCCGGCGTGCGCCCGCTGCCCCGGTCCTTATCCAATATTTATAAGGAGCTGGAGGCCGATCTTGGCGTGTCCCGCCCGAATGGCGACCTGCGCGGCTGGGCCCGCCAGGGCGTGCTTTTGCTGAACACCGCGCTGTCGGTCCCTGCCGGCAGCGCCAATGGCCACAAGCACCTAGGCTGGCACCATCTGGTGCATCAGGTGCTGGCGCTGACCTCCGCACGCCCCACCGCTTACATTCTCTGGGGTAATGCGGCGCAGAAGCTTGAAAAACATATTAAAACGGGCGATCACCTGATCTTGAAAACCGCACATCCCTCGCCCCTGTCGGCGCGGCGCGGCTTTTTTGGGTCCCGGCCCTTCTCAAAAGTGAACAATTGGCTCGCCGCCCGCGGTGAAGCCGGCATAGACTGGAACGCAGGAACGGAGGCACCGGTATGACCCAAAACGTGCTGGACAGGATCAAGGCCTACAAGCTGGAGGAAGTTGCCGCGGACAAGGCCGCCAAACCGCTGGAGGCGGTGGAGGCCGAGGCGCGCGAAGCCTCCCCTGTGCGCGGCTTTGCCGACAGCCTGATGAAGGCCAGCCGCCAAGGGTACGGGCTGATCGCAGAGATCAAAAAGGCGAGCCCCTCCAAGGGCTTGATCCGCCCGGATTTCGAACCGGCAGAGCTGGCCAAGGCGTATGAGGTTGGCGGCGCCACCTGCTTGTCGGTGCTGACGGATACCCCCAGCTTTCAGGGCGCCAAGGCGTTCCTCACCAAGGCGCGCGCGGCCTGCGCGCTGCCCGCGCTGCGCAAGGACTTCATGTACGACACCTACCAGGTGGCCGAAGCCCGCGCGCTGGGGGCCGACTGCATCCTGATCATCCTGGCCTCAGTCTCCGACGATCAGGCGCAGGAGCTGGAAGACTGCGCCTTCGGCTGGGGCATGGATGTGCTGTTGGAGGTGCATGACGCCGAAGAGCTGGAGCGCGCCTGCAACCTGAAATCGCCGCTGATGGGCATCAACAACCGCAATCTCAAGACGTTCGAAACGACGCTGGACACCACCCGGCACCTGTCGCGCATGGTGCCGGCCGACCGGACCATTGTCTGCGAAAGCGGCCTGTCCACGCCTGAGGATCTGGCCGAAATGGCCCGCTACGGCGCCCGCACCTTCCTGATCGGCGAAAGCCTGATGCGGCAGGACGACGTCGCCGCGGCCACCCGCGCGCTGCTCGCCAACCCGCTGACACCCGGCATGATGTAAAGGAGGCAGCCCATGAGCCTCACCCATTTCGACACCAAGGGCGACGCCCATATGGTCGATGTCTCGGACAAGGCGGTCACCTCGCGCATCGCCACCGCCGAGGGACACATCACTATGGCGCCGGAAACCTTTGAAATCATTTCAGAAGGCCGCGCCAAGAAGGGGGATGTTCTGGCCGTGGCCCGCCTGGCCGGCATCATGGGCGCCAAGAAGACGCCGGACCTGATCCCGCTCTGCCATCCGCTGCCGGTGACCAAGGTCGCGGTGGAGCTGACGCTGGACCCGGATCTGCCCGGCGTCCGGATCGAGGCCACCGTCAAGACCACCGGCCAGACCGGCGTCGAGATGGAGGCGCTGACCGCCGTCTCCACCGCCGCGCTCACCGTCTATGACATGGCCAAGGCGGCGGACAAGGCGATGCAGATCGGCGGCATTCGTGTTACGCTGAAAGATGGCGGGAAATCAGGCAGGTACGAGGCATAAATGATCCCCGTCAGCCAAGCCCTCGCGCATCTTCTAACGCTGGTCTCGCCGCTGGAGAGCGAAGACGTCCCCCTGGCGGAGGCCGCAGGCCGGGTTCTGGCCCGGGACATGCACGCCCGCCGCGACCAGCCGCCCTTTTCGGCATCTGCAATGGACGGCTATGCCGTCAACGCGGCGGAGGTCGAGAGGCACGCGATGTTCAAAGTGATCGGAGAGGCCGCCGCGGGACATGCTTTTGACGGCCGCGCCGGCGCAGGCCAGGCGGTGCGCATCTTTACCGGCGCCCCGGTGCCCGAAGGCGCAAATTTCGTTGTAATTCAAGAAGATGTGAGCCGCACCGGCGATCTTATCACGATCACGGATGACCCCGGTGAAAACCCCAACATCCGGCCCCGCGGAGGCGATTTCACCGATGGCGAAACCGTCACTGCGCCCCGGCTGCTGAGTGCTGCGGATGTCGCCCTGCTGGCCGCGATGAACATTCCCAGCGTGCCGGTCACCCGCCGCCCCGAGGTTGCGCTGATCTCCACCGGGGATGAGCTGGTGATGCCGGGCGCAGACCCCGGTCCGGACCAGATCATCGCCTCCAACACCTTCGGGCTCAAGGCGATGCTGGAGGGCTTTGGCGCCCGCGCCCGCATCCTGCCCATCGCACAGGACACCGAAGGCGCGCTGCGCACCGCCTTCGGACTGGCAGCGGGCGCCGATCTGGTGGTGACGATTGGCGGCGCATCCGTTGGCGATCACGATCTGGTCGGCAAGGTGGCCCAGGATCTGGGCATGGAGCGCAGTTTCTACAAGGTTGCCATGCGCCCCGGCAAACCGCTGATGGCGGGCCGGATGGGGTCTGCGGCGATGGTGGGCCTGCCCGGCAATCCGGTGTCCGCCATGGTCTGCGGCCACGTCTTCCTGGCGCCGATGGTCCGGGCGATGCTTGGCCTGCCGGACGCGGGCCAGCAGCTGCGGAACGCCCGGCTGGCGGAGCCGCTCGCCGCAAACGGCCCGCGGGAGCACTACATGCGGGCCCGCGCCGCCGACGGGGTCATCCGCGCCTTCCCCGACCAGGACAGCTCGCTGCTGACGGTACTGGCGGAGGCAAACGCCCTGCTGATCCGCCCGCCCGGGGACAGCGCCCGCGTCGCAGGCGAGCCTGTGCAATACATGCCGATCTGAAATCGCGCCGCCTTTGCAAAAATACACTCACGGCTGGCCCGCGCCTTTGGCGTGTCCATTATCTGGCACAACCGTAAGCGGCCATGTTGACACAAAACGTGAACATGCGTAGAACAAAAGAAAACATCTACACGAGGCGCGGAGGGAGCGGCGATGCTCACGAAAAAACAGCTGGATTTGCTGGAATTCATTCACAAACGCCTGCAGCGGGACGGGGTTCCGCCCAGTTTCGATGAAATGAAGGAAGCGCTGGACCTGCGCTCCAAATCCGGCATCCACCGGCTGATCACCGCGCTGGAGGAGCGCGGCTTCATCCGCCGCCTGGCCCACCGCGCCCGCGCCATTGAAATCCTGCGCCTGCCCGACAGCCTGGGCGGCAAAGCCGAACCGCAGGGGTTTGCCCCCACCGTGATCGACGGCGGCCAGACCGGTGCCCGCGCCGCCGCCGCGGCGGCAGATCCGATGCGCCAGGCTGCGGTTGAACTGCCGGTGATGGGCCGCATCGCGGCCGGTGTGCCGATTGAGGCGATCAGCCAGGTCTCGCACCAGGTGGCGGTGCCGGGCGGCATGATTGCCCCCAACGGCCAGCATTATGCGCTGGAGGTCAAAGGCGACTCGATGATCGAGGCCGGCATCAACGACGGCGATATCGTGGTGATCCGCGAAGCAGACACCGCGGACAACGGCGACATCGTGGTGGCGCTGGTGGAAGGCCAGGAAGCCACGCTGAAATATTACCAGCGCCAGGGCGGGATGATCGCGCTGGAGGCTGCGAACCCGGTCTATGAAACCCGGCGATACCCGGAGGATCAGGTCCAGGTCCAGGGCCGCCTGGTCGGGCTGATCCGCACTTACTGAGACGCCGCCGCCGCGCCCAGCAGGCGGCGCAGGCGGCGCACTTCCGGGCCTTCCGGCTGCCATCCGCTCCACAGGCGCATCCCGGTTGCTGCGCGGGCTGTCAGCAGCCGGCCATCGGGCCGCACCGCGATACTGCCGGTCTGCCGCAGGATGTCCGGCGTCAGCACCAAACAGCCGGCCGGCACCGCGGCGGCCACAGTGGACACGACAATATCGCCCTCTTTACAATTGCTTGCCTGCAACAGTTTACGTTTGCCCGGCGCGTGAACCAGCCGGACGCCCGTGCCGTGCCAGACAGGCAGCGCGCCGTCCCGGACCTTCCAGCGGGCCGCGGCCTCGGGCTGGCTGGCTGCGTCGCCATCATTCTCCAGCCAGATCTCAGCCGTGAACCCCTGCCCCTTGGCGCGGGACAAGGCGCGCCCCTCCGCCTCCATCACCCCGATCAGCCCGCCGGAGCTGGCGATGATCACCGGCGGCCGCACCGCCCCGCTCCAGATCCACAGCGCCGCAGCCGCGGGCAGCAGCCCCGCGAGCCGCAGCCGTCCCTGCCAGATCACCGCAAACACCATGCCGGCGGCAAACAGCGGCAGCACGGCGCTGTCCGGCGCAGTCACATGGGACACCGCGCCCTCGAACCCGGACACCGTCCGCGCCACCCCCAGGATCCAGTCCATTCCCCACTGCATCACGGTCAGGCCGATCCCCTCCAGGCCGGCGGGCAGCAGGCACAGCGCCAGCACGGCGGCAGGAATCACCACCGTGCCCATGACCGGAACCGCCAGCAGATTTGCAAAAAGGCCGTAGTGCGGCAGGGTGTTGAAATGCGCCGCTGCAAAGGGTGCCGTGGCAGCGCCCGCCACGGCGGAGGAGATCACCAGCGCCAGCACCGGCCGCAGCCAGCCCGGCCCCAGCGGCACCCCGCCGTCGCGCAGCGCGGCAAACACCGCCACCAGCGCAGCAGTCGCGGCAAAGCTCATCTGGAAGCCGGGGCTCAGCAGGCTTTCGGGCCGCCGCAGCAGCACGATCAGCGCCGCCAGCGCCACCGCCCGCAGGGTGATCGCGCGCCGGTTCAGCAGCACCGCGCCCAGCATCACCGCGACCATGACAAAGGCGCGCTCCGTCGCCACATTGCCGCCTGACAGCAGCAGATAGCCAGACCCCGCGGCCAGGGCGGCCAGCGCCGCCAGTTTCCGCACCGGCCAGCGCAGGGCCAGCGGCGGCACCAGGCAGAACAGCACCCGCACCGCGGCAAAGACAAAGCCGGTGAGCAGCCCCATGTGCAGGCCCGAGATCGCCAGCAGATGCGCCAGGTTACTTTGGCGCAGCGCCGTCAGCGTCTGCTCCCCGACGCCGCTGCGGTCGCCTGCGGTGAGGGCCGCGGCAAACCCGCCGGTCTCGCCGGGGATCCGCTGCTGCAGGTGCTGCGCCATGGCCCGGCGCAACCGCTCCACCGGCACGCTGTCCCCCGGTGCTCCGGCCAGCAGCACCGGCGCTCTGGTATATCCCAGCCCGCCCAGCTGCTTGAACCAGGCATGGCGGCGGAAATCAAAGCCGCCGGGCTCCGCCGGGCCCTGTGGCGGCAGCAAATGCGCGGTTGTCATCACCAGCGCGCCGGGCGGCGGCACCGCGTCCTGCCCTGTCAGGGAAATCCGCACCCGTTCGGGCGTTTTTGCGGCGGGAACACGGTCCAGCCGCACCTGATCCAGGGTCAGCCGCAACGCGTCCGTCGGGGAGCGGTCCACCGAGACCACCCGCCCCTCCACCGGGCCGTAATAGCGAAACTCCAGAACCGGCGCCGCAACCCAATGGGCGCGGGCGCCCGCCAGGCACAGGCCCGCGGCCGCAAAGGCCGGCGCCCAGCACAGGAACGCCAAGGGCCGCCGCTGCACCGCAAGCAAGGCCAGCAGCAGCCCAGCCGCCGCAAGGCCGGCATAGACCGCCCAGCCGGGTTCGCTTTTCAAACTGAAATAGGCCCCGATCCCGGTGCCCAGGAATACTGGGGTCCAGGGGAACAGATGCCCCCGCTGCGCCTGCAGCAGGTCTGCGATGGCTGCGCTCAGCCGCATGCTTGCCCCCCGCCTTCTGGCCCGGTAGACAGGCGGAAACACTAGGCCTCCCATGGTTTCCAAAAGGTAAATCCCGCTCATGACCCAACCGGTTGTCACCCGCTTCGCGCCGTCTCCCACCGGCTTTCTGCACATCGGCGGCGCCCGCACCGCGCTGTTCAACTGGCTGTATGCCCGCGGCCGCGGCGGCAAATTCCTGCTGCGGATTGAGGACACCGACCGCGAACGCTCCACCCCCGAAGCCACTGCCGCCATCCTGCAGGGCATGGCGTGGCTGGGCCTGGACCACGACGGCGATGTGATCAGCCAGTTCGAACGCGCAGACCGCCACGCTGAGGTCGCCAATCAGCTGCTGGCCGACGGCAAGGCCTACAAATGCTTTGCCACCCAGGAGGAAATCGCCGCCTTCCGCGAGCAGGCCAAGACAGCGGGCAAATCCACTCTCTACCGCTCGCCCTGGCGCGACGCCGATGCGGCCAGCCACCCGGACGCGCCTTATGTGATCCGCATCAAGGCGCCGCAGGATGGCGTCACTGTGATCAAGGACCAGGTGCAGGGCGATGTGACCATCCGCAACGATCAGCTCGATGACATGGTCTTGCTGCGCTCCGACGGCACCCCGGTTTACATGCTGGCGGTGGTTGTCGATGACCACGATATGGGCGTCACCCACGTGATCCGCGGCGACGACCACCTGAACAACGCCGCCCGCCAGATGACGATCTATGAGGCGATGGGCTGGGACGTGCCGGTCTGGGCCCATATCCCCCTGATCCACGGCCCCGACGGCAAGAAACTCAGCAAGCGCCACGGCGCCCTGGGCGCCCAGGAATACCAGGCGATGGGCTATCCCGCGGCCGGAATGCGCAACTATCTGGCACGCCTCGGCTGGTCGCACGGCGATGACGAATTTTTTACGGACAGCCAGGCCAAAGAGTGGTTTAATTTCGACGGGATCGGCAAAAGCCCGGCCCGGTTTGACACCAAGAAGCTGGAAAACCTCTGCGGCCAGCATATTGCCGTTAGCGATGATGCTGCACTGCGGCAGGAAATCTGCGAATACCTGGCCGCTGCCGGGAAACCCGCCCTGACTGACGCGCAGTCACAAGGGCTGGAAGCTGCGATGTATTGCCTCAAGGACCGGGCCCGCACTTTCCCGGAACTGCTTGAAAAAGCGCATTTTATCCTTGCATCACGGCCTCTTGAACGGGACGAGAAGGCAGAAAAAGCGCTGGCGTCTGTATCCGATGGTATACTGGAAGAATTGACGCCGCAGCTGCAAAATGCTAGCTGGGTCCGTGACGATCTGGAGGCGCTTCTGAACGTATTTGCAGAAGCACATGATACCAAGTTCGGCAAGCTGGCCGGCCCGTTGCGGGCTGCGCTTGCGGGCCGGGCGGTAACGCCTTCGGTGTTCGATATGATGCTGATTCTGGGCCGCGATGAAACCATCGCCCGGCTCAAAGACGCGACGGGCTGATCCCGGCTTTTACGCCCGGGTAAGCTTGTTTTGATACGACAACCCCTGCGCGACTCAGCGCAGGCGCTGCCCCGCATGAAGACGCCTGACCGGCCGCTTTCGTGCCTGTAACAGGAAGGGACATCCATGACCGAGACACAGAAATCTGCCACGCTCAGCCTGAATGGCGAAACTTACGAGCTGCCCATTTTCTCGCCAACGGCCGGGCCCGATGTCCTCGACATCCGCAAGCTCTACGCGCAGGCAGGTGTGTTCACCTATGACCCGGGCTTCACCTCCACCGCCAGCTGCGACAGCACCATCACCTATATCGATGGCGGCAAGGGTGAACTGCTGCACCGCGGCTACCCGATCGACCAGCTGGCGTCGAAATCGCATTACCTGGAAGTCTGCTACCTGCTGCTCTACGGCGAGCTGCCGACCGCCGCGCAGCTGGAGGATTTCGAGACCCGTGTGACCCGTCACACCATGGTGCATGAGCAGATGCACAACTTCTTCCGCGGCTTCCGCCGCGACGCGCACCCGATGGCGACCCTGGTGGGCGTTGTCGGCGCGATGTCGGCCTTCTACCACGACTCGCTGGACGTGACCGACCCCTGGCAGCGCGAAGTTGCCGCCATCCGGCTGATCGCCAAGCTGCCGACCATCGCCGCGATGGCCTACAAGTACTCGATCGGCCAGCCCTTCGTGTACCCGCGCAACGATCTGGATTACGCGGCCAACTTCCTGCACATGTGCTTCTCGGTTCCGGCCGAGGAATACCATGTGAACCCGATCCTGAGCCGCGCGATGGACCGGATCTTCATTCTGCACGCCGACCACGAGCAGAACGCCTCCACCTCGACCGTGCGCCTGGCGTCCTCTTCCGGCGCCAACCCGTTTGCCTGTATCGCGGCGGGTATCGCCTGCCTCTGGGGCCCGGCCCACGGCGGCGCCAACCAGGCCTGCCTGGAGATGCTCAAGGAAATCGGCTCGGTCGACCGCATTCCGGAATTCATCGAACGCGCCAAGGACAAGAACGATCCGTTCCGCCTGATGGGCTTTGGCCACCGCGTGTACAAGAACACCGACCCGCGCGCCAAGGTGCTGAAGCAATCCGCGGATGAGGTTCTGGAGCTGCTGGGCGTCGAGGACAACCCGCTGCTGCAGGTCGCCAAGGAGCTGGAGCGCACCGCGCTCAACGACCCCTATTTCATCGAGAAGAAGCTGTTCCCGAACGTCGACTTCTACTCCGGCATCATCCTGGAGGCGATGGGCTTCCCGACCTCGATGTTCACCCCGATTTTCGCGCTGTCGCGCACCGTCGGCTGGATCTCGCAGTGGAAGGAAATGATCGCCGATCCGCAGAACAAGATCGGCCGCCCGCGCCAGCTGTACCTGGGCGAGACCCTGCGCGACTACGTCGACATCGAAAAGCGCTAAGCGCGCCACGGACAACACCAGACAAACGCCCCGCACTGCGCGGGGCGTTTTTCGTTTGGCGGCGGTGTAAGTACCGCAGTGCGGCCGCCCCTTGTTACAACCCGCCGGCCGCTGCACCGGCGCCACGCGGGCAACAATTCTGCCATGGGCAGCGAATAGTTTCCTCGGAAAGTTCAATGTTTACGAGTATTTGACTAAATCCGCACAACCACATACTGAACTCATAAGTTTACTTAGGTCTGGCAGTGCGCACCCTACGCGCGCGGAATTGCAGAACGCCACCCGCCAGGCGGCAACGGGATTGATGACATGGAACTTTTGATCTTGCTTGGGATTGGCCTGACCATTGGCGGTGTGGCCTTGGCGATGGACGACGATGATGATGATGGCGGTGCAGCCGAGCGGGAGGTTTCCGAGCCGGAGGCGAACGTGGAGGCCGGAGGCACCACCACCGCAACCGACATTGCAGATGATCTGATCGGCACAAACGATGATGAAACCGTTTTCGCCAGGGGCGGCAACGACATCGTTGAAGGCCGCGGTGGCGACGACCGCCTGTTTGGTATGGACGGCAGCGATATTCTGGTAGGCGGCTCTGGCGCCGATTTCATGCGCGGCGGCGCCGGCGATGATTATTTGATCGACAATGCCGGTTCGGACACCCTGCACGGGGATACAGGTGACGACAGGATCGTTACGACCAGCGGCATCGATGGCGAAGGAATTGTCGGTCTTTCCCGCGGGTTGTCTGACGGGTCCATCACCGACCTCAGCGGTCTGGCAGAGTTTGTAAACCCGGACACGGATCTCGACGAGAGCGCAGACAGCGTGTCCGCCGGATACGGCGACGATACCGTGATCGCGGGTGATGGCGATACCGTCTCGCTCGGCGAAGGAAACGATACTCTGGTGGTTGGAGATTGGGTCGTGTCCGAGGATGACCCTGTTATCGTCACGGATTTCGACCCCGCCGAAGATCAGCTGATCTATTCCTACGACGGCGAGGGGCTGCCGCCCAGGTTGTCAGTTCAGACAATCGGCGACGGCACCGGCGACGAGGGACAGGGCTCGGCGCTCCTTTTTGCGGACAATGTCTTTGTCGCGCGGATCCAAGGCGCCGGCGGGTTGCTGACGGTCAGCGATGTTTCCATCGTTGACCGTGCTTCGGACGGATCTCTGTTTTCCTTATCCAGCAGCTCCGCCGCCTGAACGCCCCTCAGCGCCCCTCGAACTTCGCGGGGCGTTTTTCCATAAAGGCGGTCACGCCTTCCAGGAAATCCCGTGTCTTGCCGCACTGGCCTTGCAGATGCGCCTCTTCGGACAGCTGTTCCATCAGGCTGCGGCCAGAGCTTTCGCGCAGGGCGGATTTGGTGGCGGCAAAGGCTTTGCTGGGGCCTTGGGCCAGATAGGCGGCACGCGCGCGCCAATGGGCGTCGAACTCCGCGTCCGGCACCGCTTCCCAGATCATGCCCCAGTCGCTGGCCTGCTTGGCACTGATGCGGTCGGCAAACAGCGCCGCGCCCATCGCCTTGGCCATGCCAACCTGGCGCGGCAGGAACCAGGTGCTGCCGGCATCGGGGATCAGGCCGATCTTGCTGAACGCCTGCATGAAAAACGCGCTTTCGCTGGCGATCACCACATCCGCGGCCAGGGCCAGGCTAGCGCCTGCACCGGCTGCGGCACCGTTCACCGCTGCCACCACCGGCACCGGGCAGTTATAGATCGCCTCGACCATCGGCAGGTATTCGTCGCGCAGCGTGCGCTCCAGATCCAGATCGCCAGAGCCGGAGGCATCGCTCAGGTCCTGTCCGGAACAGAAGGCATCGCCCGCGCCGGTCAGCACCACTGCCCGCGCCTCTGCCTGGGCGGCCTGCATGGCATGGGTGATTTCCGAGCGCATCCGGCTGGTCAGCGCGTTTTTCCTGTTGGCCCGGTTCAGGGTGATGACGGCCAGCCCGTCCTCCAGCGTGAACAGGATTTCCTTGTAGTCCATAGGGTCGCCTCATGCAGCTAGTGTCCCGGGCTGGCCATGCGCCAGCGGGCCCGTTTGGCGCCATGGTGACGCAAAGCCCTGCCGCCGGAAAGGCAGACCCGGCGTCAATCCTCCAGGATTTTCCGCAGCCGGTCCTGCTCTTCCGCGCTCAGCCCCGTCTCTGCCGTTTTCGGCGCCCGGGAGCGGCCGCGGACATAGAACACCGCAATCACCAGCGCCGCCAGCAGCATCAGCGGCCCCGCCGCCCACAGCAGCCAGTTGGCCCCGCTGGTGGTGGGGCGCAACAGCACGTACTCGCCGTAACGGGCCACGATAAAGTCCATCGCCTCCCGGTCGCTGTCGCCCGCCACCAGCCGCTCGCGCAGCAGCACCCGCAGGTCGCGCGCCAGTTCGGCGTTGGATTCGTCGATGCTTTCATTGCGGCAGACCAGGCAGCGCAGGTCCTTGGACAGCTCCCGCGCGCGCGCTTCCAGCGCCGGGTCCGCCAGGATCTCGTCCGGCTCCACCGCCAGCGCAGGCGCCGGGGTGAACAGCGCCGCGGCCATCAGGGCCGCCAGGGCCACGATCAGAAAACGCATCGGTTTCATTCCGCAGGCACTCCCGCTGCCGGTGTCTTGCGCGCGCCCGCGGCCACGCGGAACCGCCTGTCGCTCAGGCTCAGAAGACCGCCAAGCGCCATCAGGATGGAGCCGGCCCAGATCCAGTTCGCAAAGGGTTTGATATAGGTGCGCATGGTCCAGCTGCCATCGGCCTGCTGGTCGCCCAGCACCACATACAGATCCCGCGTCACCCGGTAGTCAATCGCCGCCTCGGTGGTCGGCATCTTCGCCACCGGATAGTCGCGTTTCTCCGGGAACATCACCGCCTCGGGCCGTCCGTTGCGAGTGACTTCGACCCGGCCCTTGGTGGTGAAGTAGTTCGGCCCCTGCTCGCGGGTCACCTCCTGCAGCACCAGGGAGAAGGCGCCAACCTCAAACGGCTCGCCAAGACGGGCCACGCGGATATCCTCCTGTTCCCAGGCGGTCAGGCCCGCGATCGCAAAGATGGTGACGCCGAGGCCCGCATGGGCCGTGGCCTTGCCCCAATCCGCCCGCGGCAGCCGCAGCATCCGCTGCAACCGGCCGGATTTGCCGCTGCGCATCCACAGATCCGCCAGCGCACCGAACACCACCCAGGACCCCAGGAACAGGCCCACCGGCCCCAGCGCCGAGCGCCCGGTCTGCATTGACCAGGCCAGCACGCCCAGCGACACCGCCAGCACAAACACATAGCGCAGCTGCCAGGCCGTACGCCCGATCCGTCCGCGTTTCCACGGCAGCATCGCGCCGACGGGCAGCAGCAGGCCCAGCACCACCATGAAGGGAGTGAAGGCCGAATTGAAGAACGGCGGGCCGACGCTCAGCTTCCGGTCCAGCAGCATCTCCGCCACGATCGGCCAGATGGTGCCGAAGAACACCACAAAGCAGCTGACCGCCAACAGGATATTGTTGGCCAACAACGCGCTTTCGCGGCTGATCACGCCAAAGACGCCCTTGGCTTCCATCGCCTGTGCGCGCGCCGCAAACAGGGTCAGCGCGCCGCCGGTGAAGAAGGCCAGGATGAACAGGATGAACACGCCGCGCTCCGGGTCGTTGGCAAAGGCATGCACGCTGGTGATCACGCCGGAGCGCACGATGAAGGTGCCGATCAGCGAGAAGCCGAAGGCCAGGATCGCCAGCAGGATGGTCCAGCTTTTCAGGCTTTCGCGCTTTTCCACCACGATGGCGGAGTGCAGCAGCGCGGCGGCCAGCAGCCAGGGCATGAAAGAGGCATTCTCTACCGGGTCCCAGAACCAGAAGCCGCCCCAGCCCAGCTCGTAATAGGCCCACCAGGACCCCAGCGCGATGCCGATAGTGAGGAAAATCCAGGCCGCCAGTGTCCAGGGCCGCACCCAGCGGCCCCAGGCGGCGTCGATGCGGCCTTCGATCAGGGCGGCCACCGCAAAGGAAAACGCCATGCTGAGGCCCACGTAGCCGAGGTAGAGGAACGGCGGGTGGAACGCCAGCCCTGGGTCCTGCAGCAGCGGGTTCAGGTCCTGCCCGTCAAACGGCGGCACCGTCAGGCGCAGGAACGGGTTGGAGGTGAACAGGATGAAGGCGAAAAACGCCACCCCGATCGCCGCCTGCACGGACAGCACACGGGCCTTCAAAGTCGGCGGCAGGCCGCCGCCAAAGACCGAGGCCAGCGCCCCGAACAGGCTGACGATCAGCACCCACAGGAGCATCGAGCCCTCGTGGTTCCCCCAGGTGCCGGAGATCTTGTACAGCATCGGCTTGGCCGAATGGCTGTTCAGCGTCACCAGCTTCAGCGAGAAGTCGGAGGTGATGAAGGCCCACATCAGCGCGCCAAAGGAGAACGCGGTGAACAGGAACTGCGCCTGCGCCGCAGGCTCTGCCACGGCCATCCAGCCGGGCCAGCGTTTGTGGGCGCCGATCAAGGGGATCACGGCCTGCACGATAGCGATCATGAAGGCGAGGATAAGGGCAAAGTGGCCAAGCTCTGTAATCATGGGATTTCCTATACGCCTGTCTGCCGGCAGGGCCAATGGCAAACGCCGCGCCATGCCGCCGCAGAGGGCAAAATGTGATCAGCCGCGGCGCGCCTTCCAGGCGTCCAGCGCCGGATTGTCCTCCGCCGCAGAGGCGGCGTCCAGCCCAGCTGCCGCCTCCGTCCGGGCGGAGGCCGCGTCAGGCGGCTCGGCCCTGAGCCGCTCCAGCGCGGCGATGTTTTCCGCCACCTGCGGCGCCCGCGCCATGCTGGCGGCCAGCGCGTGCTGAAATTCCTGGCTTTTCACCTGATGGCGGGCGCCAAAGTAGAAGGAAACGATGACCCCCAGCAGCCACCATAAGGGTTCCGGCACCAGCGCCAGCCCTTGCATTCTTGCAGCAAACCAAACCGGATCGCTGAGAGACGCCCCCATCAGTGCAAGGGTTCCCAGCGCCAGCAGGGGGCGCGGCAGCCGGTTTACCCCGTCCATGAAGCGGTCAAAGCGGCTTTTGCCGCCATACTGGAACTCCGCCGCCAGCTGGCTCAGTGCAGCGCTTTGCATCTCGTGCGCGCGGGCGGCGCCGGCCTCCGCGTTTTCGCGAAACACTTCAAGCGTTTCCCGCAAGGCATTGCGGCGGCTTCCAAAAACAAGGCTGAATACATCAGCGATCACCCCCATGCCGCTGTCCTCCGCTGGAACGCCTGCTGGCTCAGATGGTATTGGGCAGAGATGAACTCCTCTGCCCGTGTGATCCAGCCGCCCTTGCCGCCTGCACGGGTGCGCGCGTATTTGCGGCTGGCCGGACGCCGGTCCGCCAGGCGGAAGTAATAATTGCGGCGCGCCACGCCGTAGGCATCGCGCAAGGCCTCCGCGCCGATCTCTGCCGCCTGCGCTGCCGCGCCGGCGGTCTGCGGGCCGATGGCGCCGTCAACCGCCACCGCATAGCCCATGTCGCGCAGCAGCCGCTGCAGAATGCGCACCGCGTTGCTGCCGGCATTCACATACATGTCGAAGACCGATGCCTGCAGGCAGGGCGGCAGGCTGGCGATCCGCGGTGCCTCGAAATAATGGCGGATGAAGATGTCTGCCGCCTGGGCCCGGCTGAGCGCCTGCACATCCTCCACCCCGACAGCACCGTCGCCGGTCAGATCCAGCCCCAGCCGCCGCAGGGTGCCGATGGTCACGCCGTATTTGGTGGCCCCGCCGGGATCATCCGGATCATTTGCAAACCCGCCTTCGCGCGCCACGATCTGTTCTGCAATTTCCTGAACGCTCTGCATCTCACCTCACCACTTGCAACCGCAACAGGATGCCGCAGAGGGCCTAAAACCTGATGACACAACCGTGCGCAGGCTGCGCAACACCCCCTCGAAGCGCTGCCGCGCCGCGCGCAGCGCGGCGCCCGGCCCAACGCAAAACGCCTCCCCGGAGGGAGGCGTCTTTGGGGCGGGAGCACACCGGCTGCGGAACCGGGATCAGGTCTCGGGCTCTTGATAAACGCCCTGCTCCTTCAGCGCGTCCATGACTTCCTTTGGCATATAGGTCTCATCGTGTTTCGCCAGGATTTCAGTGGCTTCAAAGACACCGTTTACGTAACGCCCGGTGCCGACCATACCCTGGTTCTCCTCGAACAGGTCAGGCAGCACGCCGGTATAGGCGACGTTTACGGTCGCCCCGCCATCGGTCACGGCAAAGCGCACGGTTTCACCCTGGCCGCGCTGAAGCGAGCCTTCTGCCACCAGCCCGCCGATACGGAACACTTCCGACGGCTTCGGCGGTTCCTCCATCACCTGGCTGGGCGAGCGGAAGTAGTTGATCCCGTCCCGCATGGCATAGCCGATCAGGGCGGTTGCCACGATCAGGGCCACCGCGGCAACCGCGATGACCTGGATACGGCGCTGTTTCTTCAGGTTCTTCATGGTGTCCTCTATTCAGGCCCAAGCCAGCGCCGCCCCCGGATCAGGGGAACAGCGGCGCCATCATCAGGCCTTCGGTCTCGTTCTCACCTAACATCAGGTTGGCATTCTGCAAGGCCTGGCCGCTGCTTCCTTTTGTCAGGTTATCCAGTGCTGCAATGACGATGGCGCGGCCTTCGATCCGGTCCTGCGCCACGCCGATATGGCAGAAGTTGGAGCCGCGCACGTGATGGGTCGAAGGCGCCTCGCCAAAGGGCAGCAGCTCGATGAAGGGTTCATCGGCGTAAGCCTTGGCAAAGGTCTCATGGATCGCCTTGGCATCGCCCTTCACATAAACGGTCGCCAGGATGCCGCGGTTCACCGGCAGCAGATGCGGGGTGAACTGCACCTTCACGGGGCGGCCAGCGATCTTGCTGAACTCCTGGTCGAACTCGCCCAGGTGCCGGTGGGTGCCGCCGATGGCATAGGCGTTGTAGCCCTCGCTCAGCTCTGCGTGCAGCAGGTTTTCCTTGAGCGACCGGCCGGCGCCGGAGACGGCGCATTTCAGGTCAAGAATGATCTCGTCCAGGTCGATGACGCCCGCCTCGATCAGCGGCCGCAGGGCAAACTGGCCGGTGGCGGCGTTGCAGCCGGTGCCGGCCACCAGGCGCGCGGATTTGATTTCTTCCCGGTAGAACTCGGTCAGGCCATAAACCGCCTCTTCCTGCTGCTCCAGCGCGGCATGCGGGTTGCCGTACCACTTCTCGTACTCCGCCGGGTCGCGCAGCCGGAAGTCCGCCGACAAATCGACGATCTTCAAGTCCTTGGGCAGGGCTTTGATCACGTCCTGGCTGGTCTTATGCGGCAGCGCGCAGAAGCAGAGGTCTATATTTGCGAAGTCGATCTCGTCGATCTTGCACAGCACCGGCAGTTCCATGTGGCGCAGGTGCGGGAACACCTCGGCCATGGTCATGCCGGCCTTGCGGTCGGCGGACAGCGCCGCGATCTCGATATTCGGATGCTGGGCGATCAGCCGCACCAGTTCGGCGCCGGTATAGCCGGAGGCGCCAAGGATAGCCACTTTATGGGTCATGTCAGACCTCGTCTTTCAATGTGATATGCCGGTTCCGCAGCCATCTGCGGAGAGAAATAGGAAAAACTGCGCCTCAGCACTTTGACCTGGAACAAGGTTCCGGACGGTCGCAGTTCAGGCTGCCTGAAAGGTGATTTCCCGTCGGAGAAACTGCGTCGCGCGGTCGCTGACGCGGCCCGGGTTTCCGGTGGTATAGAACCCGCCCGCGCCATTGCCCTGCATCCCGGGATGGCGCTGCAGGTAGTCCGCCAGGCTGTCTGCCACCAGGCTGCCCTGGCTGAACACCTTCACCTCCGGCCCCAGTGCGGCCTGAAAGGTCTGCTCCATCAGCGGGTAATGGGTGCAGCCGAGGATCGCGGCCTCAGGGTGCGGCATCTTGCGCTTCAGCGCATCGACATGGGAGCGCACCAGCGCCTCCGCCAGGATCATGTCGCCGTCCTCGATCGCGTCGACAACGCCGCCGCAGGCCTGTGCCTCGACATCGACGCCGATGGCGCGGAAGGCCAGTTCCCGCTGGAAGGCGCGGCTGGCAACGGTGGCGGGCGTTGCAAACAGCGCCACATGCTTCACCTCCACCTCGCGCGGCGGCGAATTGTCGCCCCACTGCCGTTCGGTCAGCGCTTCAATCAGCGGCACAAATACGCCCAGCACCCGCTTGCCCTGGGGCAAGCCGCCCTCCTGCATCCGGCGCAGCGCGGCGGCAGAGGCGGTGTTGCAGGCGAGGATCACCAGATCGCAGCCCTTATCCCACATGTTCTCCATCGCGGCCTTGGTCAGCTGATAGATGTTTTCGGCATCGCGCACACCATAGGGCGCATGGGCGTTGTCGCCGTAATAGAGGAAATCCACGTCCGGCAGGCGCCTTTGCGCCGCGTCCAGGACGGTCAGCCCGCCCAGGCCTGAATCAAAGATGCCTACAGCCATTTCGCCTTCTCACGCGCGGTGTTTCTCTTCGAACTCAAACCCGTAACCCAGGGATTTGAGCGGTACTGGAGAAAGCTCATACGTCGCTTTGCGCAAGAAATCCATAAGTGCTTTTGTATCACCCGCCAGGGGCGCCAGAACGCCGCGGCCGATGGGGTCTCCGATCACCACCCGGACCGGCGTGTCGACCCGCTTGCGGAATTCCTGGATCAGCAGCCCCATGCGCAGTGTGGCATGCAGGTGGCTGGCGATCTGGAACAGGCGCGAGGTGTGGCCGTCAAAGAACACCGGCACCACCACCGCCTCGGATTTGGCGATCATCCGGGCGGTAAAGCCGCGCCAGCCGGGGTCCATCGGGTGGCCCAGCGGACGCGCCGCGGTGGACACGGTGCCGCCGGGAAAGATGCCGATGGCACCGCCCTCAGCCAGAAAGCTGAGCGCGTCCTTACGGGTCTGCAGGTTGGTCTGCACAGCTTCGCGCGTTTCGGCAAAATCCACCGGCAGGATCACCTTGTTCAGGTCCTCGGCCTTACGGAAGACATGGTTGGCCAGGATGCGGAAGTCGCCGCGGGTTTGTGCCAGGATATGCCCCATCATCAGCCCGTCGAGAATGCCATAGGGATGGTTCGCTATGAGGATCACCGGCCTGTCCTGCGGAATATTGCTCAGCGCGCCGCCGGCCACGTCCAGCGCCAGCCCGTAACGCTCTGCCATCACCGGCCAGAAGCTGCGCCCCGCCGCCACCTCCTGCTCATACCCGGCGGCACGGCGGATCAGGCTCAGCCGGCCCGTGGCATTCTCCATCAGACGGATCACCGCGCGGCCTGCGCGGGTGGAGGCGGAATGGGCGTAGGAAATGTCACGGGCGGTATGGCGCTGCGCCTGCATCGGGGCGGGTCTCCGTCTGGTGGCTGCGGCCAGATAAGGCCGGAGGCGCACTTTGGAACAGGGGCGTAACAGGGGTGTGACGCTTTGCAGCAAGCCGCTGCGCCGCATCCCCCGCCCGGGTCAGGCGGCGGCAGTCCGCTTGCCGCCCATCAGCGGCAGGCCCGCCAGCCCGGCGCCGCGCCACAGCACATAGGTCAGGACCGGCTCTGCGCCCGTGTTCATCGCATGGGGCTGCCAGCCGCCGTGCAGCCGGGTGCCGCCGGCCTCCAGCCAGCATTCGCTCTCCTGGGTCAGGAACTCAGCGCCGCCGCCCAGCACCACATACAGCTCTTCGGCCTCGTGGCTGTGCCAGTCATACCGCAGCCCGGCGCCCCAATAGGCGATATAGCCGCGCAGCTGGGTGCTGCGGAAATGGCCGGCCGGGCCGAACAGCTCGAAATATCCGTAGTTCTGCAGGAAATGCGCGCCCACCTCGGCCTCGGTGTAGGTCTGCGCCCAATGCGCCTGCCCCGCCGCGGTGCGCAGTGTGCCGATCAGGGGCTGGGTCTCGGGCGTGCCCGGCAAGGCGAACTCTGCCACTTGCTGCTGCGCGGGGATGGCTGCCGGAGCCAGCGCGGCGGGCTCCAGATCGCTGGGCCAGGGCGCGAACGCCCGCAGGGCGGGAAGCCGGGAATGCAGGTCGCAAGCAGCCTGCAAGGCCTGTGAGAGAGACATCGGGCGGCTCCTTTCCGGTGCGGCTAGGGAATGCAATCCGGGCAGAGCCTAGCGGCGGCGCGCCGAAACGCGCGCTGCATTTGCTGAAAAAATGCGCTGAAAGCGACCGCTGCGGCAGAATTCTGCATGCGGGCCGGCCCGAGGGGCGCGGAACGGCAAACGCCGCGCGTCAGCGCGGCGCCCGGCCCAACGGCTTTGGGCCTTTCTGTGAAAGGATCAAAGCGGGCGGGAGCGCCCCGCCCTGCCCTCAATCACCCGGCGTTATTCTGCCGCCTGTTTGACTGGCATGCCGCCCCGGCGCAGGGCTGCCAGCAGCTCCTCGCGCCGTTTGGCGGCCTTTTGCTCGTTCGCCATCTTCACCGGACCGAAGCCTCGGATCTGCAGTGGCAGTTCGGCCAGGGCCACCAGCGGCTCCATGATTTCAGGCGATGCTTTCGGCAGCCATTCCTGCATGTCACCCTCATACTGCTTGATCAGCGCCCGCTCCATCCTGCGCTCCTCGGTGTAGCCGAAGATGTCGAGCGGGGTGCCGCGCAAGGATTTCAGCTTGGCCAGCAGGCGGAACCCGCGCTCCATGCCTGCGCCGAACTTGCGCTTTTGCGGGCGGCCGTTCGGGTCGGTGCCGCCCAGCATCGGCGGCGCCAGGTGGTAGGAGAGCTTGAGGTCGCCCTCAAACTCCGCCTCCGCCTTGGCGCGGCTGTCCAGCAGCAGGCGGGCGACCTCGTATTCGTCCTTGTAGGACAACAGCTTGTGATAGCCCTTCGCCACCGCCTCTTTCAGCGCCGGATCGCTGATCCCGTCCAGCAGCTTGCCATAGCGCTTGGCCAGCCCCTTGCCCTGATAGGCCACCAGATGACCGGCGCGGAAAGCGATTTTCTCCTCCAGCGTCTTGGGTTTCTCCACCACCTTGGGCTGGATCAGCCGTGCGGCCTCTTCCGGGTGCAGCACCGCCCAGCGGCCGATGTCGAAGGCGCGCTTGTTGCGCTCCACCGCGGCGCCGTTCATCTCGATCGCCTGTTCGATCGCCTCAAAGCTGACGGGCACCAGCCCCTTCTGCCAGGCGCCGCCGAACACCATCATGTTGGAAAAGATCGAGTCGCCCATGGTGACGCGCGCCAGCTCGGAGGCGTCAAACAGGTCCAGCCGGTCGCGCAGGCGCGCCTGCAGAGCGACCTCCAGCCGGTCGGTGGGGACGGCGAACTCTGTGTTGCGGGTGAATTCGCCGGTGATGATCTCGTGGCTGTTCACCACTGCGCCGGTCTGGCCGGTTGTGGTCAGGCCCAGGGTCTTGGCACCGGCGCTGACCACCAGGTCGCCGCCGATCAGCGCATGCGCCTCGCCGGTGGCGACGCGGATGGCAGAGATATCCTCCGGCTTGTTGGCGATCCGGCAGTGGATATGCACCGCGCCGCCCTTCTGGGCGAGGCCGGCCATTTCCATCAGCCCGGCGCCCTTGCCGTCGATCTGCGCCGCCTGCGCCAGCACCGCGCCGATGGTCACCACGCCGGTGCCGCCGACGCCGGTGATCACCACGTTATGAGTTCCGTCGATTGCCGGCAGCGCCGGCTTGGGCAGATGCGGCAGGTCGATGGCTGCGGTCGCCTCCTTGCGGATCTTGGCGCCTTCGACGGTCACGAAGGACGGGCAGAAACCGTTCAGGCAGGAGAAGTCCTTGTTGCAGGACGATTGATCAATGGCGCGCTTGCGGCCCAGTTCGGTGTTTTTCGGCACGATGGAGACGCAGTTCGACTGCACCCCGCAATCGCCGCAGCCTTCGCAGACGTCGGAGTTGATGAACACCCGCTGGTCGGGATCGGGGAACTGGCCGCGCTTGCGGCGGCGGCGTTTCTCGGCGGCGCAGGTCTGGATGTAGATGATGGCAGAGACGCCCTCGACCTGCTCGAACTCGCGCTGGATCTTCATCATCTCGGCGCGTTCGTGCATCCGCATCCCGGCCGGGAACAGGCCGGCGTCGACGTCCTCTTTCTCGTCATAAACCACCGCGATGGTCTTCACGCCCATCGCGGTCAGTTCGTGCGCGATCTGCTGCGCCGTCAGCCCGCCCTCAGCCTGCTGGCCGCCGGTCATCGCCACCGCGTCGTTATACAGGATCTTGTAGGTGATGTTGGTGCCCTCGGCGAGCGCCGCCCGGATCGCCTGCACGCCAGAGTGGTTGTAGGTGCCGTCGCCAAGGTTCTGGAACACATGTTTGCGCTTGGAGAATGGCGCCTCGCCCACCCAGTTGACGCCCTCGCCGCCCATATGGGTGAAGCCGGTGGTCTCGCGGTCCATCCACTGCACCATGAAATGGCAGCCGATCCCCGCATAGGCGCGGGAGCCGTCCGGCAGCTTGGTGGAGGAGTTGTGCGGGCAGCCGGAGCAGAAATAGGGCAGACGGGTGGCGATTTCCTCAGCGTTATCGGCACGGCGCGCCTCTGCCAGGCTCTCCAGCCCGGCACGCAGCGCCTCGGTGTCACGGCCTTCCTCAATCAGGATGCTGCCCAGTTTCTCGGCGATCATGATCGGGTCCAGCGCGTAGCGGGTCGGGAACAGCTCATCCCGGTGCATGGAGCCGGCACCGCCCTTGTACCAGCCATAGACGCGGCGGCCCTGGCGGGTGTCGAAGATCGCTTCCTTGATCTGGATCTCGATCAGCTTGCGCTTTTCCTCGACCACCACGATCAGGTCCAGGTCTTCGGCCCAGTCATTGAAGCCCTTCATGTCCATCGGCCAGGTCTGTCCCACCTTGTAGGTGGTGATGCCCAGCCGCTCGGCCATGTTTTCGTCGATGTTCAACAGCTTCAGCGCATGCACCAGGTCGAGCCAGTTCTTGCCCGCGGCGACAAACCCGATCTTGGCGCCGGGCTTGCCCCACACGCGCTTGTCCATCTTGTTGGCGTGGCTGAACGCCTCTGCCGCAAAGCGCTTGTAGTCGATGATGCGGTTTTCCTGGCGGAAGCGGTCGTCGTCCAGGCGGATGTTGAGGCCATCGGCGGGCATGTCGAACTCCGGCGTGACCAGCTGCACCCGGTCCGGGCGCGCGTCGACGACCGAGGTCACCTCGATGGTGTCCTTCATGGTCTTGAGGCCGACCCAAAGGCCGGAGAAGCGGCTGAGCGCATAACCGTAGATGCCGTAGTCCAGGATTTCCTGCACGCCGGCCGGGCTGACGATCGGCAGGTAGCAGTCCAAGAGCGACCATTCCGACTGGTGCAGCACGGTGGAGCTTTCGCCGGTGTGGTCGTCACCCATCGCCAGCAGGACGCCGCCGTGCTTGGAGGTGCCGGCCATATTGGCGTGGCGCAGCGCATCGCCGGAGCGGTCGACGCCCGGGCCCTTGCCGTACCACAGGCCAAAGACGCCGTCGTATTTGCCCTCGCCGCGCACCTCGGCCTGCTGCGCGCCCCAGAGCGCGGTGACCGCCAGATCCTCGTTCAGCCCGTATTGAAAGGTGACATCCGCCGCCTTCAGGTGCTTTTCCGCGCGGCTCATCTGCAGGTCCACCGCGCCCAGCGGCGAGCCGCGGTAGCCGGTGACCAGACCGGCGGTGTTCAGGCCTGCCGCCTTGTCGCGGTGCTTCTGCATCAGCATCAGCCGCACCAGCGCCTGAGTGCCGTTCAGCAGAACCGGCGATTTGGTCAGATCGTATTTATCATTGAGTGAGATCTTTTGCGTGCTCATCGTGGCCTCCTCAACCGGGACTAGCTTGCACTTTCTGGCCCGCAGAATAGGTCATAATTGCTGACCTGAATAGCCGCTTTTTTTTTGTTTTCGCTCGCTTGCGTCACGAAAACTGATACATAACTAAGATTTCATATAGTCGGCCCCGAACGCACAGAAAGTAACGGATATGGATTGGGACAAGCTCAGAATATTTCACGCGGTGGCGGACGCGGGCAGCCTGACCCATGCCGGCGACAAGCTGAACCTGTCGCAATCGGCGGTCAGCCGCCAGATCCGGGCGCTGGAGGAGAGTTTGAACGCCACTCTGTTTCACCGTCACGCGCGCGGGCTGATTCTCACCGAACAGGGTGAGCTGCTGTTTGACGCCACCCAGTCCATGACTGCGCGGCTGGAGGCGGCCTCAGCCCGCATCCGCGACAGCGAAGAAGAAGTGTTCGGCGAATTGCGGGTGACCACCACCGTGGGCTTCGGCACCCTGTGGCTGGCACCGCGGCTGACCAAACTGTATGAGCAGTACCCCAACCTCAAGATCGACCTGATGCTGGAGGAACGGGTGCTGGACCTGCCGATGCGCGAGGCCGATGTGGCGATCCGCATGAAGGAGCCCAGCCAGGCCGATCTGGTGCGCAAGCGGCTGATGACCGTGCGCATGGGGCTCTATGCGACGCCGGCCTACCTGGAGAAGCACGGCAATCTGGAAACATCCGCCGACATTTCGCAGCACCGGCTGATATGCCAGAACCAGCGGTCTGCCCAGGTGGGCTCTGCCGCGGTTCTGGGCAAGAAGCTGATGGCGCAGGATCCGGCATCCCTGCTGACCGTCAACAACTATTTCGGCGTGCTGCAGGGGGTTCTGCACAATCTGGGCATCGGCATTCTGCCCGACTATGTGACAGAAGAATTCCCGCAGCTGGTCGAGGTGCTGCCGGACGAGGACCAGAACGAGGTTCCGGTCTACCTCGCCTATCCGGAAGAGCTGCGCCATTCGCAGCGGGTCGGCGCCTTCCGCGATTTTGTGCAATCCGAGATCATGGAACACCGCAAGCACATGAAAGCGCTGGGCAAGCTGTAAGCCCGGCAGCCGCCGCCACGGAGCGTTCCAGCCGCAGTGCGGCGACCGGCCGGCGTGCGTCCGGCCTGTCCCGGGACCGCCGCCCCAGCCATGCAAAAACCGCATAGCAGCATTGACACCCATTTATTGTTAATCCCCTTGAAGGGGCAGGCCCGGAGCCCTAAATGAAACTCATGAAGGCGGCGGCAACGCCTCCCTTCATACCTCCCTGTTGGACTTCGGCCGAGCTTAGTGCTCGGCCTTTTTTTTGCGCGCAACCGGCTGGCATATAAGCACTGTTTCGGCGCTGCAAACACCTGCCCCCCCGGCCATTGGCCTTTGCAGCGCCGGTCCGGCGCGGATCGCCGGCTGCCTGGGCTGTTTAGCACCGGTGCGGGAAAGGACGCCCGAACATTCTTACTCTTTCCGGCGGCCTGCATTCGCAATGCTTGTATTTTCAGCGCTTTGCCTGCCCGCCGCCGCAGTTTCCGCCGCTTTCAGAACTCCGCGGTGCCATCTGCGGCCGCGGGGCACGGCGGCGGGCGTGCTGCGGCGCAAAGACGCCGCCTGCGGCATCTGCCGGGGATTCGACTAATTCCACTTCCCCCGCGCCCCTCCTTGCCCTAAAAGGCGCGCAATCGCAGCCATTGGGGACGTTTACGGATGCAGGAACCCGCCATCACGCCTGAATTGATTGCCAATCACGGGCTGAAGCCCGAGGAATACGATCTGATCCTGGAAATCATCGGGCGGGAGCCGACCTTCACCGAGCTGGGGATTTTCTCGGCGATGTGGAACGAGCACTGCTCCTACAAGTCCTCCAAGAAATGGCTGCGCACCCTTCCGACCGAAGGCCCGCAAGTGATCTGCGGCCCCGGCGAGAACGCAGGCATCGTGGACATCGGCGACGGCGATGCCGTTGTTTTCAAGATGGAAAGCCACAACCACCCCTCTTACATCGAACCCTACCAGGGTGCGGCAACCGGGGTTGGCGGCATTCTGCGTGACGTCTTCACCATGGGCGCGCGGCCGATCGCCTCGATGAATTCGCTGTCGTTCGGCGAAACGTCGCACCCCAAGACCCGCCGGCTGGTTAACGGCGTGGTTGAGGGCATCGGCGGCTATGGCAACTGCTTTGGCGTGCCCTGCGTCGGCGGCGAAGTCCGCTTCCACCCCGCTTACAACGGCAACTGCCTGGTCAACGCCTTTGCGGCGGGCCTCGCGCGCACCGATGCAATCTTCTATTCCGCCGCGTCGGGCGTGGGCATGCCGGTTGTGTACCTGGGCGCCAAGACGGGCCGTGACGGCGTTGGCGGCGCCACCATGGCGTCGGCGGAATTCGACGACACCATCGAGGAAAAGCGCCCCACCGTTCAGGTCGGCGACCCCTTCACCGAAAAACGCCTGATGGAAGCCACGCTGGAGCTGATGCAGACCGGCGCGGTGATCTCGATCCAGGACATGGGCGCGGCAGGCCTCACCTGCTCTGCCGTGGAAATGGGCGACAAGGGCAAGCTGGGCGTGCGCCTGGACCTGGAAAAGGTGCCGCAGCGCGAAGAGAACATGACCGCCTACGAGATGATGCTGTCGGAATCCCAGGAGCGGATGCTGATGGTGCTGAAGCCGGAGCTGGAAGCCGAGGCGCGCGCGGTGTTCGAAAAGTGGGATCTGGACTTTGCCATCGTCGGCGAGACCATCGCCGAAGACCGCTTCCTGATCATGCACAACGGCGAAGTGAAGGCCGATCTGGTGCTGTCGAAACTGTCCTCCACCGCGCCGGAATACGACCGCCCGTGGAAGGAAACCCCGGCAGCCGAGCCGCTGAGTGACGCGGATGTGCCGACCATCGACCCGATCGACGGGCTGAAGGCGCTGCTGTCCTCCCCCAACTATGCCGGCAAGCAGTGGGTTTACGAGCAGTACGACACCACCGTGATGGGCGACACCCAGCGCCGTCCGGGCGCGGGCTCTGGCATTGTGCGGGTGCATGGCACCGACAAAAAGCTGGCCTTCACTTCCGACGTGACGCCGCGCTACGTCAAGGCAAACCCGTTTGAGGGCGGCAAGCAGGCGGTGGCAGAAGCCTACCGCAACCTGACCGCGGTCGGGGCCAAGCCGCTGGCAACCACCGACAACCTGAACTTCGGCAACCCTGAAAAGCCGGAGATCATGGGCCAGTTCGTCGGCGCCATCAAAGGCATCGGCGAGGCGGTGGCGGCGCTCGACATGCCGATCGTGTCCGGCAACGTGTCGCTGTACAATGAAACCGACGGCAAGGGCATCCTGCCGACCCCGACCATCGGCGCCGTGGGCCTGATTGCCGCCGGAGAAGAGCCGATCATCGGCGAGGCACGCGACGGCCATGTCGCCCTGCTGGTGGGTGAAACCATCGGCCACCTCGGCCAGTCGGCGCTGCTGGCAGAGGTTTTCAACCGCGAGGACGGAGACGCCCCGGCGGTGGACCTGGAGGCTGAGAAGCGCAATGGCGAATTCATCCGCGCCAACCGCGATTTCATCAAGGCCTGCACTGACCTCGGCGACGGCGGTCTGGCGCTGGCGGCGTTTGAGATGGCCGAAGAGGCCGGCGTCGGCGTGCAGATCGATGCGGGCGACACCCCGACCGTGTTCGGCGAAGACCAGGCGCGCTACCTGATCGCCTGCAACTTTGACCAGGCTGAGGCGCTGATGCTGGCCGCAGGCCAGGCGGGCGTGCCGCTCACCTCCGTCGGCAAGTTTGGCGGCGACATGGTGAAGATCGGTGCTTCCGAGGCGCCGCTGGCTGAGCTGAAGGACATCTTCCGCTCCAGCTTTGCCGCAGCCGTGGCCTGAGGCGCGGCGCTGCCCCTTGGGGCGGCAGATACATGATCAAGGGCGGGATGGCACAGCCGTTCCGCCTTTTCCTTTGACACGTCCTATGACACAGGGACCGGCCCATGACCCTTCCTGACCTGACAGAGGATTGCAGCCGCTGCGCGGGCCTTTGCTGCGTGGCCTATCCGTTTGAGGCGCATGAGGATTTCGGCCTGCTGAAGGACGCGGACACGCCCTGCCCCAACCTCGCCCCGGATTTCCGCTGCACCATCCACGAGGATCTGGCCAAATGCGGCTTTGGCGGCTGCGCCGCCTACTCCTGCGCCGGCGCCGGGCAGCGGGTGACGCAAGACCTGTTCGGCGGCGAAACCTGGCGCGATGACCCCGACCTGCTCACCCATATGACCCATGCCTTGCGGGTGGTGCGCCCGATCCACGAGGCGCTTTTGGTGCTGCAGGAGGCTGCCGCGCTGCCGCTGCCCACGCCCCTGCAGGACCGCTGCGCAGAACTGACCCGGGCGCTGTGCCCGGAAAACCCCGCGTCGGTCTGGGACTTTGAGGAGGACAGCGTACAGGAGGCGCTGGCCAGCCTGCCGGACTTTGTCGAAAGCCTGGCCCCCTTTGCCCGGGACGGCTGCTAATCCTGCTTGCACAGCCTCCGGCGCCCCCCTACATTTTTGGCAAACAAGACAAAGGACTTCCCCGGATGCCCATGCAAGCCCACGAAATCGAAGAACTGCTGCGTGCAGCTTTCCCGGATGCCGAAATCCAGGTTGGCGGCACCGATGGCGTTCACATGTCGGCGATGGTCGTCGACGAAAGCTTCCGCGGCAAGAACCGCGTCCAGCAGCAGCGCGCCGTCTATGCCGCGCTCAAAGGCAAGATGGACGGCCCCGCGGGCGAATTGCACGCGCTGGCGCTGACCACCAAGGCGCCGGAATAACGTTCCATGTCATTGTTCGCCTCCATTCTGGTGCTCGGCATTGTGGTCATGACCGCCGTTGTTGCGGTCGTCTCCCAGCGCCGCCGCCCGCTGGAGGATGATGATACGGACCCGGACTACCACACCCTGCGTTCCGACTATCAGTCGGGCATGGGCGGCGGATCCGTTCGCACTTGGAAGGTTCCCAAAGACCCGCAGGAATACGCGCGCTTCTTCGTGCCCAAGAGCAACCGGAAATAGCGTAGAACCGGTCCCGGTATGCCCGACGGGGCGGATTGGCAAAACCCGCGAAACTGCCTATATGACGGCCAACGCAAACGGCGCAGCAGCCGAAAGGAAATAGAGATATGACCGACGCAAAGAACCGCATCGACGAAACCGTCAAAGCCAATGACGTGGTGCTCTACATGAAAGGCACCAAGGAAATGCCGCAGTGCGGCTTCTCCTCGCGCGTGGCGGCGGTGCTGAACTATATCGGCGTCGACTACACCGACGTGAACGTGCTGGCGGACGAAGAGATCCGGTCCGGCATCAAGGAGTATTCTGACTGGCCGACCATTCCGCAGCTCTATGTGAAGGGCGAGTTTGTCGGCGGCTGCGACATCATCACCGAGATGGCCCTGTCGTCGGAGCTGGACACCCTGTTCGAGGACAACGGCATTTCCTTCAACAAGGAAGCAGCCGACAAGATCCGCGAAGCCAACGCCTGATTTCCGTCAGCAGCGGCAAGAAAAAAGGCGCCCCAGCGGCGCCTTTTCCTTTTTCGGGCAACGGCTTGGGGCAAAAACCTCAGCTTGCCGCCTGTTCCTCGACCTGCTGGGCCAGCGCCTCGGTGCGGGCGGCCAGTTCGGCCAGGCTTTCGGTCACCTGCGGCGGCACCACCGCCACCTCGACCCGTTCAGGCTCCGGCGGGGGCGCGTTTTTCAGCGCTTCCAGCTCCTGCACGCGCTCGGCGAGTTCGGCCTCCACTTCCTTGATCCGGTCCTCGACGGCAGCGGTCTTGTCGGCCAGCATCAGCCCGGCCATCAAGAGCATCCGCGCCTCGGGCATCCGGCCGATCTGGTCAGACAGCACCTGCGCCTCGTCGTCCAGCATCTTGGCGGCAGAGTGCAGATAGCTTTCCTCGCCCTCCTGGCAGGACACTTCAAAGCCGCGGCCGCCGATATGAATGGTCACTTCGGGCATCAGACTTCCTCTCCTTCCGGCAGATTGCGGGCGGTGGCCAGCAGCGGTTCCAGCTTTGCCAGCACCGCGTTGACCTGGGCCTGGTCGCTGGCCTGGGCTGCGCGCAGGCCTTCGATTTCCGCCTCCATCGAGGCATTGATCAGCCCGGCATCGCCAAGGCTTTGGGCGTTGGCCTCGCGCAGCGCCGCGTTGGAGGCGCGAAGTTCCTCATTGGCCTGGCGCAGCTGCTGCAATTCACTGTCCAGCCGCAGAAGGGCCTCGTTCTGGCGCGCGATCTCTGCGCTCATGTCCGGTGCCGCGGACGGCTCTGCAGCGGGCTGCGCGGCGGAGGTGCCGGGCTCCTCCAACTGGGCCTTCAGGCTGTCATTTGCGGCCTGCGCTTCGGCAAGCTGGTCTTCCAGCCGCTCTCTGTCGCTGGCGGCAGTGTTGGCTGCGGCCTCAATCTGGCTTTTCAAACGCGCAACTTCGACCCGCAGCGCTTCTTTTTCGGCCGGGTCGCCGGCCTCGTTGCGCAGCAGCTGCAGCTCCGCCTGCATTGCCGCAACGTCATCAGCGCCGGCAGGCGCCTTGCTTTCGGCCTCCTGCAGGCGGGCGTGCAGCACCTTCACCCGCTCTTCCAGCTGGGCGTTGGCGGTTTTCTCTTCATCCAGAGCCTGCTCCAGCGCCTCGTTGGCGGCATTCGCAGCCGCCTCCTCGGCAGCCTTGGCGGCTGCTGCGGCGGCTTCCGCCGCCTTTACCTGGTCCGCCGCGCGGGCCTCCTGCAGAGCTGCCGTGCCTGCGCTGATGCGCTCCAGCGCGGCCTGGATGCGGCCTTGCAATTCTTCGATCTGGTTCATGCCTGTCCCTCACCCGTCCACATCAGTTCACTCTTCTTTTGCCGGTGCCTGCGCGAATCGCGCACGCGCCTCTGACATGGGCCAGTTATTCCCTATCAGGGATAAAACACCCCCCCTTGTCTTTCAACCACTTGCCGCGCCAACTTCGCGCAGGGCAGCAGACATGCGCGCAACCGTGCTTGATCTTTGGCTCATCGCTGCTATTGAGCGCACCAATTGCCTGTAACGCCAAAGGAACAATCCCAGTGGACCTGACAGCCCTGCGCACCGCCAATCCCGAGCATTGGAACAAGGCCGCCGCCATCCGCGCGCTGGCCCTGGACGCCGTCGCCGCCGCCAACTCCGGCCACACCGGTATGCCGATCGGCATGGCCGATGTGGCGACCGTTCTGTTTGAAAAACACCTAAAATTTGATGCATCCAACCCGTCCTGGCCGGACCGCGACCGGTTCATCCTGTCGGCTGGCCACGGCTCGATGCTGATCTATGCGCTGCTGTATCTTGCCGGCGACAGCCAAGTCACCCTGGATCAGATCAAGAACTTCCGCCAGATGGGCGCGATCACCGCGGGCCACCCGGAAAACTTCCTGGTCGACGCTGTCGAAGTGACCACCGGCCCGCTGGGCCAGGGCATCTCCAACGCCGTCGGCTTTGCCATGGCAGAGGAAATGCAGCGCGCCCATTACGGGCGTAAGGTTGTCGATCACCACACCTATGTGATCGCCGGCGACGGCTGCCTGATGGAAGGCATCAGCCAGGAGGCCATCGGCCTTGCAGGCCGCCACCAGCTGGGCAAGCTGATTGTCTTCTGGGACAACAACAACATCACCATCGACGGCACCGTTGACCTCAGCGACCGCACCAACCAGGTGCAGCGCTTCAAGGCGTCGGGCTGGCAGGTGCTGGAAATCGACGGCCACGACCCCAAAGCCATCGACGAGGCCATCGAAGCGGCGAAGAAGTCGAAAAAACCGTCGATGATCGCCTGCAAGACCCATATCGCCCTGGGCCACGCCGCGCAGGACACCTCCAAGGGCCATGGCGCGCTGACCGACAAGGACCAGCTGCAGGCGGCCAAGGACGCCTACGGCTGGACCGGCGGCCCGTTCGAAGTTCCGGCAGAGATCAAGTCGCAGTGGGAAGAAATCGGCGCCCGCGGCAAATCCGAGCGCGAAGCCTGGGAAGCCCGCTTTGCCGAGCTGTCGCAGCAGAAGCAGGACCGTTTCAACCGCGCCTATGCGCTGGAGGCCCCCAAGAAGCTGTCGGCCACCATCAAGGCGCTGAAAAAGCAGGTCTCCGAGACCCAGCCATCGGTTGCGACCCGCAAGTCGTCGGAAATGGTGCTGGAAGTGATCAACCCGATCATGCCGGAAACCGTCGGCGGCTCCGCCGACCTCACCGGCTCCAACAACACCAAGACCGGCGACCTGGGCGTCTTTGACACCGACAACCGCAAGGGCCGCTATGTCTACTGGGGCATCCGCGAGCACGGCATGGCCGCAGCGATGAACGGCATGGTCCTGCACGGCGGCGTGCGCGCTTACGGCGGCACCTTCTTCTGCTTCACCGACTATGCCCGCCCGGCGATGCGCCTGGCCGCCCTGTCGAAGATCCCGACCGTGTTTGTGATGACCCACGACTCGATCGGCGTCGGCGAAGACGGTCCGACCCACCAGCCGGTGGAGCATCTGGCCATCTGCCGCGCGACCCCGAACACCTATGTGTTCCGCCCGGCCGACACCGTGGAAACCGCCGAGGCCTGGGAGATTGCCCTGACCGCCAAGGACACCCCCTCGGTGCTGGCCCTGACCCGTCAGAACCTGCCGACCGTGCGGACCGAGCACAAGCTCAGCAACATGGTCGAAAAAGGCGCCTATGTTCTGGCCGAGGCAGAGAACAAGCGCCAGGTGATCCTGATCGCCACCGGCTCCGAGGTCTCGGTTGCGATGGAGGCCAAGGCCAAGCTGGAGGCCGAGGGCATCGGCACCCGCGTGGTGTCCATGCCCTGCATGGAGCTGTTTGCAGAGCAGGACGAAGCCTACCGCCGCAAGGTCCTGCCCGCAGGCCCGGTCCGCGTCGGCATCGAGGCCGCCGTGCGCGCCGGCGGCTGGGACCGCTGGCTGCTGGGCGAGCGCGGCCAGGAGAAGAAAGCCGGTTTCGTCGGCATGGACCGCTTCGGCGCGTCTGCGCCTGCAGGCGAGCTGTTCGAGAAGTTCGGCATCACGGCTGAAGGCACAGTGGCCAAGGTGAAAGAGCTGCTGGCGTAAGCTATCGCAATTACCTTAATCTAAAGGGGCATCCGATTGGTTGCCCCTTTTTTGTTGCATCGCTCACAAGGTACTTTCGCAGATGGAAAAATACTTCTTTGATCTTCCCGTTTATCGGCTGAGTAGATCAAAGTACTATAAGTGGAGGGAAGAAACTAAAATTCGTCCACATGAAGAGAACTGGCTATCTGTTGCGGGGCGGCCAATTCCCCAAGAAACAAAGAGTGCCCTGGACCAACACATCTATGAAAAGTACGGGCCGTGGGAGTTCAACGAAATCATAGGTTATATCCGGCTGTACTTTCTTGGCAGTCAGATCCGAGGAGACTACCTGAGCGCTGAAAAGAAGCGGAATCCGATAAGTCGTCGAAAGGTGTTCACTTTTAGAACTCTTAAGTTAGCCCCTGAGCATCAGATTTGGCCCGAGGACCAGAACAGCAACCAAGATATTTGGCGTGAAATCCAAAAATACATTGCGAGTTGTGAGAAGCAGCTCACAAAGGGAAGAGTCATAGACTCTTCAAAGCTGGAACTGCTTGGCCCTCACATAGATTGGCTATCGATTTTAGGTTGGAAGAAAAAGGACGAATAGAGGTAGCTTCCTACCCTTTCGCATTAAAGCGTCCGACCACCGGACCGATCACCTTGGTCGCTAGCGGGATCAGCAGCAGCCCCAGCACCACGCCAAACACCCCGTCCATCGCCGCCTTGGCACTCCACTCGGCAAAGCCTTCCCAGGCGGCAGGCACCGCGTGGCCCACGGCATAGGCCCAGTCGTGGATCAGATGGCCCAGCCAGCCAAAGCCCAGCACCTCCAGCCCGTGGATGATGATGGAGCCGCCGACCCACAGCATCGCTGCGGTGCCGACCACCGACAGGATCTTCATCAGCACCGGCATGAACTTGACCAGCCCGCGCCCCAGGCCCCGGCCCGGGGAGGTCAGCGCGTTCTGCGCCAGGTAAAGCCCCACGTCGTCCATCTTCACAATCAGCGCGACAGAGCCGTAGACCGCCAGCGTCACACCGATGGCAACCACCGCCAGCGTCGCCGCCTGCATCCACACCGTCGGCGCCTCGATGGCGGCCAGCGCGATGGTCATGATCTCCGCCGACAGGATGAAATCGGTCTTGATCGCGCCCTTGATCTTCTGCTCCTCCAGATGGCCGGGGTCCTTGATGCTCATGTCCTCGTCAATGGCATGGCTGGCGTGCGGGAACAGCACGTGAAAGATCTTCTCCGCCCCCTCGAAGCACAGGTAGGACCCGCCCAGCATCAGCAAGGGCGTGATCGCCCAGGGCGCGAAGTTCGCCAGCAGCATCGCCACCGGCAGCAGCAGGATCAGCTTGTTGAACAGGGAGCCGCGGGTGATGCGCCAGATGATCGGCAGCTCGCGCGCAGGCGCAAACCCCTGCAGGTACTTGGGCGTCACCGCAGCATCGTCGATGATCACCCCGGCGGTCTTGGCGCCGGCCTTGCCCGCCGCCGCCGCCACATCATCAACGGAGGCCGCCGCCACCTTGGCGATCCCCGCCACGTCATCCAGAAGCGCCAGCAATCCGCTCATGCCAAAATCCTCAAAACCTATCCGCTTTAACAGGCAATCTGCCCGCTTCCGCGGCGCAGCACAAGCGTTAGCGCAACCGCGCCAGAGCCG
This sequence comes from Leisingera sp. UBA4491, assembly GCF_002388965.1. Lineage (NCBI taxonomy): Bacteria > Pseudomonadati > Pseudomonadota > Alphaproteobacteria > Rhodobacterales > Roseobacteraceae > Leisingera > Leisingera sp. UBA4491. Next base: position 67,569 of record NZ_DGNN01000026.1, on the reverse strand, counting down.
CGGATTTCCGTTAACGCCACCGCCGCAGAACGTTACCGCCAACATCATGATTTTGCGCTAACAGTTTCATTTAATGACGCTTTTACCCCTTTAGACCACATGGCCGCCGGTCTATATGGCGGCCAAAGGTTTTTGCTCGCTTGGAGACGTACTCATGACCATCAAAGTCGGGATCAACGGTTTTGGCCGCATCGGCCGCTGCACCCTGTCGCATATCGCCGCCTCGGGCCGCGACGACATCGAAGTGATCAAGGTGAACGCCACCGGGCCGCTGGAAACCGCAGCGCATCTGATCAAGTACGATTCCGTGCATGGCCGTTTCCCGGGTGAGGTGACCATCGGCGACGGCACCATGAACCTGGGCCGCGGTGACATGCAGATGTTCTCCACCTACGACGTGGCTGAGCTGGACTGGTCGGGCTGCGACGTGGTTCTGGAATGCACCGGCAAGTTCAACGACGGCGAGAAGGCCAAGGCGCACATGGAGCGCGGCGCCAAGAAAGTGCTGCTGTCCGCCCCTGGCAAAAACGTCGACAAGACCATCGTCTATGGCGTCAACCATGACCAGCTGGAAGCCGGCGATACCATGATCTCCAACGGCTCCTGCACCACCAACTGCCTGGCGCCGCTGGCCAAGGTACTGGACGAGGCGTTCGGCATCGAGCACGGCATCATGACCACCATCCACGCCTACACCGGCGACCAGCCGACGCTGGACCGCCGCCACAAGGACCTGTACCGCGCCCGCGCCGCCGCCATGTCGATGATCCCGACCTCGACCGGCGCCGCCAAGGCCCTGGGCGAAGTGCTGCCGAACCTGAAAGGCCGCCTGGACGGCTCCGCCATCCGCGTTCCGACCCCGAACGTCTCCGCCGTGGACCTGACCTTCCGCGCCGGCCGCGACGTGACCGCCGAGCAGGTCAACGCCGCCGTCAAGGAAGCGGCTGAGGGCCCGATGAAGGGCGTGCTGGGCTATGAGCCGGCGCCGCTGGTCTCCGTCGACTTCAACCACTCCCCGGAAAGCTCGATCTTCGCGCCCGACCAGACCCGTGTGGTCGAGGACCGCATGGTGCGCGTGCTGGCCTGGTACGACAACGAATGGGGCTTCTCGGTGCGCATGGCCGACGTGGCCGTTGCCATGGGCAAACTGGGCTGATCCCAGCCTAACCCCTTGAGACTTCACGCCCGCTCAGGTTATCTGGGCGGGCGTTTTCCTTTGCGGCGGAGCTGTCATGACCAACCGGATTGCCCTTGTCCTGGGCCTGTTCCTGATTGCCGCCGCCGTCATTGACATTATCCTCTTCGGCGACCGGCACATGATCTTTCTCGGCAAGAAGCTGTTTGCGCTGATCGACTGGGTCGCTTTCTGGCGCTGATCCGCCCGCCGCTGCCGCTGCCTCGGCGTGCGCCACCCCCCTCTTAGTCGACTTAGCAGGGGCGCCAGCCCCTGCCCGCGCGCGCAGCGCGCCGCCGAAAGCACAAAGCCGGGCGTCAGCCCGGCTTTGCCGCAGTCAGCTCTGCTGTGCAAACTCAGGCGGTCTTGCCCAAGCGCTCCAGCAGCTTTTCATTGACCAGCGGGGTGACGAATTTGGACACATCCCCGTCCAGCCGGGCGATTTCCTTGACCAGCTTGGAGGCAATCGCCTGATGCCGCGCCTCGGCCATCAGGAACACGGTCTCGATCGAGCTGTCGAGCGCGCGGTTCATGCCGACCATCTGGAACTCATACTCGAAATCGGCCACCGCCCGCAGGCCGCGCACGATGATCTGGGCACCGACGTCGCGGGCGCAGTTGATCAGCAGGTTCTCGAACGGATGCGCGACAATCTCGGTGCCGGTCTCCTCGCTCAGCTTGGCGCATTCCGCCTCGATCATCCCCACCCGCTCCTCCAGCGGGAACAGCGGACCCTTGTCGCGGTTGATGGCGACGCCGATCACCAGCTTGTCCACCAGCGCGCTGGCGCGGCGGATGATATCGATATGCCCGATGGTGATCGGGTCAAAGGTGCCGGGATACAGACCCACACGCATGGGCGGCCTCCTGCCTTGTCAGAATTTCTGCGCACGCAAACATATTTGCGGATGGCAATGCAAGGGGGCAGAAATACGGATGCCCCGCTTGCGGCTCAGCCTCCGGACTCCCGCCTGCGGCTCAGTGCCCCATGATCATGTCCTGCAGCGCGTCCTTCTCCATCGCCACCTGCGCCAGCTGCGCCTTGACCGCATCGCCAAGGGTCACGATTCCCACAAGTTTTCCGTCCTCGACCACCGGCATGTGGCGGAACCGCCCCTCGGTCATCTGCTTCAGCAGCTCGCCCACATTCGACTGGGTGGTGCAGGTCACCAGCTCGCGCGTCATATAGCCGCTGACCGGCTTGTCCAGGCAGGCGGCGCCTTCCTTCGACAATTCCCGGACGATGTCCCGCTCCGACAGGATGCCATCAGGCGTTACCCCGTCCGCGGACACGACAACAGAGCCGAACTTGTTTTCTGCCAGAAGCCGGGCGGCATCCGACACGCTGGCATCCGGTTTGACGGTGACCACACCGCTGGTGGCTTTGGACTTCAAAATGACCTGAACGAGCACGCTGCAGACCTCCTAAAATATGGCGCGTTATAAATAACTGTGCCGCAACGCAGCTTTAAGTCAAGGATTCCAGCCGGGCCACCTCGTCGCGGATGCCCTTGGACAACGCCTGGGCAAACCGGTTCAGCCGCTCGCTGCGCTGGTCGCCCTGGTGGCGCACCAGGTGGAAACTGCGCGTCAGGCTCACCTTGTCGGTCAGGATCTTGCGCAGCATCCGGTGGGCCGGCAGGCTGAAATCATGCGCCACGCAGACGGCCGTGCCCTGCGCCGCCATCTTGATCTGGACCGAGACCGAGTTGGAGGCCAGCGCCACCCGCTCGACCCCGATGTCGTTCAGATAGTCGAGCTCCTTGTCGAAGATCATGTCCGGGATGTAGCCGATCATCTTGTGGCCCTTCAGATCCTCCAGCCTGGTGATCGGCGGGTGGTCCTTCAGATAGTAGCGCGAGGCCACCAGATGCAGCTGGTAGTCGCAGATTTTCTGCACCAGCAGCTTGCCCGCCGTCGGCGCGCTGACCGTGACCGCCATATCCGCCTCGCGGCGGCTGAGGTTGATCACCCGCGGCAGCGCCACGATCTGAATGTCCAGATCCGGATTGTCTTCGGAAATCTGCGCGCAGACCTGCGGCAGGATGTAGTTGGCGGCACCATCCGGCGCGCCGATGCGGATCTGGCCGGACAGGGTATCATTGGGGCCGGTCAGCGCCTCTGTGCCCGCCCGCATCGCCTGTTCGGCGGCTTCGGCATGGATCAGCAGCCGGTCTCCGGCCGCGCTCAGCGCATAGCCTTGCGGCGATTTCACGAACAGCGGAGTCTCCAGCGCCGCCTCGAACCGGGCAACCCTGCGGCCGACTGTCGCCGGGTCCATCTTCAGAATGCGGCCGGCGCCGGACAGGCTCGCCTCCCGTGCCACCGCCAAAAACACTTTCATATCATCCCACTGGGGATCCATCGGCCCGGTTCCTCCGTGTTCCTGCTAACGCTCCGTTAACCTTTTGCGTTACTGCAAAGCCTCTTTGAAATCTTTCCTCTTTTCCGATGTTTTTTGCAAGCCTACGATGAAGGCAACATGAACAGAGGAGGAACCGATGCAAGAACTCGGCCACTTTATCAACGGCAAGATCGTCTCCGGCACCTCGGGCCGCTTTGACGATGTCTTCAACCCGGCAACCGGCGAAGTGCAGTACAAATGCCCGATGGCCAGCGCGTCTGAGACCACCGACGCCATCGAAAAAGCCGCGGCGGCACAGCCCGCATGGGGCGCCACCAACCCGCAGAAGCGCGCCCGCGTGATGATGGCGATGGTTGGCCTGATGAACCGCGACATGGACAAGCTGGCCGAGGCGCTGAGCCGCGAGCACGGCAAGACCATCCCGGACGCCAAGGGCGACCTGCAGCGCGGCCTGGAAGTGATCGAATACTGCGTCGGCGCGCCGCAGATGCTGAAGGGTGAATTCACCGACAGCGCAGGCCCCGGCATCGACATGTACTCCATGCGCCAGCCGCTGGGTGTTGTCGGCTCGATCATGCCGTTCAACTTCCCCGCCATGATGCCGCTGTGGCACGTCGGACCGGCCCTGGCCTGCGGCAACGCCGTGGTGCTGAAGCCGTCCGAGCGCGACCCCTCCGTGCCGCTGATGCTGGCCGAACTGTTCGTCGAGGCAGGCCTGCCCGAAGGCGTGTTCCAGGTGGTGAACGGCGACCGCGAGGCGGTTGACACCATTCTGGACAGCGAAATCATTCAGGGCGTGTCCTTCGTGGGCTCCACCCCGATCGCGCAGTACATCTATTCCCGCGCCACCGCTAACGGCAAGCGCGCCCAGTGCTTCGGCGGCGCCAAGAACCACATGATCGTGATGCCCGACGCCGATCTGGACCAGGCCGCTGACGCGCTGGTCGGCGCAGGCTTCGGCGCGGCCGGCGAACGCTGCATGGCGATCTCGGTTGCGGTGCCGGTCGGTGAGGAAACCGCCGACAAGCTGATCGAAAAGCTGATCCCGCGGATCGAAAAGCTGAAAGTCGGCCCCTACACCGCAGGCGACGACGTCGACCTGGGCCCGGTTGTGACCGCGGCCGCCAAGGACCGCATCCTGGGCCTGATCCAGTCCGGCGTTGACCAGGGCGCCACGCTGGTGGTCGACAACCGCGACTTCAAACTGCAGGGCTACGAGGACGGGTTCTTTGTCGGCGCCCACCTGTTCGACCACGTCACCCCCGACATGGACATCTACAAGCAGGAGATCTTCGGCCCGGTGCTTTCGACTGTGCGCGCAGGCACTTACGAGGAAGCGTTGAAGCTGGCGATGGACCACGAGTACGGCAACGGCACCGCGATCTTCACCCGTGACGGCGACACCGCGCGCGACTTCGCGTCCCGTGTGAACATCGGCATGGTGGGCATCAACGTGCCGATCCCGGTGCCGCTGGCCTACCACACCTTCGGCGGCTGGAAGAAGTCGATGTTCGGCGACCTGAACCAGCACGGCCCGGACAGCTTCAAGTTCTACACCCGCACCAAAACCGTGACCTCCCGCTGGCCCTCGGGCATCAAGGAAGGCGGCGAGTTCAACTTCAAGGCAATGGACTAAGTCCTTGCTTGGAAATCAGAAAAAGGCCCCGGATTTTCCGGGGCCTTTTTCTGTGCCGCATGATTTTTGAGGATTCGCCGCCACGACGGCCGGCGCCTTTGGCGGCACGGTCCGGTTTAAAATATGGTTTTCAGCCAAATTCCCCTTGTTCCGCGGCGTAACTCGTCTATCCGGTCACCAACGGACAAACAGACGGCAGGCGCATGAGCAAGACACCCGACCCGAACCAGCCGCAGGCAGCTGCAAGAACCGCCCGCGACTGGGTCAAAATCCTGGCCCAATACCGAGAACCCAACCCGGCGCGCAGCGCATTCGAGCTGGCGGTGACGGTGGTCCCCTTCCTGCTGCTCTGGGCTGCGGCCTGGTGGTCGCTGTCGGTCAGCTACTGGCTCACCCTTGCGCTTTCCGTCTGCATCGCCGCCTTCCTCTTGCGCCTGTTCACAATCCAGCACGACTGCGGCCACGGCTCCTTCTTCACCAACCGCCATGTCAGCGACTGGGTGGGCCGCATCATCGGGGTGCTGACGCTGACGCCCTATGACGTCTGGCGCCGCACCCATTCGATCCACCACAGCACCCACGGCAACCTGGGCAAGCGCGGCATGGGCGACATCCACACCATGACGGTGGCCGAATACCGCGCCGCAAGCCGCTGGGAGCGGCTGGTCTACCGGCTTTACCGCCACCCGGTGACCCTGTTCGGCATCGGCCCCGGATACCTGTTCTTCCTGCAGAACCGCATCCCCTACGGGCTGACCGGCCAGGCCCGCTACTGGATCAGCGCCATGGGCACCAACGCGGCAATCCTCGCGGCGCTGGGGCTGATCTGGTATTTCGGCGGCCTGATGCCGCTGCTGCTGATCTTCCTGCCTGCCACCTTGATCGCCGCCACCGCCGGCCTGTGGCTGTTTTATGTGCAGCACCAGTTCGAAACCACCCAGTGGACCCAGGAGGAGGACTGGCAGCTGCACGACGCCGCCCTGCACGGCAGCTCGCATTACGTGCTGCCGCCGGTGCTGCAGTGGCTCAGCGCAAATATCGGCATTCACCACGTGCATCACCTCTACAGCCGCATCCCGTTCTACCGCCTGACCGAAGTGCTGCGCGACCACGCGGAGCTGGCCGAGGGCAACCGCATGACCATCCGCGAAAGCCTTGCCAACGCCCGGCTGCACCTGTGGGACGAAGACAGCTGCCGGCTGCTGTCCTTCGCCCAGGCCCGCCGGCTTTACGCCTGACACCCTGATCCGGTCCGGGCGGCAGAAAATTGCCGTCCGGGCCTACACAAACCCGTGAGGCGCTGCCGCAGCGCTTTGACGCCTCTGGAAATTCCTGAGCCGGTGCTTATCTTGCCCAGAGTTTTTGAGCAGCACGGTAGAGGAAACAATGACAGAACTCCGTATCACCCGCCGCGCCACCCTGATGGGCCTGGGCGCGACCCTGGCTACCCCCGCCATCCTGCGCGCGGAGTCGACAGACGCCTTCCCGCAGAACGAGCCGGCCATCCGTGACGAGGTTCCGGTGCAGCGCAATCTCTCCGCCTTCTCGCAGCAGGACTGGCAGGATCATTTCGATCAGCTGGGCAAGGGCTGCCTGCTGGCCGACATCAGTTCCCGGGCGCTGCATTACTGGGGCCCGGACGGTGAAACCTACCGGCTGTTCCCCTCCTCCGTGCCGATGACCGAGGAACTGACAAGGCGCGGCTATTCCCAAATTGTGCGCAAAGCGGAAAATCCCAGCTGGACTCCGACCCAGTCGATGCGCGAGCGCGATCCGACGCTGCCGGTCCGCATCGAAGGCGGCGCCCCGGGCAATCCGCTGGGCACCCGGGCGATGTATCTGGACTGGCCTGCCTATCTGGTCCACGGCACCCACGACACCCGCAAGATCGGCCGCCAAAGCTCCTCCGGCTGCATCGGCCTCTATAACCAGCACGTGGAAGAGCTGTACGAGCTGGTGCAGGTCGGCACCCAGGTCCGGCTGCTGTGATCCCTCAGCGCTGACGAGCTGCCTGCAAATGAAACGGGCGCGGGTGATCCCGCGCCCTTCTTTCATCTGCGGCAGTCTCACTTCAGACTGATGTGATCCGGCTTCAGCCCGGCATTGAAACGCTCCAGCGTCTTTTCCAGAAGCGCCTCAAAATTGCGGGTGAACTTCTCTGTGTCATAGAGCGGGCCGGTCTTGATCCCCTCTTTCACCCGCGCCTTTATTTCCGCCAGATAGTCCTTGTCCCGCGCCAGTTTCAAAGCCAGCGCCTGGTACAGCTGCGGGGTGGCAACCGCGAGCTCGGGGACCCCGGCGCAATGCACCAAGCTGGTGGCCACCCGCGCGGCAAACTGCTTGCCGGTTTTGGTGACAACCGGCACCCCTGCCCACAGCGCGTCGCTGGCCGTGGTATGGGCATTCACCGCAAAGGCATCCAGAAACACGTCCGCCAGCTGCAAGCGGGCCAGATGCTCTTTTTGCCCGGCAAAGCCCGCGAACACGATGTGGTCCGGCCCGATGCCGCGTTTCTTGGCCTCCTTCAGGATGTTTTCCTGGACCTTGTCATTTGGCGCATAGAACCACAGAACGCTGTCCGGCACCCGCTGCAGCAGTTTCATCCAAATGTCGAATTCATCCGGCGACACCTTGTAGGGGCTGTTGAAGGAACAGAACACAAATGCCTCCTCCGGCAGCCCGGCCTCAGCCCTGGAGGGAACAGTATCCGCGGCCGCGCGCTGATCATCATTCGGCTGATAGCAGTCCGGCATGTAGAGGATCTTTTCAGTGTAGAATTTGCGCAGCTTTTCGGGGATCGTGACCGCATCGGCGATCATATAGTCCATTTGATCCACCCCGGTCGTTCCCGGATACCCCAGATAGGTCACATGCACCGGCGCCAGCCGGTTGTTGAAAATGTTCACCCGGTTGCCCTTGGTGTACCCCTTGAGGTCAACAGCAATATCCAGGCCATCCTCACGCGCAACGGCAGCGATCTCGTCGTTTTCCAGGCTCGACACCTGCTTGTAAACATCTGCGGCGTTCTCGGCCCGCAGGCGGCCTTCATGGTCGTTCACCTCGCCATAGTCGTAGATGTAGATTTCAAACCGGTCGCGGTCATGCAGTTCCAGCTGCCGCCCGATCAAATACATGGTGGCGTGGTTGAAGAAGTCGTTTGAGAAATACCCCAGCCTGATCTTGCGCCCTTCCGCCCGCGGGCGTTCAAATTTGGTTGCGGAGGTATCGGCCTTGGCCAGTTCCGCGGCCTTCACCGAGAACTTCATTTGCAAGCCCGGGTCATCGACCATCGACAGAAGGGCAAACGGGTCGATTCCGACATCCGTCTTGCGGAACACCTGAACCCGCTTTTCCCGGTTGTTCAGATCGGTCCAGTCGCAGATCCGGCGGCGCAGATAGACCAGCCGGGCCAGCGCCGTCGCATTATTCGGGTCGAATTTCACCGCCGCGTCAAAATAGTTGGCCGCCTCCTCATCCTGGTTCAGCCGCATCAGGTAACTGCCGATGTAGGACAGGCATTTTGAGTTCGAAGGATCCAGCCGCAGCGCGTCGATATGGGCCAGGATCGCCTTGTCGTGCTGGTTCATCATTTCCAGAACTTCGCCGAGCGCGGCATAGATCAGCCGGTTTTTGTCATCCAGCTTCAGCGCCTCGCGCAGTAGGTATTCAGCGTCGCTGAACTGACGTTTCAGCGCCAGTTTACGGGCTTTTGCATACAACGCGACAGCCTGGGCCTGCGGGGTGCCGCTGGTTTGCTTGACCATCCCGTGCCGCATCGACAGCGCGAAATCGGCGCGGGCGTTGCTGCTGACCGCGCCGGCAAATTCCTGTTTTGTGCGGTCCGGGTTTTCGGGTCCCGAGGGGGCCAGGAAATGCTGCGCCTGAGAGTTCGCCACTGCGTGTGCTCCTTTTGGAATGCCTCTGCAGGATTCACCTGCGAGTGATCTGTTTGGGACAGAGTTTCCGCGAAGTTTGTTAATTTTCTCCTGACCAGACCACCATCGCGCCCGCGCAGCCCTGCGGCTGTTAGGGGACACTTCATATTGCAGTAAAGGCCTCATGCGCTGCTTGGCTTCGGCCAAGGAAGAGATCGACAGCTACTTGGGTGTGCGTTACACGCTGCCGCTGCCCGAAGTTCCAGCGCTTCTGAAGCAATTCAGCGTGGACCTTGCACTGTACCGTCTGGCCCTCGGACGGGACGTCCTTTCGGAAGAACACCGCCGCCGCTACGAAGACAGCATCAAGCACCTGGCCAAGCTGGCCGAGGGCAAGGCGTTTTTGAACCTGCCCGCGCCGGGCGATGAGGAAACCGGCGAACCCGCGGCCCCATCCGGCCCGCGTCCGGTCGTGTCCGGCGGCCCGGCCCGGATATTCACCCGCGACAAACTGCGGGGCCTCTGAACATGGCCGGTGTTTCCACCTCACTCACCACCATCGGCCTGGACGCCGCGATCCGGCGGCTTTCGGCCCTGGAAGGCTTCCGGATGGCCGAGCTGGCGGATGATGCCGGGGCGGTCCTGGAAATCTCCACGCGCCGCCGCTTTGACACCCGGCTAGCGCCTGACGGCGCGGAATGGGCGCCCTGGTCGGAAGCCTACGACGAAACCCGCGACTACGATGCCCATTCGCTGCTGGTGAGTGACGGCGACCTGCGCGACAGCATCGCGAGTTATGCAACTGGCTCCGAAGTTGAGGTAGGCACTGCGCTGATCTACGGCGCGCACCACCAGTTTGGCGGAGAGGAAACCGGCTCCGGGATTCCCGCGCGCCCTTATCTCGGAATATCCCGGGACGATGAGCTGGACCTTGCCGATCTTGTCACCGGCACTTGGGGGGATCACCTAGCATGAGCGAGGATCACCTCAACAGCCTGACGGATGCGGTGTGCAGCGGGGTCAAGGAGCGCCTGCCGCACCTGGCGCGCTGCATGACTATTGCGGGCAAGTTCGATCTGACCGAACTGAAAAAGCGCGGGGTTCCGGCACCAGCCGTTCTGGTGTCTACCCTGGGCGCAATTCAGGACACCACCCGCGCCGCCGAACTTAAATGGAGGCGTCTTCGACGGCCCCCGGGCATCGCAATGGACATTCACAAGACCGACGGTTCCTACTGGCCCCTGTTTGAGCCGCATCACTACTTGAAACTGCCCCGCATGGTCGCGGCGGATTATTACGTCGGCTTTGTCGGCGACCAACCCGTTGCGCATGTCGCCTTTGCGCCCCGGCCGGGCCTGGTGGAAGCCCGCGCTTGCCGTCTTGTGATCATGCCCGAATGGCAGGGCGCTGGCCTCGGCCTGCGCTTTCTGAATGAAGTTTGCGCACTTTGGCGCCGGGGCGTGAACCGCTACGGCCGCCCGATGCCGTCTCTCTTTCACACGTCCCACCCCGGGTTGGCTGCAGCGCTCAGAGGGCACCCGCTCTGGGCGCAGGTTTCCGCGAATTTGGGCCAGCCCTCGTCTAAGGCGCGGGACAGCGTCAAGGGCCGTTTAGGCGGTCACTTCCGGGCGGTACAAGGATTTCGCTATGTCGAGTAAAGAACCCTTCCGCGTGGCCGTTATCGGCTGCTCCTGGTTGGCTGCCGAGGTGCTGCGCCGCCTCTCAGGCCAAGGCATTGAGCTCGCACTGATCACAGAACCTGAGGATAAGTTGGCCAAGGCTGCGGCAGAGGAATTGGGCGTGCCCCACTGCGTAAAGCCGCGCCGGTTGCCGTTGCTCAGCGCGGATTTCCCCTGGCGGCCCGACCTGATTGTTTCCGCGCATTCCTTGCGCATCGTCCCCGCCTGGTTCCTTCAATGGTCCCGGCTGGGTGCCATCAGCTACCACCCCTCTATTCTGCCGGATTACAAAGGCCAGCACGCGATCCGGGATTGCCTGGCAAACGGCGGCCGGTTCACTGGAGGGACAGTCTACTGGATGACACCGGAGATTGATGCCGGTCCTGCTGTCGTAGCCTACGGCAAGCGTCTACAGGAGCGGGTCCAAATCCTGCCGGGGGAAACTGCGCTAGGCCTGTGGAAACGGGCGCTGGCACCCATCGGGGCGAACCTCCTGGAGGCTGCAGTAAGGTCCGTTAGCTTTACGGCCCTGTCAAACGCCCTTTAAATTCACCGCCGCCCGCCGGATTTAAACGGTTTGGGCGGCGGCTTTATCACTACTGCAGTCTGAAGTGTCCCGAGGCCGCCGCCTCGGCAGCCGCTATTCCCGCCCCGCCGGGGCTGGAAACCACCCCGGAAAAACCCTAGAAATCAGGGGATTTTCAAAAACGGGTTGCTGCAACGGGAAGTGTCCCGCACTGCAACGCGAAATGTCCCGCTACACCTGCGGCATTGCTGCACGGCGGCTTTGCATTTGCGCAGCTTGCCTCAGCGTCCGCCGGGCGCTATTAAATAAACAACTGTTCAATTCATTGCGCCACGGGAGGAGCTGAATATGGATTTCGCACTCACAGAGGAACAGCAGGCCATCTTTGACATGGCCCAAGCCTTTGGCCAGGAAAACATCGCGCCGCACTCCCGCCAGTGGGAGAAAGACGGCACCATCCCCAAATCCCTGTGGCCGCAGCTGGCGGAACTGGGCTTTGGCGGGCTCTATGTCTCCGAAGAATACGGCGGCTCCGGTTTGTCCCGCCTCGACGCCACACTGGTGTTCGAAGCGCTGGCAATGGCCGACCCCGCCGTTGGCTCTTTCCTGTCGATCCACAACATGTGCGGCGGCATGATCGACAAGTTCGGCTCCGAAGAGACCAAGCAGAAATGGCTGCCCAGCCTCTGCTCGATGGAGAAGATCTTCTCCTACTGCCTGACCGAACCCGGCTCCGGCTCCGACGCGGCGGCGCTGAAAACCCGCGCCGAACGCAGCAATGACGGCTATGTGCTGAACGGCACCAAGGCGTTCATTTCCGGCGGCTCCTACTCCGACGCCTATGTCGTGATGTGCCGCACCGGCGAGGACGGGCCCAAGGGCATCTCCACTGTGGTGGTCGAGGACGGCAACCCCGGCCTCTCCTTCGGCGCGCTGGAGGACAAGATGGGCTGGAAGGCGCAGCCCACCTCGCAGGTGCAGTTCGACGACTGCGCGATCCCGGCGGACAACCTGATCGGCGAGGAAGGCAAGGGCTTTTCCTACGCCATGGCAGGCCTCGACGGCGGCCGCCTGAACATCTCGGCGGGTGCCCTGGGCGGCGCCCAGGCAGCGCTGGACCAGACCGTGCAATACATGTCCGAGCGCAAGGCCTTCGGCAAATCCATCAACCAGTTCCAGGCGCTGCAGTTCCGGCTGGCTGAATATGAAACCCGCCTGCAGGCCGCCCGAACCTTCCTGCGCCAGGCGGCGTGGAAGCTGGACAACGGCGCCCATGACGCCACCAAGTTCTGCGCCATGGCCAAGCTGATGGTGACCGACACCGCCTTTGACGTGGCCAACGGCTGCCTGCAGCTGCACGGCGGCTACGGCTACCTCGCCGACTACGGCGTCGAGAAGATCGTGCGTGACCTGCGGGTCCACCAGATCCTGGAAGGCACCAACGAGATCATGCGCCTGATCGTCGCGCGCCAGCTGATTGCAGAGTAACCTGCAATCAGCACACTGCCCGCGGCAAGACATACTGACGGAGCACGCCCGATGAGTGATATCCATATCCGCAAGTCCGGCCAGGCCGGCCGCATCACCTTCACCCGCCCCAAGGCGCTGAACGCGATGAGCTACGAGATGTGCATGGCGATCGACGCCGCTATGCGCGATTGGGCTGAGGATGATGCCGTCAAGCTGGTGGTGATCGACGCCGAAGGCGAAAAGGCCTTCTGTGCGGGCGGCGACATTGCCGAGCTCTATGACACCGGCACCAAGGGCGACTACTCCTATGGCCGCACTTTCTGGCGCGATGAATACCGGCTGAACGCGCGCATCTTCGAGTACAAGAAGCCGGTGATCAGCTTCATGCAGGGCTTCACCATGGGCGGCGGCGTCGGCATCGGCTGCCACGGCACCCACCGGGTGGTCGGCGAAAGCAGCCAGATCGCCATGCCGGAGGTCGGCATCGGCCTGGTGCCGGATGTGGGCGGCTCCCTGATGCTGGCCCTGGCGCCGGATCACCTCGGCGAATACCTCGGCATGACGGCGGCGCGGATGGGCGCGGACGACGCCATCCTCGCAGGCTTTGCCGACTACTTCATTCCGCAGGACGGCTGGCCCGCACTGATTGCCGCGCTGGAGGAAACCGGCACCGCCAAACGGGTCGAGGACGCCGCCAAGCCCGCCCCCGAAGGCAAGCTGCGCGGCATCCGCGCGGACGCGGCCAGGCATTTCGGCAAGGACAGCCTCGAAGCCATCCGCCAAAGCCTTGAGGCAGACAGCAGCGGCTTCGCGGCGGCGGCGCTGAAGTCCCTGAACCGCAATTCGCCGCTGTCGATGGCCTGCACGCTGGAAATGCTGCGCCGCCTGCGCGCCGATGGCCCCGCCATCCGCCGCGCGCTGGACCTGGAATACCGCTATACCTACCGGGCGATGGAAAAGGGCGATTTCCTGGAAGGCATCCGGGCCCAGATCATTGACAAGGACCGCAATCCGCAGTGGCAATACGCCAGCCAGGCAGTTCCCGCCTCCGCGGTTGAGGAGATGCTGGCGCCGCTCGGCGCGCAGGCGCTGACATTTGAGGAGGAAAACGCATGAAGATCGGATTTATCGGACTTGGCAACATGGGCGGCCCGATGGCCGCGAACCTGGCCAAGGCCGGCCACGAGGTGACCGGTTTTGACATGGCCGATGTCAGCATCGAGGGCGTGCAGATGGCCGCCTCCGGCCCCGAGGCCGCGGCAGGCGCCGATGCCGTGATCACCATGCTGCCCAACGGCGCCATCCTGCGCCTTGTCGCGGCTGAGGTGATCCCGGCAATGGCCAAGGGCGCGACCCTCATCGACTGCTCCACCGTCGACGTGGACTCCGCCCGCGCGGTTGCCGAACAGGCTGCGGACGCGGGCCTGATGTTCGTGGACGCGCCGGTCTCCGGCGGCATCGGCGGCGCCGCGGGCGGCACGCTCACCTTCATGGCCGGCGGCTCGGCAGAGGCGTTTGCGGCAGCAGAGCCGCTGTTCGGCATCATGGGCCAGAAGGCCGTGCATTGCGGCGAAGCCGGCGCCGGCCAGGCCGCCAAGATCTGCAACAACATGATCCTCGGCGTCACCATGATCGCCACCTGCGAGGCCTTTGCCCTGGCCGACAAGCTGGGCCTCGACCGGCAGAAGATGTTCGACGTCGTCTCCACCTCCTCCGGCTACAGCTGGACCATGAACGCCTATTGCCCTGCCCCCGGCGTTGGCCCGCAGTCGCCCGCGGACAACAACTACCAGCCCGGTTTCGCGTCGGAACTGATGCTCAAGGATCTGGGTCTCAGCCAGCAGGCTGCCGAAAGTGCCGATGCCGACACGCCGATGGGCGAACTGGCCATGGCGCTCTACAAGAAGTTCGTTGAGGAAGAAGACGGCAAGGGCATGGACTTCTCTGCCATGCTGCCCCGGTTCGAAAAGCGCGGCCGCGAAGGCTGAGGCCCGCGCGCATTCCGGCGCATCCGGCACAACCACAGCACCGCTTCAGGCCGGCCCCGCACAGGGCCGGCCTGATGCTTTTCCGCGCCCCGCGAAAACCCGTAGAGTTTTATTAAACATCCGGATTTAGACGCCGCCGCGCCACAGTTCTGTCTAACTTCTCCACCATTCCGGTAAGCGACCGTAAAACCCCGCGCACCCGGAGGCAGACTGGACGCCATGGCAACCGCAACGGAACTGAGCATCGACACCACTGCCAGCGCTTTGCAGATGGCAGAGGAAATCTTCGGCGACGGCGTCACGGTGACCGGCGCCGCCTACAGCGGCGATGCGCTGTCCTCGGGCATCTACTCCGGCGCGGACACCACTACCCCGGGAGTGGCGCCTGCGGATTCCGGGGTGATCCTGTCAACCGGCCACGCCCGCGACTTCACCAACAGCGACGGCAGCACGAACACCAACCAGCGAACCGATACTACCACCAACACCAGCGGTGTGGACGGGGATGCGGATTTCAACACGCTGGCGGGCACCCAGACCTATGATGCCTCCATTCTCGAGGTCGAATTCATCCCCGACGGCGACACGCTGACCATCGATTTCGTGCTGTCTTCCGAGGAATACCCGGAGTTCGTGAATTCGCAGTACAACGACGTGATCGGCGTCTGGGTGAACGGGGTCGAGGCGAAGGTCTCCATCGGCGACGGCACCGCCTCGATCGGCAATATCAACGATGGCACCGAAAACATCTATGTCGACAATACCGGCGACAGCTTCAACACGGAGATGGACGGCTTCACCATCACCCTGACGTTTGTCGCACCGGTGACGGCGGGTGAAGTCAACACCCTGAAAATCGGCGTCGCGGATACCTCCGACATTGCCTATGACACCAACTTGCTGATTGCCGGCGGTTCGGTGCAGACCGCGATTGTTGCCGAAGACGATCAGGAAGACATCGCCATCGGCAAAACCAGGGTCATTGATGTCCTGGAGAACGACAGCACCGCCGCCGGCGGCACGCTGAGCATCACCCATATCAACGACTACGAGGTCTCAGCCGGCGACACCGTCACGCTGACCACTGGCCAGCAGATCACCCTGAACGCCGATGGCACCCTCACCGTGGTCACCGACGGCGACCTGGAAACGGTTTACTTCAACTACACCGCGGACAACGGCCAGGGCAATTCCGACACCGGCCTGGTGGAGATCAACCAGACCGTCCCCTGCTTCCTGCGCGGCACCCTGATCCGGGTGCCCGGCGGCGAGGTTCCGGTCGAGGATCTGCGCCCCGGCATGGAGGTCCTGACCCTGGACAACGGCCCGCAGGTGCTGCAGTGGACCGGCAGCCGCCGCACTGCCTGCACCGCCGCGACCGCCCCGATCCGCTTTGCCGCAGGCAGCTTCGGCAACAGCTGCGACCTCTATGTCTCGCCCCAGCACCGGATGGTTGTCTCCGGCCCGCTGGCCGAGCTGCTGTTCGGCGAACCCGAAGTGCTGGTCAAGGCCAAGGACCTGGTCAACGGCACCACCATCCGCCCGGCGCTGGAGCTGGCGCAGGCGGACTACTTCCACCTCTTGTTCGGCAGCCACCAGATTCTCTGGGCCAACGGCGCCCTCAGCGAAAGCTATCAGCCCGGTCCGGAAACCGCGGCCGGCTTTGACGCGGACACGCAGGCGGAAATCCGCGAGTTGTTCCCGGAACTGTGCGCAAAAAGCGGCCGCGGCTGCGGCGCCGCCGCGCGGCTGTCGCTGCGCGCCTTCGAAGCGCGGGTTATTGCCGCCGCGTAAGCGGCAACCGGCAGCCTGCCGCCACCCCTTTCCGTGCGCTCTTGGAATTGCCGCAGGGGCGGTTATGTGGTGGGCAGCGAAATGAGGATCCGCTTTAAATGGTACGCCGTCACATTGTTCCCTTCACCGTTCTTGCCGCTGCCTGCGCGCTGGCCATTCCGCTGGCGGCCGGCAATGGCCACGACAAGCCTGAGCAGGCCAGCTTCCAATGCCCGGCCGGTCTGACCAGACAAGCCGCGCAATGCGTGCCTCCGTCTCAGGCGAAAAAGTTCTACCGCCGCGGCGATCACATTCTGGATGACTACGTCTGGATCGGCGAGCCAGGCGGCTGGGCGCCGGATCCCTACGGCAGCTATGTCGAGGCTGGCGGCTATGTCTATCAGGTCAACCGCGAAACCCATAAGGTGCTGCGCCTGATCGGCGCCGGGGCGGTGCTGGACAATTAACCGCCAGCGCCGGTTTCCCCGCCCGGCCCGGCCATCGCCTCCAGCCTGCCGCGGGTGGCCTCATCGGCGGGGAACAGCATCTCGATACGCAGGTCCGACATCGCCAGATCGCCGGTGCCGCCGAACTGGGTGATGGTGGAAAAGAACGACAGCACCTGCCCGCCCATCCGGTAGCGCGCCGGGATCACCGCGGGCAGGACCCCGTCGTCCGCGCCCCCAGGCTCTGCCGCGCGGCGCTGCAGCCGCGCGATCGCCTGCTCCAGAACCGGGTCGGCACCGAAACTGGCCAGCTCGGTCCGCAGCCGCGCCAGGCTGTGCCGCTCGACCTCCTCCAGATTGTCCAGCGCCGCCCTGAGCGCGGCATTGCCCAGCAGCGCCTCGATCAGGCTGCTGCCCCGGGTGATGCACGCGCTGCCCAGCATCAGCGCCGCGGCGCGGTTCATGTCCACCAGATGCCAGTGCCGGTCAATCAGCATGGCGGGATAGGGCTCATGCCGCTCCAGCATCCGCTCCGCCGCCTGACGCAACGGCGCCAGCTCCGCATCGTTCAGATCCCGCCGCACATGGGCAGGCGCCAGCCCCGCCGCCGTCAGCAGCTGGTTGCGGGCCGCCGCCGGCACCTGCAGCTCCTCGCTCAGCCGCAGCACCATGCCGCGGCTGGGCTGCGCGCGCCCGGTCTCCAGAAACGACAGATGCCGCGGCGACACCCCGGCGCTCAGCGCCAGCTCCATCTGGCTCAGCCGCCGGATCTGCCGCCATTTCTTCAAAACCCCGCCAAAGCCTGCCATCGCCGCTGCCTCCTGCCTGCGCCTACTCTACCGCAGCCGCGCACAAAAACACTTCCCTCCAAGGTAATTGTTTTCTCTCCCTGCCTGCCCGCAGTCTAGGGCCGGTTCACAACAGGGAGGTTCCGATGACCCATTCCGCTTCCGTCCGCTGGCTCAAAACCGCCGCGGTACTGTCCGCCGCCTTCGGTCTGGCCTTGGTGCTGGCGCTGGCAACGCCGCTTGCACACGGCCTCGGCTTCTTTCTGGATCTGGCCTTTCTGCCGCTGGACGGCGGGCAGCGGCCGCAGCCCGGTCCGGCCGCCCTGATGACCGCTATCAGCGGCGGCCTGATGTGCGGTTTCAGCGTGCTGATCTATCTGGTGACACATCATATCTACAGCACCGGCCCCGCGCTCGGCCGCCGGCTGCTGATTCCGGCGCTGCTGGCCTGGTATATCCCCGACAGCCTCGGCTCCCTCGCCGCGGGCGCCTGGTTCAACGTAGTGATGAACTCGGCCTTCCTGGCCTTGTTCCTGGTGCCGCTGCTGCTGGCCCGCCCCGCCTCCGCCCAAACGGCATAAGAAAAGGGGCGGATCCGCCCCCTTTCATCTTTCCCAAAATACTCCGGGGTGAATTGGCCGCAAGGCCAAGAGGGGCAGCGCCCCTCTCCCTACTCCGCCGCCACCTTCCGCGCCGCCAGAATGTCCTTCAGATAGTGCCCGGTGTGGCTGCGCGGCTCATCGGCCACCGCTTCCGGCGTGCCCGCCGCGACAATCTCACCGCCGCCGTCGCCGCCTTCCGGGCCGATGTCGATGATCCAGTCCGCAGTCTTGATCACATCCAGATTGTGCTCAATCACCACCACCGAATTGCCCTGCTCCACCAGTTCGTGCAGCACCTCCAGCAGCTTCTTCACATCCTCGAAATGCAGTCCCGTGGTTGGCTCGTCCAGAATATACAGCGTCCGCCCGGTGGAGCGTTTCGACAGCTCTTTCGACAGCTTCACCCGCTGCGCTTCGCCGCCCGACAGCGTTGTCGCCTGCTGGCCCACCTTGATATAGCCAAGGCCCACCCGCATCAGCGCGTCCATCTTGTCACGGATCGCCGGCACCGCCTGGAAGAAACCCTGCGCGTCCTCCACCGTCATATCCAGCACATCGGCAATGCTCTTGCCCTTGAACTTGATCTCAAGCGTCTCGCGGTTGTAGCGCGCGCCCTTGCAGGTTTCGCAGGTCACATAGACGTCGGGCAAAAAGTGCATCTCGATCTTGATGACCCCGTCGCCCTGGCACGCCTCGCAGCGGCCGCCCTTGACGTTGAAGGAGAACCGGCCCGGCTTGTAGCCCCGCGCCTTGGCCTCCGGCAGGCCGGCAAACCAGTCGCGGATCGGGGTGAAGGCGCCGGTATAGGTCGCAGGGTTCGACCGCGGCGTGCGGCCGATCGGGCGCTGGTCGATGTCGATCACCTTGTCCAGATGCTCCAGCCCCTTGATGCTCTCGCAGGGGGCCGGCGTCTGGCGCGCGCCGTTCAGGCGCATGGAGGCGGTCTTGAACAGCGTCTCGATGGTCAGCGTCGACTTGCCGCCGCCCGACACACCTGTCACGCAAACGAACTTGCCCAGCGGGAACTCCGCCGTCACCTCTTTCAGGTTGTTGCCGGTGGCCTTCACCACCTTGATCTTCTTCTTGTTGCCCTTGCGCCGCTTGCCCGGCACCGGGATCTCCCGCGTGCCCGCCAGGTACTGGCCGGTAATCGACCCCGCGTCGGAGGCAATCTGCTGAGGCGTGCCTTGGCTCACAACTTCTCCGCCATGCACCCCGGCGCCGGGGCCGATGTCAAAGACGTAATCCGCCTGCCGGATCATGTCCTCGTCATGCTCCACCACGATCACCGTGTTGCCCTGGTCGCGCAGGTTCTTCAGCGTGCCGATCAGCCGGTCGTTGTCGCGCTGGTGCAGCCCGATCGACGGCTCATCCAGCACATAGAGAACGCCCGTCAGGCCAGAGCCGATCTGCGACGCCAGCCGGATCCGCTGGCTCTCGCCGCCGGACAACGTGCCGGAGGACCGCGACAGCGTCAGATACTCCAGCCCCACGTTGTTCAGGAACCCCAACCGCTCGCGGATCTCCTTGACGATGGCGCGGGCGATCTCCTGCTTCTGCTGGCTCAGGTGATTGGGCACATCCTCGATCCAGGCCAGCGCCTCGCGGATCGACAGCTGCACCACCTGCCCCACATGCACGCCCGCGATCTTCACCGCCAGCGCCTCGTCCCGCAGCCGGTAGCCCTCGCAGTGGTGGCAGTGGCGGTTGTTCTGGTAGCGCTCGAACTCCTCGCGGATCCAGTTGGAATCGGTCTCGCGGTAGCGCCGCTCCATGTTCGGAATGACACCCTCAAACGTCCGCTCCACCTGGTAGACCCGCCCGCCCTCATCATAGCGGAACTGGATCTCCTCCTCGCCGGAACCATAGAGGAACACTTTCTGCACCTTCTCGGGCAGGTCCTTCCAGACGGTGTTCTTGTCAAACTGATAGTGCTTGGCGATTGCTTCGATGGTCTGCAGGAAATAGGGCGACTTGCCCTTGCGCCAGGGCGCCAGCGCGCCGTCATAGACCTTCAGGCTCTGGTCCGGCACCACCAGCCGCTCGTCAAAGAACAGCTCCACCCCCAGGCCGTCGCAATGCGGGCAGGCCCCGAAGGGCGCGTTAAAGGAGAACAGCCGCGGCTCGATCTCCGGGATGGTGAAACCGCTGACCGGACAGGCGAAATTCTCGCTGAAGGTGATCCGCTCCGGATCGCCCTCCTTGGGCGCGGTTTCCAGAATGGCAATGCCATCAGCCAGGTCCAGCGCGGTGCGCAAGCTGTCCGCCAGCCGCGTCTCCATACCCTCGCGCACCACCAGACGGTCGACCACCACGTCGATGTCATGGCGGAACTTCTTGTCCAGCACCGGCGGCTCGTCGAGCTCATAGAACTCCCCGTTGACCTTCACCCGCTGGAAGCCCTGCTTGCGCAGCTCCAGGAATTCCTTCTTGTACTCGCCCTTGCGGTCGCGGACGATCGGCGCCAGCAGAAAGCCGCGGGTGCCTTCCTCCATCTCCATGATCCGGTCGACCATGTCCTGCACCTGCTGCGCCTCGATGGGCTTGCCGGTGGCCGGCGAATAGGGCGTGCCCGCGCGGGCAAACAGCAGACGCAGATAGTCATAGATTTCCGTCACCGTGCCGACGGTGGAGCGGGGGTTCTTCGAGGTTGTCTTCTGCTCGATCGAGATCGCGGGAGACAGGCCGCTGATGTGGTCCACATCCGGCTTTTCCATCATGTCGAGGAACTGGCGCGCATAGGCGCTCAAGCTTTCCACATAGCGGCGCTGGCCCTCGGCATAGATTGTGTCGAACGCCAGCGAGGATTTGCCGGAGCCGGACAGGCCGGTGATCACCACCAGCTCATCGCGCGGGATGTCCACGTCGATGCTTTTCAGATTGTGCTCGCGCGCACCGCGCACTTCGATGGATTTCAGCTCAGCCATAATGCCCCCGTACACGCGCCCGCCGACCCCTTGGCGGACGCCAGCCCTACAGATAGGGAATGCGATTGGAAACGCCAAGCCCCCATAAAGAACATATCACGAACAAGAGGAAGTTTGCTGACAGCAGCTGGCAGCAGCCGCACCGCCTGCGTTTGCCGGTCCGGATTTCCCCGAAATCCGGCGCGCCGCGCCCCGCGCGGCGCTAGGCCCAACGGGCGGCGGTCCCCCTTGGGGACCGGCGGCGGGCGGGAGCGCTTGCGTCAGGCCGTCCCGCGGCGCCGGGCGGCCAGCAGCAGATGCACCGCCGCGCCGCTCAGGAACAGCACCAGCAGCGCCGCCATCATGCCGCCGAACCCCGCCGCGGACAGCGACAGCACCATCAGCGGCGTGCCGATGGTGTTGCCCAAATTGCCCATCTGCGCCATCGCGCCGCTGGCCTGCGCCCGCGCCACGGCGGTTTCATTCAGCTGCGGCACCGCGGCAAAGGAGCCGCCCTGCACCAGCCCCATCGCGCCCGCCATCGCGATACAGGCCAGCGGCGCGCCGGGCATGGCCCACAGCCACAGCGCCGCCGCCGCGCAGGCCAGGAACCCCAGCTGCGCCAGCCGCACCCCGGGCAGAAACCGCAGCAGGAAGACGCCGAGCGTCATCGACACCGCGATGCTGGCCAGCGGCATCGTCCCCAGCACCAGCCCGCGCGCGGTGTCCGCGATATAGGGCGGGATCACCGTCAGCACCGCCACAAAGCAGCAAGTGTAAAACAGCCAGCCCGCGGCCGGCGCCGCAATCCAGGGCGAGCGGTAGATCGGCAGATGCAGGCCCGGCAGCTCCGCCAGCCGCGGCAGCGGCGCCCGCGGCGGCACCGGCACCGCGCGCAGGGCAAGGCCCAGCAGCACCGCCAGCCCCGCCATCACCGCCGCATGGGCAGCAAACAGCGCCAGCAGGCCCCAGGCCCGCACCAGCGGCAGGCCGAACCACGCCAGCACGGTAAAGGCCACGGCGAAAAACGTGCTCCACAGGGTCATCGCCAGACCCCGGCCGCGGTCGGAACTCAGCTGCGCAATCAGCACCGGACCGGCCACCACAATGCCCAGATGCGACAGCCCCTCAGCCACCCTCGTGGCCAGGAACAGCCCGAACGGCAGATGCAGCGCCTGCAAGGCCGACACCGCCGCCCCGGCCCCCAAGGCCCAGACCAGCGTGCGCCGGTAGCCGAAGGCCGCCGCATAGGGGCCCGCCACCGCGCCCAGCAGGATGCCCAGCATCCCGACCAGCGACACCGAGAAGCTGAGCGCCGTTCCCGCCTGCGGGTACAGCTCGCCCATGCGGCCGAAGATCACCGAAATCTTGCCGTATTGCGCCGCCGCCCCCAGCCCCGCCGCCCAGACCGCCAGGATCAGCCCCCAGCGGGAGGTTCCGCCATCCGTCAAACTGTCTGCCCTCTAATAGAAAAAGCAGGCACCCGCGCCTGCTTTTCCTGTCCTGCCCGCTAAACCCGGCCGCGGCAAGAGCTGCGGCGCGGGAATGCTGCGTCACATGTGGATGACGCGGCCATAGGCGTCGAGCACCGATTCATGCATCATCTCGCTCAGCGTCGGATGCGGGAAGACGGTGTTCATCAGGTCTTCCTCGGTGGTCTCCAGCTGGCGGCCGACCACATAGCCCTGGATCAGCTCGGTCACCTCGGCGCCGACCATATGCGCCCCCAGCAGCTCGCCGGTCTTGGCGTCAAAGATGGTCTTCACCATGCCCTCGGCCTCTCCCAGCGCAATCGCCTTGCCGTTGCCGATGAAGGGGAAGCGGCCGACCTTGATGTCATAGCCCAGCTCCTTCGCCTTCGCCTCGGTATAGCCGACGGAGGCGACCTGCGGCTGGCAGTAGGTGCAGCCTGCAATGCTTTCCGGCTTGACCGGATGCGCGTGTTTGCCCGCGATCAGCTCGGCCACCATAACGCCCTCGTGGGACGCCTTGTGCGCCAGCCAGGGCGCGCCGGCGATGTCGCCGATGGCATAAAGGCCGTCAACGCCGGTGCGGCAGAATTCGTCCGTGACCACATGGGTGCGGTCGACCTTGACGCCCAGCTCTTCCAGCCCCAGGCCCTCGACGTTGCCGACGATGCCCACGGCGGAGATCACGGTGTCAAAGTCGTGCTTCTCGACCTTGCCGCCCACCTCGATATGGGCGGTCACCTTGCCCTTGCCACGGTCCAGCTGCTTGACCATGGCTTTCTCCATGATCTTCATGCCCTGTTTGACAAAGGCCTTCTTGGCAAAGGCGGAGATTTCGGCGTCTTCCACCGGCAGCACCCGGTCCATTACTTCAACCACCGTCGTTTCGGCGCCGAGCGTGTTGTAGAAGCTTGCAAATTCAATGCCGATCGCGCCGGAGCCGATGACCAGCAGCTTCTTCGGCATCCGGACGGGGTCCAGCGCATGCTTGTAGGTCCAGACCAGATCGCCGTCCGCTTCCAGCCCCGGCAGTTCGCGGGCACGGGCGCCGGTGGCCAGCACGATGTTCTTGGCGGTCAGATCCTGCGTGCCCTTGTCGGTTTTGACCGAGACCTTTCCCTTGGCCGGAATGGACGCCTCGCCCATCACCACGTCGATCTTGTTCTTCTTCATCAGATGGCCGATGCCGGAAGACAGCTGCTTGGCCACCCCGCGCGAGCGTTTCACCACCGCGTCCAGGTCATAGCCGATGTTTTCCGCCTTCAGGCCGAAATCCTTGGCGCGCTCCATCAGGTGGAACACTTCCGAGGAGCGCAGCAGCGCCTTGGTCGGGATACAGCCCCAGTTCAGGCAGATGCCGCCCAGATGCTCGCGCTCGACCACACAGGTCTTCAGCCCCAGCTGCGCTGCGCGGATGGCGGCAACATAGCCCCCCGGCCCGGCGCCGATTACGATCACGTCATAGGATTGTGCGGCCATGCTGTCCCCTCGCCTTGAACAGGATCCATAAAACTAGTTTACCGTTAAACTATTTCTTTCTGCACTGCAATCATCCTCTTCTGCGGCATTGCGGCCCTGCGCGCTCCGGCAGGTTTCCGCTTGGCAGCGAGGCTGGTTCCGGGCCAGCATAAGCTGAAACATGCACAGCAATCCACAGCCGGGAGCGGAAGAATATGAAACGGACGGTTGCCGATCTTGCCAAGGCCCTTCTCAACGCCACCCTGATCCTGCTGGCGCTGTGTCTGTTTCTGGGGTGGAAGCTGATGGCCGCCGCCTCTGCCGTCACCGCCCATGCGGAGCAGATCGCCAGCCAGGTTGCCCCGCTGCACACCGCCGCAACCGGGCTTCGGGAGGATCTGGCCAGCCTGCGCGCCGCCCTTCAGGAAAGACCGGGGCAAGACGGACAGGGGCAGGACGGAGCAGGCCTGGACGGAGCAGACACCGCCTCAGCGGCCCGCCTCGGCCGTATCGAGGAGCGCCTGGACCAGCTGCAGACAAATCTGGCCGGGGTCCGGCAGCTGCCGCTGCAATCGGCGGAACAGGCCGGCCGCGCCGGCGCGGCGGAACTCGCCGGCCGCATCATCCGCGCCGTCCCGCTGCTGCAGGACGGCAGCGCCTGCCCGCCGCCGCCGGGCCAACCCGGCAGCTGACCCGGCATCAGCGCGCCGCGGCAAAGGCCTCCAGCAGCGCGCCGAACTCCTCCATCGAGGGGAACTGCGCAAAACTGTGCTCAGCCGCGACCCCGGCAAAGGGAAGCCGGGCAGCGGTCCAGGTTTCAACGAACGGCCGGAACCAGCTGATATCGCCGAACATCACCGGACGCACGTTCACAAACGCCTCGACGCCGGTGATGCGGGTGAACATCCAGGTCATGCATTCCGGGCAGCAGTAATGCGCCAGCTCCGGCCCCTTGGCGCCGCCAACGGCCGGCGCGCCCTGCACCACCCGGAAGGCCTCCGCCGGAAACATCGCGGTCAGGGAGAACGCGCTGGCGCTCATCTTCTGGCAGCCGCGGCAGTGGCAGGCCGCGGTCAGCACCGGCGCGGCGGAAACCTCAATCACGGTCGCGCCGCAGCGGCAGCTGCCGGTCATCGGAAATTCTGCTGTGGTCATGCGGCGGTCCTCAATGGCGTGTTCGAAATACAGAGCCCCTCCCTGCCGCAGGCCGCCCCTTGGCACAAGGGACCACGCAACAGAAAACGCCGCGCCCGTTTCCAGGCGCGGCGTTAAAATCTTCCAGCAGCGCCGGCGTCAGCCAGCCGCTTGCATCTGCCGCACGGTCTCGCCGTAGCCGCCCGACATGACATAGTCGCGCTCGGGCGCGGTGCTGGCGCGGTGCAGCGCCTCGTTGCGGTAGGGGAAGCGGCCGAACTGGCGGATCACCTCGCGATGGGCGCGGGCGTGCAGCAGGTTGGCGCGGCCGGTCTGCGGCATCCGCTCCATCATCAGCCGGATGCAGCGTTCCTGATCGCACAGGTTCTCCGAATGCATCAGCGGCAGATAGAAGAACTGCCGCGCCGGCTCGTCGATTTTCATGTCCCACTTCTTGTTGATGGCCACCTTGGCCGCCGACAGCGCCGCCGGGTCAGAGGCAAACGCCTTGCCCTTGCCGCGGAACATGTTGCGCGGAAACTGGTCCATCAGGATGACATAGGCCAGCGTCCCGCTCGGGTAGGTCAGCCAGAAGGAGAACTTGCCCTCGCAAGCCTCCTGCCAGGTTTTCTGAAACTTTGTGCGGATCTCCTGATCCAGCGCCTCATCCTGCAGATACCATCCCTTCTCCCCGACCTCGTCGAGCCAGAATGCAAGTATCTCTTTGGGACCAGCCATCGGTCTTAACTCCAAGTTTTTCCTGACCCTGATTTCAGGCCATTTTACGTTGCCATTACAAGTAACCTTGGGTCACAAATTGCGACAGGCAAGACCTGCGAGTGAAATAATCCTCACGAAAACGGCTGGTTAGCGCAATCACTTCTCCGCAGCGGCGGATTCCTGCTCCTCCAGCTCGGTGTCGATTGCGTATTCCTGGGCAAACTCGACCGCCACCGGCGTTGCCGTCGGCGACATAGCGGCATAGCTGCCGGTCTCCTCAACCGGGATCGAAGCGCGTTGGGTCGCACGGTACAGCGCATAGCCGGCCATCACGAACATCAGCGCGGCGATGAAGGTGAAAAAGCCCGGAGGCCCGAACACCGCATCCCCCATCAGCCAGCCGGTGATCAGCGGCCCGGCGATGGCGCCCAGCCCGTTGATGAAGATCAGCCCGCCCGAGGCCGCCGCCATGTCGTCATGCTCCAGGTAGTCGTTGGTATAGGCGATCAGCAGCGAATACAGCGGGTTCGACAGGCCGCCGATAAAGAAGGCCGCCACCAGCAGCATCTTGAAATCCGTGCCGAACAGGAAGCCCGCCACAGCGCCGCCGCCGCCCGCCAGGGCCGCGATCAGGATCAGGAAGCGGCGGTCCATACGGTCCGACAGCCAGCCCAGCGGATACTGCAGCAGCAGCGCGCCGACATAAAAGGCGGAGACAAAGATCGACAGCTGCGTCAGGGTCAGCCCGGCGGCAGAGCCGTACACCGCGCTCATCCCGAACTGGGCCGAGAACACCCCGCCCAGAAGGAACATGCCGACACAGCCCAGGGGCGAGGTCTCAAACAGCTTGCGCAGGGTCATCGGCTTGGTGGTGTCAAAGGCCGGGGTCGGCGAGATCGACAGCAAAATCGGCGCGAAAGAGATCGAAACCAGGATCGACGCGATGATGAAGGCCTCATACCCGGCCGGGTCGCCGACCTGGATCAGCCCCTGCGCCGTGATGATGCCGATGGTCTGCACGATCATGTACAGCGACAGCGCCTTGCCGCGGTTGGTGTTGTCGGCGGCGTTGTTCAGCCAGCTTTCGGCGGTCACATACACGCCCGAGAAGCAGAACCCGATGAGTATGCGCCCCAGCGCCCAGGCGATGGTGTTGGGCAGCAGCGGATAGAGGATCATCACCGCCGAGATAAAGGAGGCCAGCGCCGCAAAGACGCGCACGTGGCCGACCCGCCGGATCATCTCCGGCGCCAGCCGCGAGCCGCCCAGGAAGCCCACGAAATAGGCCGCCATCACCAGGGACATCTCGAACGAGGAGAACCCCTCCAGGTCGCCCCGGACCCCCAGCATGGTGCCCTGCAGGCCGTTGCCCACCATCAGCAGGCAAACGCCCAACAGCAGCGCCCAAGCGCTCGAAAGTACCTGAAGCATTCCGATGCCTCCTTTGAAAGCAAAGCAGCCCTCCACAAGGGACGGGCTGCCATCACATTTGAATGTTATGTCCGGGCGATCAAGGCTCGCGTGGCCGGTATCGCCGATTCTGATTTCGGTTTCATGACCCTGCGCGCGTGCTCAAGGGTCATCATTGCGGCGCTTGTCGGTGATTTCGCGCCTTTTCTCTACGGTGTATCCGCCTTTGCCGGGATCAAAAGCGACGCATCGCCATAGGAAAAGAACCGGTAGCCGCTGCGCACCGCATGGTCATAGATCCGCCGGATCTCCTCCTGCCCCATCAGGGCGGAGACCAGCATCAGCAGGGTCGATTTCGGCAGGTGGAAATTGGTCATCAGCGCGTCCGCCACCTGAAATTCGAACCCCGGGTAGATAAAGATGTCGGTGTCGCCTTCCCAGGCATGGATCTGCCCGTCTTTGGCGGCGCTCTCGATCAGCCGCAGCGCCGTGGTGCCGACCGGAATGACCCGGCCGCCCGCTGCTTTTGTCGCCGCGATGTCCGCCGCCGCGCCTTCGCTGACCTTGCCCCATTCCGCATGCATCCGGTGGGTGGTCACATCCTCCACCTTGACCGGCAGGAAGGTGCCCGCGCCGACATGCAGGGTGACATAGGAAATCTCAACCCCGCGCGCCTTCAGCGCCTCCAGCAGCGGCGTGTCGAAATGCAGCGACGCGGTCGGCGCTGCCACCGCGCCCGAATTCCTGGCCCAGACGGTCTGGTAATCGGTCTTGTCCTGCTCATCCGCGGCGCGCTTGGCGGCGATATAGGGCGGCAGCGGCATCGCGCCCGCCTCGGCCAGCGCGGCGTCGAAATCGGTGCCGCTGAGGTTGAAGCGCAGGTGGCCCTGACCGTCCTCGATGGCTTCCAGGGTCGCGCTCAGGTCATCGGAGAAGACGATCTCCTCGCCCTCGCGGATCTTTTTCAGCGGTTTCAGCAGCGCCGCCCAGCTGCCATCGGCGCGCGGCTCCAGCAGGGTTGCCTCGATCTTGGCCGCCACCGGCCCTTGCGCGCTGTCGCGGTGGCGCAGCCCGCTCAGGCGCGCCGGGATCACCTTGGTGTCGTTCAGCACCAGCCGGTCGCCGGGCTGCAGCCAGTCCACCAGATCGGTCACACGGCCGTCGTGCAGATTGCCGCCCGCAGCCACCAGCAGCCGGGCCGAGCTGCGCGGATTGGCAGGCCGGGTGGCAATCAGAGCGTCGGGCAGGTCAAAGTCGAAATCGCTGAGTTTCATGGCGCGCGCTATAGGATGTGCTGCAGGGAAAATCTATGGCGATTTTCACCCCCAGCCAGTTTACTTGTTGGCCCCTCGCGGGGTTTGGACCTGTTCCTCGCCCTCCTCCAGCACTTCGCCGTCGACAGAGAACGCCCTGTCGTCCCCCGGCACTTTCGGCGGCGGGCCGCGGAAGATCTCGCGCAGGAACCCCGGCGCCAGCCCGGCCAGCGGGTTGACCGAGACCGACGGGTCGTCCGCGGTGCCGCGCAGGGTGAAGGTAAAGCCGAACAGCCCCTCGCCGTCCCGGGGCGACAGCACCCGCCCGATGGCGTTGAGCAGATACACCGGCGAGATCACGCCGCGCATGTTCAGGCGGCTGCTGTTCAGATCGAAATTGCCGTCCAGAGACAGCCCCATCGACGGCCCCACGGCGCTGCTCTGGTGCAGAATCAGATGCGAGCCGCCCAGCCGGAACCGCGCGTCCATGCTGGTGAACAGGATGCCCTGCCCGGTCATTTCGTCCAGCAGCCCGACCAGGCTGATCGCATTCAGGATCGCAGCCATTGACGGCGCGTTGCGCACCCGGATGTTGCGCACGCTGACCCGCCCGTCGTACTCGCCTGGCTTGTCCGCGGGGACCAGCGTCATGTCGAAACTGCCGCCGCGGCCATGCTCGAAAATCCCGGCAGAGCGGAACACGCCGCCGGCATCATTGGCACGGATGCGCGCCGCAGTGCCGTTGTTCTGCGGCACCACGGTGCCCGCCACCGGCGTCTGCCCGTTCAGGCGGGCAGTGAACTCCCCGTTCATGCCGCCCTGGGTCGAGAACCGCCCCTGAAAGCCTTGCAGCCCGATGCTGTCGGTGACCTGCAGGTTCTGCAGGCGCAGGCTGATCGGAACCGGCCCGCCGCTGCTGCCGCCGCCGCCGCCGCTGCCGCTTCCGGAGGCTGCCGAAAACGGCGAGCGGCTCAGGTCCAGCCTGCCGCCGGTCACGTCTATGGCGGGCGGCGCGTTGCTGCCGCGCCCTCGGAAGGTCACCGCGCCCTGGAACCAGTCGCCCGCCCGCGCCGAGGAAAACACCGCCTGATCCAGCCCGCCGCCCTCGCGGGTGGTCACCCGGCCCGCGGCCGCCAGCCCGGGCGCTTCCAGTTCCAGCCGCTCCACCGTTGCGGTCCGTCCCAGCTCCGCCGACAGCGACAGCCTGCCGGACGCCGCCTCGCTTTTTTGCCAGCCGATTTCCGCAATCCTCAGCCCGACCCCCGCCAGGTCCGACTCCAGCTGCAGCTCAGGCGGCGCGCCGGGCTGCAAATCCACCGTGTAACGGCCCTGTCCCTTGCCAAAGACAGATCCGCGCGGCAGGCCCAGGTTAAAAGCCGACACCGCGTCTGCCGACAGTTCGATGGTGCCCTCGGCCCGGCTGCCCCGGGGGGCGTCCTTGCCGGTCTTTTGCGCCCAGCTGACGGTCACTGGCACGCCCGACAGGCTGCCGCTGCCGCTGATGCGCACCTCGCCCTGGTTGCCTTCGATCTTCAGCAGCGGCGCCGCCGCGGTATGGCCCGCCACCAGCTTGCTGGTCTCCACCGCCCGCGCCTCGCCGCTGTAGTGGTAGAGGATCTCCTCCGGCTGCACGCCCTTGCGCAGCGGCAGCGACAGCGTGCCCGTGGCCTCCACCTGCCCCGCCGCCAGATCGACCGGCAGCGACGCCTTGTCCATCACCTCAAGCGGCTCGCGGTTCAGCAGCGACAGCGCCGCCGTGACGGAGCCGCGCGCAGCAATCCGGGCAATGCCGGGGGTGCCGTCGCGCACCGTGGTGTCCGGGATGATGAAGGAGGTGCCCGTCACATCCACGTCCCCGCCCTGGTCCGGCGTGACCACCCCCTTGGAGGCGGTCACGACAAAGCGGTTGCCGTAGAGGCTGAGCTGACCCGCCGCCTGCCGCACCGGCGGCATGAACTTCTGAAACAGCACCTCAGCCTCTTCAAAGGCCAGATCCAGGCTGATGAAAGGCTTGCCGCTGCCGCGCCCGCGCATGTGAAAGCCCACGTCGCGCACCAGTCCCGCATGCAGGTTGTCGCTCACCCACTCGCGCGGCTTGGACGCCAGCGCCTCGGGCCACAGCTGCTTGATCCGGTCCGCCCCGACCTGATCGACCCGCCCGTTCAGGTCGTAGTCCCAGCCCTCAGGCCCGGCCCCGATCTCACCGTCCAGATGGATCCGGCTGGCTCCGTCGCGCACCAGCATCTCGCCCAGCCGCAGCCGGAAGGGCTTCAGCCGCAGATCGAAATCCGCGTCCACCGCCGGGAATTTCACCGGCGTCTCGAACAGGCGGCGCGGGTTCAGCTCCAGATCGGCAAAGCGCAGCTGGCCGGTCAGCCCGGTCAGCTGCCCGTTCTGGATCCCAGCCAGGCTGGCCTGCCCCTGCATCACCCCGGAGCCCCAGCCGCTTTGCACGCTGAGTTCGGCGAATTCCAGCATCTGGGCCGCCGGGTCATAGGTGAAATAGCTGCGCGCGCCGGTGATCGGCACCGGCCGGGTCTGCGCCTCCGGCTGGATCACCCCTTCGCCGATCCGCAGGCTGGCCTGCACCGGCTCCAGCGTGCCGTCGCTGCGCACCCCGCCGCGCAAGGAGCCGGAAATCGGCGCCCGCAGCACCCCCAGCCAGCCAAGCGCCGGGCTCTGCAGCGCGATGTCCTCGCTGGCGATGTCCGAGACGAGAACCCCGAACTCCGCCTCCGGGCTGCCGATCTCCGAGATATAGCTGGCCTCGACCGTGCCCACGTCGCCGCGCCCGCTCAGCACCGAAAACACCGCCGAGGCCGATACCGCGCTGCCGCTTTTCTGCAGCCGGATCTGGCCGCCGTCCAGGGTCCAGGCGCGGCCCAGGCGGTCATCGGTGTAAGACAGCGTCAGCTCGCTGGTCTCCACCCCCCGCAGCGCCGCCAGCACGGGTTTGTCCAGCTGGCTGTCCCATTGCTTGATCAGCTGCACCAGATTGCCCGCCTGCCGTGCCGGCAGCCCGCCGCTGGCAAAGCTCAGCGCCAGGGTGCCGTCCGGATTGCGCCGCAAAACCGCGAACAAACCGCTGAGCGAGATCTGCTTGGGCTGGATCCTGCCGCGCAGCAGCGGCCGCATCGCCAGGCTGGCCTGGGCATCCGCCAGCTGGGCAAACACCGCGCCGTCCGGATGGCGCAGCACCACGTCCTTGAGGCTGACCCGCGGCCGCCAGCCCTTGCTGACGACCACATGGATGGCGCCGAATTCAATCTGCAGCCCGTTCAGATGCCGCTCGATCCGGGTCTCCACCCGCTGGCGCAGCCAGTCCGGCGCATCCAGCCGGGTGCCGAGGCCGAAATAGATGGCGCCGGCCGCCAGAAAGCTCAGCAGCGCCAGCAGCCAGACCGCACCGCGCAGCAGCCGCCAGCGCCAGCGCCGCCGCGCCGGCGCCGCCAGACTGGCGTCCGGGCCCGGGCCAGGCCCGCGCACGGGCACGGCCTCGGCCGCAGCGCGGTTATTCTCGCCGGCAGGTTTGATCTCAGCTTTCCCTTTGCTGCTCATGGGTTATGGTTGCCGCGCAGTGAGTTGCGCAAATTACCGGAGACAGGCCAATGCCCGACGTTTCAGATCCCGCCCCTTCCTTTACCCTGCCCCGCAGCGGCGGCGGAGAGGTCACTTTGTCCAGCCTCAAGGGCGCGCCCGTGGTGCTGTTTTTCTACCCCCGCGATGATACTCCCGGCTGCACCAAAGAATCCATCGCCTTTTCAGAGGCTTTGCAGGCCTTCGCCGATGCCGGCGCGCAGGTTTTCGGGATCTCCAAGGATACCGTCGCCAAGCACGACAAATTCACCGCCAAACACGGGCTGACGGCACCGCTTTTGTCCGATGCGGACGGCACGGTGTGCGAGGATTACGGCGTCTGGAAAGAGAAGAGCATGTACGGCAAGAAGTTCTGGGGGATCGAACGCTCCACCTTCCTGATTGATGCCGATGGCCGCATCGCGCAGGTCTGGCGCAAGGTCAAGGTCGACGGCCACGCGGACGAGGTGCTGGCAGCCGTCCGGGCGCTGTAAGGCGCTCCGGCGCGCAGGCAAGGCAGCGTGCAGGCAAGGCGGGGCGCTCCCGCCAGCTCTGCCCGCGCCCTGCCGGGCGCAGGCCTTGCTGTTGGGCCCGGCGCCGCCCCTGCGGGCGGCGCGCACCGCGCGGGACGCGCGGTGCCCGGCCCAAGGCCGCCAGGGAGATCAGCCCGCTGATCGCCCGCGGGCGCGGGAGCCCTCCCGTTTCCGCTCTGGACTCCGCCGCCCAAATCAGGTGAACCCGGGCCAGCCGCTGCAACAGGAGACCCGCATGACCGATCAGCCCCAAACGCTCGCCGAACGCGCCGCCGAGGTGCTGACCACCGCGGACGGGCGGCAGAAGACCGCGCTGTCGCGCCGCCACGCCGCGGCGTGGTTTGCCTCCCGCGCCGGCACCGGCCCGGAGATCGCCATCGGCACCGCCTCCCCGCCGACGCACCCGGCCCGGCCCGACAAGCCGGAGCTGCTGCACCCCCGCGACGTGCCCAAGCGCAAGCCGGGATCGGAGGCAGGCCGCATCGCGCTGCTGCACGCCGTCGCCCATATCGAGCTGAACGCCGTCGACCTGCACTGGGACATCATTGCCCGCTTCTCTCACGTGCCGATGCCGATGGGCTTTTTTGATGACTGGGTCAAGGCTGCGGATGAGGAATCCAAGCATTTCAACCTGATGTGCGACTGCCTTGAAGCCCTGGGCAGCCATTACGGCGCCCTGCCGGCCCACGCCGGCATGTGGCGCGCGGCGGAGGACACGGCAGAGGACCTGATGGGCCGCCTGGCGGTGGTGCCGATGGTGCTGGAGGCGCGCGGGCTGGATGTCACCCCCGGCATGATCGAAATCTTCCGCAAGGCGCAGCTCACCCAGGCCGTTGAAGCGCTGGAGGTGATCTATGCCGAGGAGGTCGGCCATGTCGCCTATGGCTCCAAATGGTTCAACTTCCTGTGCGGCCGGGACAACCTCGACCCCAAGGAGGTGTTTCACGCGCTGGTGCGGAAGTATTTCCACGGCGCCCTGAAGCCGCCGTTCAACGAGGAAAAGCGCGCCGATGCCGGCCTGCCGCCGGATTTCTACTGGCCGCTGGCCGATCAGGCGCGGGACCTGCCGGGCAGCTGAGGCCAAGGGCCGGCCGCGCGGGCCGCAGCCATCTTTACCAAACCGCCGCAGCCGCCTAGACTGGGACATCTGGACAGCCGGGTGATCCCATGTTCGAAAACGACTTCCCATTGCTGAGCACGGCCAGCCTCTCGGCCCTGATCCTGCACACGGCACGGTCCGGCCCGGTGACGCTGGACCGCTGCGAACAGGCGCTGGACGCCCTGTTCCGCCAGGCCAACGAAACCCCCGGCCTGCCCCCCGAAGACCTGCGCGAACGGCTGGCCGCCCGCCTGTCGGAGCTGGAGATCGCAGGCATCCTGGTCCCGGGCGAGCCGCTGCCGGGGGAGGATCCCAGCTGGCGGCTGACCAGCCGCGGCCATCAGGCGCTCATGCGGCATCCCGAAGGGCTTGATCAGACCGACCTCGCCCAATACCCCGAGTTCGCCGCCCACCTGCGCGCAACCGCCCATAAGCCCTGCGGCATGGACCCGCGCGCGCAAAGCTATGACGAGGGTTACCGCGCCGGCATGGACGGCCAGCCCTTCACCGGCAATCCCTATGCCTTCGACACCGCCGACCACCAGGCCTGGGAAAGCGGCTGGACCGAAGCGCAGGAGGAACGGCAGAAAAGCCAGCCGGGCTGACCGGCCCCCCGTCTGCCCGGCACGTCCGCCGGCCGGGCCGGGGCATACCCCCGCAAACTCGGCAGATTTCCGCCTATCTGCCCGCCCTGCCGGCACGATCCGGGCCCGATGGGTCAACAGGCTTGCCCAATCGGCCCGCCCTGTCTATTCACTTCGCCCAAGGCACCGGATCCGCCCTGCGGCACCGGCGCACTTCGGGACAGGGACGGAACAGGGAACGGACTTTGCGCACACGGCTCGCGATCAGAATTCACGCCTTTCTGGAACGCCGCTTCCCCGAGCGGCGGGTGTTCCTCAAATCCGACACCGACACGCGTTTCATCCGGCTGCGGTCGGAGACCCAGCTGGCCGCGGTGGCCGGCATCACCCTGCTGGTCTCCTGGACCATTGTTGCCACCGCCATCGTGCTGATGGACAGCATCGGCGCCGGCAATTTCCGCGAGCTGGCCAAACGCGACCAGCAGACCTACCGCGAACGCCTGAATGCAATCTCCGACGAGCGCGACGCCCGCGCCGAGGAAGCCCTGGCGGCGCAGGAGCGGTTCAACGCCGTGCTGGCCCAGATCTCGATGATGCAATCCGAGCTGCTGGCCTCGGAGACCCGCCGGCGCGAGCTGGAAACCGGCATCGAGGTGATCCAGACCACCCTGCGCGACACCATGAGCGACCGCGACGGCGCCCGCCGGGCCCTGGCAGAACTTCAGGAAGAAACCCAGGACGAAAACGCCGCCCCGGCGGTCATGGCCAGCGCCGTGGAGCAGATGGACATGCTGGCGGGGGCCCTGACCGATACCGCGGCGGAGCGCGACCGGATCATGGCCGACGCCCGGGACGCCGTCGGCCAGCGCCAGGAGCTGGAACTGGAACTGCAGCTGATGGAAGAACGCAACGGCCAGATCTTCCGCCAGCTGGAAGAGGCGGTCGCGGTGTCGATTACTCCGCTGGATAAGATGTTCCGCAGCGCCGGCATGCCGCCCGACCGGATTCTTGAGCAGGTCCGGCGCGGCTACGACGGCCAGGGCGGCCCGCTTGCGCCCTTGGCGATGTCGACCCGGGGCGAGGAACCCGCCCCGGAAGAGCTGCGCGCCAACAGGATCCTTGCCCGGCTGGATCAGCTGAATCTGTACCGTCTGGCCGCGGAAAAGGCGCCGTTTGCCACCCCGGTCAATCTGGGCCATGTGCGCCAAAGCTCCGGATTCGGCTACCGCCGCGACCCCAAGACCGGCGGCCGCCGCCTGCATAAGGGCTTTGATTTTGCAGGCAGCACCGGCACCGACATCTTTGCCACCGCCGACGGCGTGGTGACCCACGCGGGCTGGCAATCCGGCTACGGCAAGCTGGTCACCATCCGCCACGCGTTCGGCATCGAGACAAGATACGCCCATAATTCGAAACTCCGCGTTACGGCCGGCCAAAGGGTCTCGCGCGGGGATCACATTGCTGATATGGGTAACACCGGACGGTCCACCGGGACCCACCTCCACTACGAGGTGCGGGTCAACGGGCAACCTGTAAACCCCATGATCTACATCAAGGCTGCGAGAAATGTTTTCTAAGAGCAAAATCAACGAGCCCGGGCCGAAGCAGGCCGACGCAACCCCGGCTGCCCCTGCCTCTGCCGCTCCGGCTGCGCCGGCGCCCAGCGACTACAAGACCAGCGCGCCCAAGGCCAAGCCCGCCGCGTCGCTGCTGAGCTCGGACCTGCACATCACCGGCAACGTCAAGACCACCGGCGACATCCAGGTCGAAGGCACCGTCGAGGGCGACATCCGCGCGCATCTGCTGACCGTTGGCGAGACCGCCACCATCAAGGGTGAGATCACCGCCGATGACGTTGTC
This sequence comes from Leisingera sp. UBA4491, assembly GCF_002388965.1. NCBI lineage: Bacteria > Pseudomonadati > Pseudomonadota > Alphaproteobacteria > Rhodobacterales > Roseobacteraceae > Leisingera > Leisingera sp. UBA4491. Next base: position 31,245 of record NZ_DGNN01000026.1, on the reverse strand, counting down.
ATCAACGGCCGCATCGTCGGCCGCGTGCGCGGCCTCAAGGTGCGCCTGACCTCCACCGCACGGGTCGAAGGCGACATCATCCACAAGACCATCGCGATTGAAAGCGGCGCCCATTTCGAAGGCTCCGTGCAGCGCCAGGACGACCCGCTGAACCCGGGCGGCCGCAAATCCGCCCCGGCCGCAGCCCCGGCTGCTCCGTCGGCAGCCGTTCAAGCCGCGACTGCTGCGCACAAGGCCGAAGGCTGAACTGCCGGTCGGCAGGCTTTCAACACTGCCGGGCCACACAGACACGAAAGCTGCGCCGCAAGCCTCCGCTTGCGGCGTTTCTTTTTTGCTTTGCGGGGGAACACTCGTAAAAGCTGCAAAAACGTTACAGTAACGTGACGGTAAAGATTTCCTTGCCTTGAACATTACTCCCCTTCTAGGGCAATAGACCTTTGAATTGAGTTGCCCAACAGGGTTTCAACCAAAGTATTGTCAAGTCCAAGGAGCTGTACCCAATGGCTACGTTTACCGTGAATGATTCCAGCAACAGCTGGGATGTCGGGGATCTTCAAACCTTCCGGGTCCTCAACCCGACACCGGGGACAGTCAACAGCAACCTTGTGGAAATCAACGGCACCACATACAGCGGCGCCAGTTTTTCGGCCAGAGTTACAGGCAGTTTCAGTGCATTTGGCACATCCGTCTATGGAACGATCACAAGCATCACATTCCAGATCAACGGATCAACAGTCTATACCGCCAGCGGTCTGGACGTGTCCTTCACCAAATATTCCAATAGCTACTCAACTTCCTCCTTCGAGGAGGAGGCCACAAAGGGCAACGACCTCTTCAGCATCAACTCGACCCGCAGCAGCACCTGGAAGCTGGGGGATGGCAATGACACAATCAATGCGGGAAGCGGCTGGGACTACATTTACGGTGGCAGCGGAACAGACAGGCTGATTGTCGATGGCGCCTTCTCCAACGCCAGCTTCTCCTCCAGCTTCAGCCGCATCATCCTTGACGGACCGGACGGCCGCGACACCCTGAACTCCATTGAGTTTGTCCAATTCAGCGACCGCACTGTCAGCCTGACGGCCGGGACCTCATATGCCAACACGCTCAATGGAGATAACAGAACGGCAACATCCCACGATGTCCTGCTCGGCGGCAGCGGCAACGATAGCATTAACGGATTCTCCGGACACGACCTGCTTCTGGGGGAAGACGGCAACGACAAGATTTCCGGCCACAGCGGCAGTGACACGCTGCGCGGCGGAAACGGCAACGACACGCTGCTGGGCGGTCTCGACGCCGACAGCCTGTTCGGCGACGGCGGCAACGACAACCTGGCTGGCGGCGACGCGAAGGACACGCTGAGCGGAGAGAGCGGAGACGACACGCTGAATGGCGACGGCGGCAATGACGTGCTCAGCGGCCAAAGCGGCAACGATCTCCTTGACGGCGGCAAGGGCAGAGACAAGCTTCTGGGCGGCACTGGCATCGACACATTGAAGGGCGGCAACGGCGCCGACACCCTGGCCGGCGGCGGCGGCGATGACACCCTGTCCGGCGGCACCGGCGGCGACCGCCTCAGCGGCGGCAGCGGGCGCGATGTGCTGCTGGGCCACAAGGGCGACGACCTGCTGACCGGCGGCGGCCGTGCTGACACCTTCGTATTCCACAAGGGCCACGGCAACGACACCATCACCGACTTCACCGCAGGCCAGGATCACATCCAGATCGGCCGCGGCGCCTCCCGCCTGGGCCAGCTGGATTTTGAGGCACAGGGGGACGATGTGCTGGTCTCTTTCGCCGATGTGACCATCCTGGTGGAGGACATCAGCCTGGCGCAGCTGCAGGACGCGGACAACTTCCTGTTCTGATCTGCCGGTCCGCTGGAAAAAAGCAAGGCGCGCCCGCTGCGGCGCGCCTTTTGTCATTTCAGCATCCACGTGCCGTCCGGCCAGAACGCGTGGAAGGCAAAGGCAAACATCACGTCATGCGGCAGATCGCGCCCCTGGCTGTCGCGCACCCGGACAGAGCCGATATCGCGCCCGCCGGCAATCGTGCCCGTATCCAGCGCCGAGGCCTGGCCCGTCCGCCAACTCAGCACCACACCGGCCTCGCGGATCCCGCCTTCGCGCGCCAGCCGCGCCAGCGGCCAGGCCCGGCTGCCGACCCGCACCACCCGCTCCATCGGTGCCAGCCCGTGCGGCGGCGGGGTGCCATCATACAGGAACGGCCAGTCCGACCTGTCGTAATTCACATAAGGGTTCTGCCCGTACCGCCGGTTCCAGCCCGGCTGTGCCATCACCAGCCCGTCCGGGTTGCGGGCGGTGAACTCCTGCCAGCTTTCCACCCAGCTCGGCAGCGTCTTCAGCCGGGTGCCGGTCATCCGCCCGACGATGCCGGTGCCGGTCGCCTGCTGCCACCAGCTTTGGGTTTCGCGGTCATACATCACCAGATCCGAGTGGCGCAGCTTGCCGGTGACCCCAAAGCGCAGCACCCCGGCACCGGTGCGCCGGTCGAATGTCACCGCCGAATTGCACAGCGGGCAATAGGTCACCGCCACCGGCACCCCTGCCACCACATCGTTCACGATCTCATGCCAGGTCAGATAGCGCAGCGGATAAGCCCGCGGCGTGGCGCCCGCCAGCTCCAGCGTGATCACCGGCTCGCGCGGCTTGATCCTCCGGTCCTTTGCGGCCTCTGTGAACTGCGGCGTATCCAGCGCCGGGATACCATCCTTGGGTACCCCTCCCGAGCGGATTTCCTGCCAATCCTTAACCAGCGACCGGCTGAAGTCGGTCTTCGGCCATTCCCTCTGCCAGACCTGCGGATCGGCTGCTGCAGTCAATGGCAACAGCAGCCCGAAACACAACAACAACCTCCTCAGCATGACCAGCACCTCCCGGTCCCAGTAAACGGCGGCAGAGAGGCGCGGAACAGGGGCGGGCACGGGCTTGTGACCGCCTGTCATCACCCAGCATATAAAAGGCCCGCCCCCGGAGTGCCGGGCGCGGGCCATCGTCTTTCAGAAAGCCGGAAGGCTTTATTCGGTCACGCTCACCTTGGCCATGGTGTCGGGCTGGCCGATCACCGCGCCATTGGGGCCGGCGCCACGCTTGATCGCATCGACCACATCCATGCCCTCGGTCACCTTGCCGACAACCGTGTACTGGCCGTCCAGGAACGGGCCCGGGGCAAACATGATGAAGAACTGCGAATTGGCGCTGTCCGGGCTCTGCGACCGGGCCATGCCGACCACGCCGCGGTCATAGGTGATGTCGGAGAACTCAGCCGCCAGATCCGGGCGGTCAGAGCCGCCCTGCCCGGCCCGGCGCATGTCGCCGCCGGCCTTGCCGAACTCAACATCGCCGGTCTGCGCCATGAAGCCCTCGATCACGCGGTGGAACACCACGCCGTCATACTGGCCCGCTTCGGCCAGCGCGGTGATCTGCTCCACATGCTTGGGCGCCACATCCTCGAACAGGTCGATCTTGATGGTGCCGTTGGCTTCGCCCGCGACCTGGATTTCCAGACCAGAAGCAAAGGCAGGCCCTGCCGCCAGCAGGGCCACCAGCGAAAGCGCCTTATGCATCCGCAGCCACCTTGACAGAGATCATCCGGTCCGGGTTCGCAGGCGGCTCGCCGCGTGTGATCGCATCCACGTGCTCCATGCCGTCGATGACACGGCCATAAACGGTGTACTGACCATTCAGGAAGTGGTTGTCCTTGAAGTTGATGAAGAACTGCGAGTTTGCGCTGTCCGGGTTGGCCGAACGGGCCGCGCCCAGGGTGCCGCGGTCATGCGGCAGCTTGGAGAACTCGGCCGGAACATTCGGCAGGCTGGAGCCGCCGGTGCCCGCCATGCGCAAGTTGAAGCCGTCTTCCATGTCGCCATTGGCCACATCACCGGTCTGCGCCATGAAGCCGTCGATCACCCGGTGGAAGCAGACGTTGTCATACTCGCCGGCACGGGCCAGTTCCTTCATCCGCTCGGAATGCTTCGGCGCCACGTCGGGCAGCAGCTCGATCACCACATTGCCGTCTTTCAGCTCGATGATGATGGTGTTTTCGGGATCTTTGATCTCGGCCATGTGGCCCTCCTGTCGTCGAAATTTGCAACGATAGTTAAGGGCAGCGCCCGGAAATGCCAAGGGAGCATTGACTGATGCGCAAAAACCCCCGAAACAGCCCGCGGATTTGACTGCACTTTCACCATAAGGGGTCTCTTGAGATGGGCTGGAAAACACTCGACGACATGGATCTGAACGGCAAGCGCGTGCTGGTGCGTGTGGACATCAACGTGCCGATCGTCGAAGGCGTGGTGACCGACTCCACCCGCATCCGCCGTATCGCCCCCACCGTGCGCGACATTCTGGCGGCGGGCGGCAAGCCGATCTTGCTGGCCCACTTCGGCCGCCCCGGCGGCGAGCGCCGCGAGAACCTGTCCCTGAACCAGCTGGTGCCGACACTGGAGCGCGCCTTTGACACCCGCGTGCTGTTTGCCGCCGATTGCGTCGGCGCCGGCGCCGAGGCCGCTGCCGACGCGCTGCAGCCGGGTGAGGTCCTCCTGCTGGAAAACACCCGCTTCCACGCCGCGGAAACCAAGAACGACCCCGATCTGGCGGCCGGCATGGCGCGGCTGGGCGAGGTTTACTGCAACGACGCCTTCTCCGCCGCCCACCGCGCCCACAGCTCCACCGAGGCAATCGCCCGCCTGCTGCCCGCCTGTGCGGGCCGCCTGATGCAGGCAGAGCTGCAGGCGCTGGAAAGCGCCCTGGGCAAGCCGAAGCGCCCGGTGACCGCAGTGGTCGGCGGCGCCAAGGTCTCCACCAAGCTGGAACTCTTGGGCAACCTGATCGAAAAGGTCGACCACCTGGTGATCGGCGGCGGCATGGCCAACACCTTCCTGGTGGCCAAGGGGCTGCCGGTCGGCATTTCGCTGGCCGAACGCATCATGAAGGACACCGCAGCCGAGATCCTCGCCAAGGCCGAGGCCGCGGGCTGCGAGATCATCCTGCCCACCGACGTCGTGGTCGCCAAGAAATTCGAATCCAACGCGCCGCATGAAATCCTGCCCGCCGATCAATGCCCCGAGGACGGCATGATCCTGGACGCAGGCCCGGAAAGCCTCGCCCGCATCATCGAGGTCTTCTCGAAAAGCAAGACGCTGATCTGGAACGGCCCCCTCGGCGCGTTTGAGCTGGAACCGTTCGACGCCGCCACCAACGCCGCCGCGCTGAAAGCCGCAGCGATGACCCGCTCCGGCCAGCTGATCTCGGTTGCCGGCGGCGGCGACACCGTTGCGGCGCTGAACGCCTCCGGCGCGGCGGGCGACTTCACCTACATCTCCACCGCCGGCGGCGCCTTCCTGGAATGGATGGAAGGCAAGACCCTGCCCGGCGTCGCGGCGCTCGAGCAGTAAACTCCAAGCTGCAAACACTCATAGGCCCGGCTGCAAAGCTGGGCCTTTTTCTTGTCCGGCGGCGGACCTATGCGCCGCGGAACCGCGCCAGGATCGCGGTCACATCCAGCCCCGCCACCGATCCCGGCAGCGATCCGCGCTCCCCGGCAATCCGGCTGGTGACATAACCCTCCGCCACCGCAGCAGGCGCCGCGTCCATCAGGCAGGCCGCCGTCATCAGCGTGGCCAGGCTTTCGGCGAACCAGCGCGCCTCCGCCTCATCCGGCAGCCCGGGCCAGCGCGCCCGGTGCGCCGCCAGCCCCGCGTCATAGCGCCGGTCGCCGCCCCTGGCCCCGTCCAGCAGCGCGTTCAGCGCCGACGCGGCCCGCGGCTCCCTGGCCAGCGTGCGCAGGATATCGAGGCAGATCACATTGCCCGACCCTTCCCAGATCCCGTTCAAGGGCGCCTCGCGATACAGCATCGGCATCGGCGTCTCCTCGACATAGCCCATGCCGCCCAGCACCTCCATCGCCTCGCCGATCACCGGGATGCAGCGCTTGTTGCCCAGGTATTTTGCCAGGGCCACCCCGATCCGCGCCAGTGCCCGGCTGTCCGGATCCGGCCGGTCAAACGCCGCCGCCATCGCCATGCCCGCGGCCAGCGCGCCCTCGGCCTCCAGCACCAGATCGGCCAGCACCGCGCGCATCAGCGGCTGGCCGATCAGCGTCTTCTGAAACGCCGCGCGCTCCTCGGCCCACCAGAAGGCCTCCGCCAGCGCCGCCCGCATCAGCCCGGCAGGCGCCAGCGCGGTGTCCAGCCTTGTGTGATGCACCATCTCGATGATGGTGCGCACGCCCGCGCCCTCTTCGCCCACCCGGTAGGCCAGCGCCTCCGCATATTCGATCTCGGAACTGGCGTTGGCGCGATTGCCCAGCTTGTCCTTCAGCCGCTGCAGCCGGATGCCGTTGCGCTCCTCCTCCAGCCAGCGCGGCACCAGAAAGCACGTCAGCCCGCCCTCCGCATAGGCCAGCGTCAGGAACCCGTCCGACATCGGCGCGGAGCAGAACCACTTGTGCCCGGTCAGCCGGTAATGCGCCCCGTCCCGCACCGCCCGGGTGGTATTGGCCCGCACGTCAGAGCCGCCCTGCTTCTCGGTCATCGCCATGCCCAGCGTCGCGCCGCGCTTGTGCGCGACGGGCCGCACCGCCGGGTCATACTCCGCGCTCAGCAGTTTCGGCTGCCACAGCGCCACCAGATCCGGCGCATGGCGCAGCGCGGGAACGGCGGCATAAGTCATCGTCATCGGGCAGCACACGCCCGGCTCCACCTGGTTCAGCATATAGACATGCGCCGCATGGGTGACATGGCCGCCCGGCGCGCCGTCCCAGGCGGCATGGGCATAGCCCAGCCGCTGCGCCGCCGCCATCACCTGATGATAGCCCGCATTGAACCGCACCTCGTCCAGCCGGCGTCCGGAGCGGCTGAACAGCTCCAGCCGCGGCGGATCGCGCCGCGCCTCCGCAGCGGCCTCCAGCAGCGTTTCGCTGCCGTACTCCGCCCCCGCGCGGGCCAGCGCATCCGTGCGGCCGCCGTGATGCGCCGCATAAGACCGCAGCGCCGCGTCCTCAGCCCACAGATCGCGCCCGCCGCGCGGCTGCGGCTGGTTCTGCACCTCATGAGTTCCCAAATCGCCGCGCCCGGCGCAGGCTGCCCTGTCTTGCATCGCTGATCCTCCCTGGCCCCAGCCTGCGCAAGCCGCCGCGCCGTGGCCAGCACAGCGCCGCGTCACCGCCGGTCTGCCGTTGCGGCAGCGCCGGGGCCAAAGCGCAAAAAATTCCCCCAGTGGACAGTTTTGGGATTCACAAGCCGATTCGGTTGTGGCATACATAAGACAGACGCCGGGAAACGGCGCAAAATCAAAACACTACAGCAGTAACATACAGGCACTCCCAACGTGACCCGAAGCCCCCGGCCGTCTTTTGGCGCCATCGCCTTCTTTGCCATCGCCTTCGCGCTCAGCGCGTATTTCACTTTTGCGGCGGTGCAAGGCGACTTCGGTCTATTCCGGAGGGTCGAGATCCAGGCCGAAGCAGAAGAACTGCGGCTGGATCTCGGCCGTCTCCACTCCCACATCGGCGACATGGAAAACCTGACCCGGCGGCTCTCCGACGATTACCTCGATCTCGACCTGCTGGATGAGCAGGCCCGCTCGGTGCTGGGCCTGGTCCGTGCCGACGAGATCGTGATCCGCTGACCCCCGCCTTGACGCCCCCGGCGTAACGCGTCCGCCAGCCCGTCAGCCCCGCGCCCCCGCAACCGCCTCTCAGACAATCAGCAGCCCCGGAATACCGGCAATGCCCCCGCCGCGCGGTGGGCCGAACCGCCCGCCTGCCGCCGCGCCGCTGCAAAAGGGCCTTCCCCTTGCGGGCGCAAGCGGCCATGATGCGGCACCTGCCGCGGCCCCGCCGGCGTGGCATTTTTGTGCGCTTTCGGCGGTTTTTTACGCGGCGGAAACCCCGCGGCAGAATAACACTATTCAGCCGCGTCAAAACCGGTTATGAATTTGTTTAATGCTAAACTATCTAGCCTGCAGGGGGAGCCGACCACCATGGCCGCTAGAAAAACCACAAAGAAACCAAACGTTTCTGCCGAAGAACTCACCCACTACTACCGCGAGATGCTGCTGATCCGCCGATTCGAAGAGAAATCGGGCCAGCTCTACGGCATGGGTCTTATCGGGGGCTTTTGCCACCTCTACATCGGCCAGGAAGCCGTTGTCGTGGGCCTCGAGGCCGCCGCCGAGGAAGGCGACAAACGCATCACCTCCTACCGCGACCACGGCCATATGCTGGCCTGCGGCATGGACCCCGACGGCGTCATGGCTGAGCTGACGGGCCGCGAAGGCGGCTACTCCAAGGGCAAGGGCGGCTCGATGCACATGTTCTCGAAAGAGAAGCATTTCTATGGCGGCCACGGCATCGTCGGCGCCCAGGTGCCGCTGGGCGCGGGCCTCGCCTTTGCCGACAAGTACAAGGGCAACGGCCGCGTCACCTTCACCTATTTCGGTGATGGCGCCGCCAACCAGGGCCAGGTCTACGAGACCTTCAACATGGCCGCCCTGTGGAAACTGCCGGTGATCTTTGTGATCGAGAACAACCAGTACGCCATGGGCACCTCGCAGCAGCGCTCCACCTCCAGCGCGGAGATCTGGGAACGCGGCAAGGCCTTCGGCATCCCGGGCGAAGCGGTGGACGGCATGAACGTCCTCTCCGTCAAGGAAGCCGGCGAACGCGCCGTGGCCCACTGCCGCAGCGGCGACGGCCCCTATATCCTTGAGGTCAAGACCTACCGCTACCGCGGCCACTCGATGTCGGACCCGGCCAAGTACCGCACCCGCGAAGAGGTCCAGAAGATGCGCGAGGAGCGCGACCCGATCGAGCAGGTCCGCGACATGCTCTTGACCGGCAAGCACGCCACCGAGGAAGACCTCAAGGCGATCGACAAGGAAATCAAGGACATCGTTTCCAAGTCCGCCGACTTCGCCAAGGAAAGCCCGGAACCCGCCCTGGACGAGCTCTGGACCGACATCTACGCGGATGAAGTGCCGCAGGAAAACGCCTGAGAGGGAAGAACAAGACATGGCAACTGAAATTCTGATGCCCGCCCTGTCGCCGACCATGGAGGAAGGCACCCTGGCCAAATGGCTGGTCAAGGAGGGCGATACCGTAAGCTCCGGCGACATCCTGGCGGAAATCGAAACCGACAAGGCGACGATGGAGTTTGAAGCCGTCGACGAAGGCACCGTCGGCAAGATCCTGATCGGTGAAGGCACCGAAGGCGTCAAGGTGAACACCCCCATCGCGGTGCTGCTGGAAGACGGCGAAAGCTATGACGCCTCCGCAGCCCCTGCCCCGGCTGCTGAAGCCCCGGCACCCGCAGCTGAGGCGCCCGCAGCCCCCGCTGCTGCCGCCGCGCCTGCACCGGTCGAAAGCCGTGTGCTGGAACCCGACTACCCGGAAGGCACTGAGATGGTGCAGACCACCGTGCGCGAAGCGCTACGCGACGCCATGGCCGAGGAAATGCGCCGCGACGAGGACGTGTTCCTGATGGGCGAGGAAGTCGCCGAGTATCAGGGCGCCTACAAGGTCTCCCAGGGCCTGCTGGACGAATTCGGCTCCAAGCGGGTGATCGACACCCCGATCACCGAGCACGGCTTTGCCGGCATCGCCACCGGCGCCGCCTTCGGCGGCCTGCGCCCGATTGTCGAGTTCATGACCTTCAACTTCGCCATGCAGGCGATTGACCACATCATCAACTCGGCAGCCAAGACGCTCTATATGTCCGGCGGCCAGATGGGCGCCCCGATGGTGTTCCGCGGCCCCAATGGTGCGGCCGCCCGCGTCGGTGCCCAGCACTCGCAGGACTACGCCGCCTGGTACATGCAGATCCCCGGCCTCAAGGTGGTGATGCCCTACTCCGCCGCCGACGCCAAGGGTCTGATGAAGACCGCGATCCGCGATCCCAACCCGGTGATCTTCCTGGAGAACGAAATCCTCTACGGCCGCGCCTTCGACGTGCCGAAACTGGATGATTTCACCATCCCCTTCGGCAAGGCCCGGATCTGGCGCGAAGGCTCCGACGCCACCATCGTCTCCTTCGGCATCGGCATGCAGTACGCGCTGGAAGCCGCCGAGAAGCTGGCCCAGGACGGCATCAGCGCCGAGGTCATCGACCTGCGCACGCTGCGCCCGATGGACCTGCCCACGGTGATTGAATCGGTCAAGAAGACCAACCGCCTGGTCACGGTCGAGGAAGGCTGGCCGCAGGGTTCCGTCGGCAGCTACATCGCCTCCGAGGTGATGCAGCAGGCGTTCGACTATCTGGACGCGCCGGTCATCACCTGCACCGGCAAGGACGTGCCCATGCCCTATGCCGCCAACCTGGAACGCCACGCGCTGATCACCACGGATGAGGTGGTGGAAGCCGTGAAGCAAGTGACCTACCGCTAAGGACGAAGATGGAAATCAGGGGCCGCGATCCCGAAACCGAATGCTACCGCGTCACGCTGACCGTCGACGGGCGCACAGTCACCGCACTGGTTCCCGAACGGCTGGCAGCAGACACACGGCTGATCGGCTCGCGGCCCTCCCATCAGGAGGCCTACGTCTGGATGGCCGAATACAAAGACAAGATCGAAGCCGCGATCACCCAGCTTGCCCGCGGCACCGGGCGCCCCAAGGCGCCCTATGACCAAATTGTTCTGATTGAGGAGCGCTGACATGCCCACCGAAATCCTGATGCCCGCGCTTTCTCCCACCATGGAGGAAGGCACCCTTGCCAAATGGCTGGTCAAGGAGGGCGACACCGTCTCCTCCGGCGACCTGATCGCCGAGATCGAAACCGACAAGGCCACCATGGAATTTGAAGCCGTGGACGAAGGCGTGATCGGCAAGATCCTGATCGCCGAAGGCTCCGAGGGCGTGAAGGTCAACACCCCCATCGCGGTGCTGCTGGAAGACGGCGAAAGCGCCGACGACATCCAGTCCTCCGGCGGCGGCGCATCCGCCCCGGCCAAGGAAGAGGCGCCGGCTGAAGCCAAGTCCGAAGCCAAAGCCGAGGCCCCCAAGGAAGAGGCCAAAGCTGCCCCCGCCGCCCCGCAGGGCGCGGACGGCAACCGCATCTTCGCCTCGCCGCTGGCCCGCCGCATCGCCGCGGACAAGGGCCTGGACCTAGCCCAGATCAAGGGCTCCGGCCCCAAGGGCCGCATCGTCAAGGCCGACGTTATGGATGCGAAACCGCAGGCCGCAGCCGCCGCAGCACCCAAGGCAGAGGCCGCCGCTGCCGCTCCTGCCGCTGCCGCCGCCCCTGCCGGCCCCTCCGCCGACATGGTCGCCCGCATGTACGAGGGCCGCGAGTTCGAAGAGGTCAAGCTCGACGGCATGCGCAAGACCATCGCCGCCCGCCTTACCGAGGCCAAGCAAACCATCCCGCATTTCTACCTGCGCCGCGACATCCAGCTCGACGCGCTGTTGAAATTCCGGGGCGAGCTGAACAAGCAGCTCGAAGGCCGCGGCGTCAAGCTCTCGGTCAACGACTTCATCATCAAGGCGGTGGCGCTGGCGCTGCAAGCGGTGCCGGACGCCAACGCGGTCTGGGCTGGCGACCGGGTGCTCAAGATGAAAGCCTCCGACGTGGCGGTTGCCGTCGCCATCGAGGGCGGGTTGTTCACCCCCGTGCTGCAGGACGCCGACGTGAAATCGCTCTCCGCCCTGTCCGCGCAGATGAAGGACCTCGCCAAGCGCGCCCGCGACCGCAAGCTGGCACCGCATGAATACCAGGGCGGCAGCTTCGCAATCTCCAACCTTGGCATGTTCGGCATCGACAATTTCGACGCCATCGTGAACCCGCCGCACGCGGGCATTCTGGCGGTCGGCTCCGGCGTCAAGAAACCGGTTGTCGGCGCTGACGGCGAACTGAAGGTCGCCACGGTAATGAGCGTCACCATGTCGGTCGACCACCGCGTCATCGACGGCGCCCTCGGCGCGGACCTCTTGAAGGCGATCGTCGGCAACTTGGAAAACCCGATGGTGATGCTGGCCTAAGAGGCTGCCTCCTTTAGACAAAAACAAAGCCCCGGTCCACGACCGGGGCTTTGCATTTGTAATGCTGCTACCGGCCTCAATCGGCCGCTTCAAGCCCTTCGCGGCCCTTGCGCAGCAGTCCTGCCGCTGCATCTGCACCGGACAGCTTTCAAGCACAGCAAACCTGTGGCGGCTTCAGGAAATACGTGAACTGCATTCTATTTTTCGGCGTAAGCAGATGATTTGGTTCGATTGGCAGATCTCAATCCGCAATTCATGCCCCAATTCTGCTGTGTTTATGCCACCGTGATCCCATACTGCGCGTTCATAGCACCCTAATGTGTTTTCAAGACCGCCAAATGCTGCCGGCATGGCAATCTAACTTGGTTCGGCCGCATCCATTCGAAAGAGGCTATAGTCATGCCTGCGATTGATATTGTTCGGCTTGATGAAGACCCGCATGAAAGTGCCTATAACGTCCGACCCGACACATCCTCTCGCGGGGTAGATCTGGAAGGCGCCCGTATCACGGCAACCTACGCCGATGGCACCACGGAAACCCTGACGTGGCAGGCCTTGGATCCCTATACCAATGGCGGGGCGGCAGGCGCAGACATCGATATGTTCTTCGGCTACAGCTGGCACGAGCTATCGACGACGAAACTGCTGACCTCGCTTGAGATCGATCTTGCACCGGCCAGCTCGGTGTTTGATACGACCTTTGCCATGGACGATGATCCTCTCGGGGGGTCCACGCCAACCTCCAAGAACGGCTTTCCGTTCAAAGTTGCTCCCGAATATGAAGACCTGTCCGGGACTATCACGGCGACATATACCGGGATTGTGAATTTGTCCGGAAGCGAGGCTGCCGGAGACCTCTATACCACAATGATCCTCGACTTCTCAGGTCTGCCGGAAGGCGGTTTGCTCGGGGATCTGGTCTGGAATTCGGACATCGACACGATGACGGGTCCGTTTGAGCCGGATCTGGTTGCAAAAAGCGATGTCTTCCAAATCTCAGGCGATGGCTCCGAGATCCTGAACGTTCTGGAAAACGACCTCCACAGCGACGGCAGCAGCCTGACGATCACCCATATTGCGGGCCAGGCTGTTTCCTCCGGTCAGTCCGTAACGCTGAGCAGCGGTGAAGTCGTGACCCTGAATGCGGACGGCACGCTCTCGATCACAAATGACAGCACTGTGTCTGAAACCAGCACGTTTTCCTATACGGTTGTGGATGATCGAGGAAACAGCGATGTCGGATCGGTAAAGGTCGAAACCGTTACAGGTGCTCCGCCGTGTTTCGTGGCAGGCACACAGATCGATACAAGGTACGGCTCAGTCGCTGTCGAAGACCTGGAAGTGGGAGCCGAGGTCATGACCCGGGATCACGGTCTGCAGCCACTGCGCTGGATCGGGTACAGCACCCGCCACGCAACAGGCCGCCATGCACCGGTGGTCTTTGCTGCTCATGCGCTTGGCGATCATGGCCCAATCGCCGTGTCGCAAAACCACCGGGTGCTGATTTCTTCTGAGCTGGCAGAGCTGCTATTTGGACAGTCCGAAGTCTTGGTCAAGGCGAAGCATCTTGTGAACGGCACAACAATCCAAGTGCGGGCAGATGGCCAGCCGGTGACCTATGTCCACTTGCTGTTTGATGAGCATGAAATTCTCTGCGGCAACGGTCTTGCAAGTGAGAGCTATCATCCGGGAGCTGAAACTCTAGGGTCCTTTGATGCTGAAACGCGGGAGGAGGTTCTGGAGCTTTTCGGGGATTTCGAACGCTACGGCCCGACAGCGCGCCTCGCGCTGAAGTCTCATGAAGGCCAATTACTGCTCTCTCATTTGCCGAAATCAGCAAATCAGGATTCTGATTTCCGCCCATTAAATGGCTGAGGAGCGATAGCTGCGCTGCAGTGTTGCAACGTGTGGGCTGATGCGCCTCAGCGACTTTTCATAGCCTGCTCTTGCGCTTAGCTGCGGTACGCTAGGGTCTCGGGCCGCACCTGCGGAAAACGGCAGCAAACCCCCGCTTCGTGGACATTGAGACAGGCGGGCTACACGTCCCCCAAGAACCATCGAAACTTAGAAAGGGAACGCCCCCGCCCCCTTTCATCTTTCCCCAAATACTCACCTGCGCAACCGCCGCCGCCAGCACCACGCCAGCGGCGGCGCGCAGATCAGTACTGATACCCGGGGGTCGAGGCCGACAGCGCCTGCTCCGCCTCATCCATCTCCGCAGCAATTCCGTCAAACAGCGGCGTCGAGAGATAGCGCTCGCCGGTATCCGGCAGCATCGCCAGAAGGACTGCCCCCTCCGGCGCCCGCACCGCCACCTTGACCGCCGCCGCCAGGCTGCCGCCGCCTGAAATCCCGGTCAGAATGCCCTCTTCCGCCGCCAGCCGCTTCGACCAGGCAATGCTCTCCTCACCGCTCACAGGCTCCAGCGCATCGAAATAGCCCTCGTCCAGCGCCTCCTGCAGCACCAGCGGGATGAAATCCGGGGTCCAGCCCTGGATTGGATGCGGGTTGAAGGCCGGATGGGTCGCCGCAGGCTCGCCCTCATCGTTACGCGCCTGCGCCTCACCGGACTGCACCAGCGCCGCGTTGGACGGCTCGCTCAGGGTGATCTTCAGATCGGGCCGCGCGCCCTTCAGCACCCGCCCGAGACCCGCAACCGTGCCGCCGGTGCCATAGCCCAGCACCACGTGATCCAGCCGCTCGCCCGCGAAATCCCCCAGGATCTCCCGCGCGGTGGTGCTCTCATGAATGTCGGCGTTGTCCTTGGTCTCGAACTGATGCGCCAGGAACCAGCCGTTGGCCTCCGCCAGCTCCTTGGCCTTCACCACCATGCCCACCGCCTTGTCCTCCTTGCGGGTCAGCACCACCTTGGCACCCAGCATCCGCATCAGCCGCCGCCGCTCGACGGAGAACCCGTCGTGCATGGTGATCACCAGCGGATACCCCTTGGCGGCACAGACCATGGCGAGGCCGATGCCGGTGTTGCCGCTGGTCGCCTCCACCACTGTCTGGCCGGGCTTCAGCCGCCCCTCCCGCTCCGCCGCCTCGATGATGTTCAGCGCCAGCCGGTCCTTCACCGACCCCGCCGGGTTGAACGCCTCGAATTTCACGTAGATGGTCACATGATCCGGCGCGATGCGGTTCAGCCGGATCGCGGGCGTGTTCCCCACCGTCTCCAGGATCGAGCCATAGAGCCGCCCGCGGCCTTCGGTCGTGTAAATCATGGTCTGTCCCCCAAATAGAAACTGCAGAAAAGAAGCTGTTGCCCCGGACTATGCGCCCCGGCGCAACCGGGTTCAAGCCAGCCCGCCGAGGTTGCCGTCAAATAAGACCGCCCTCCGCCCGTCGCGCCGGTTTGCGGAACCGCAGGCTGCCCCGCCCCCGGGCAAAGGATCAACAGCCTCCCGCAACCCTCTATACAGAAACATTATTTCCTGCCGGAGAAGGCAGTAAAAAAGGGCGCATTCCGCGCCCCTTTCATCTTCCAAAAATACTCAAATTGCGGCGCGGCCTGCGGCGCTCCCCTCAGTCGGAACCGTTCGGAAACCGCTGGTCCATGCTGACCGAGGGCTGGTCGCAGCCCGCCTCGCCGACGATGCGCGCCGGAATGCCCGCCACGGTCTTGCACGGCGGCACCTCCGACAGCACCACCGACCCGGCAGCAATGCGGCTGCAATGGCCGACCTTAATGTTGCCCAGCACCTTGGCGCCGGCGCCGATCAGCACCCCGTCGCCGATCTTCGGATGCCGGTCCTCTTCCTCCTTGCCGGTGCCGCCCAGCGTCACCGAATGCAGCATCGACACATTGTCGCCCACCACCGCGGTCTCGCCGATGACGATGGAATGGGCATGGTCGATCATGATCCCCTTGCCGATCACCGCCGCCGGATGGATATCGACGCCGAAGATCTCGGAAATCCGCATCTGGAAGAAATACGCCAGATCCCAGTCGCCCTGCTGCCACAGCCAATGGCCGATCCGGTAGGCCTGCACCGCCTGATACCCCTTGAAATAGAGGATCGGCTGCAGCAACCGGTGGCAGGCCGGATCGCGCTCATAAACCGCCATCAGGTCGGCGCGCGAGGCTTCCACGATGCCGGGGTCGGCCTCATAGGCGGCATCGACGATCTCCCGCAGGATGGTCATCGACATCTCGTTCGAGCACAGCTTGGCGGAAATCCGGTAGGACAGCGCCTTCTGCAGCGATTTATGGTGCAGGATACAGGCATGGATCAGCCCGCCCATCAGCGGCTGCGAGTCGACAGCGTCCTGGGCTTCCTTGGTGATCCGGTCCCAGACGGGATCCAGCGAGGCGACGGCGTGCTGCGTTTTGAACATGGCGATGCATCCTTTCTCCGCTCAAGATAGCCATCTAAGGGCTTTTTCGGCAAACGCAAACCCGTGATGGGGTACATTTTCGTTATCGATGGAACGCCGCCGCAGGCAGGCGGCGCCACGCCCAACGGCTGGCCGGGCAGGTTTCCTGCCGGGTTCAGCGGGCGGGAGGCTCCCCTTCCGCGTCTAGCACCCCCGCCAGTTCCCGCAGCACCAGCCGGGTGCAGCTGAGATACGCCGCGTCATCCAGAAACGGTTCCTCTGCCAGCGCGAACCGCCGGGCCGCCGCATTCAGCGAGCCGTCGCCCCAGCGCGGATGCAGGCGCCTGAGCATCCGGCAATGCGCCGCCGCCTCTGCCGCGCCGCCGAAAATGCGGCGGCACAGGCGCAGGCGGCCGCTCTCCGGCACCGCCAGCAGCGCCCGCGCCACCGCAGAGACATCGCCGGGCAGCACCGGGCGGATCATTCCAGAACGGCCCGCACCGCGGGCCCGGCGCCATACCGCGCCGACCGCTGCGCCACCTCCAGCACATCGCCCGCCTGCACCCCGTCCGCCGCCTGCGCCGCTGCCGGATAGGCCCAGCCCGGCGCGGCCACCGTCTCCTCCCGCAGCACCGCGGTCCCGCGCATCACCCGGATGCGGTAGGATTCCGTCTCTTCGCCCAGCGGCACCTCGTCCAGCTCCCAGCTGTCGCCCTCGATCCGGGTGCGGCGCACCCAGACGGCGGCAATGTCTTCGCCCAGCGCGCCGCTCAGCCGCAGATGCACCGGCGCATAAGGCCGCAGGCCAATGCCCTCAAAGCTCTCCTGCCGGTGCACATATGACGGATCCTCCAGCGCCCGGCGCGCAGGCCCGATCCGGTAATGCCGCACCCGGCGGCGCTGTTCCGGCGCCAGCTCCAGCTGCACCGGCGTGCCGTCCAGCAGCACGACGTAAGACCCGGCAGGCCAGACCTCCGGCATCACGGCATCGGTCCCCTGCTGGCCGCGCAAGCGCCCGCGCAGCAGGTAGGTCTGCGGCGCAATCAGCTCTGCCGCGCGGAACTGGAACAGTTCCCAGCTGCCGGGCGTGCCATCGCCGATGGCGGCCGCATTGGCGCCGTTCAGCACCGCCTCAACGGTGCGGCTTTCCAGCGAACCGGAGATCAGCTTCACCTGCAGATCCGCCCCCAGATCCCAGCGCCCGGCGCCTGCGGCCAACAGCGGTGTCTCCGTGACCCCGATCACCTGCCGCGCCGCAATCACCTGCTCCAGCGCGTAATTTTCATCCGCCTCCGAGCCATAGACCGCCACACTGCCGGGCCAGGCCCGCGCCGTCAGCGCCAGATGCGGCGCGTGCGGCACCTCATCGCCGCGCATCAACGGCAGGTCCAGGAACAGGGGCAGCACCGGCCCCGGCGCTGCAAAGGCGTTGACCCCCGGCAACTCCTCCGCCACCGCGGCCAGGTCATAGGTACCGGGCTCGATCCGCACCGCCTCCGCCAGCTGCGCCTCAGCCTGCTCCAGCCGGTCGATGCGGTAGAGCTGTTCACCCCCCTCCAGCGGCAGCGAGACCACATCCCCCGCGCCCAGATGCAGCATCGAGGGCGGCAGCTGGAACCGCAGCGTATCGCGCGAGATCCGCGCCTCGGCCAGCCAGCGCCCGGCCACCTGGCGCGCCTCGGCCCCGGTCAGCGCCAGCGGCAGCTCGGTCTGGCTGACGGAATGGGTGGCCTCATCGGGCAAGACCGCCTCCACCGACCCGGCGGCATGGTCGCCGCCCCATTCGGTAAACCGCAGCCGCACCCGCCCCGCCAGCTCCGCTTCACTGGCGCGGGAGAGCTCCAGCGTGCCCTCCAGCTCGCCGCTTTCGGCCAGATGCTCCAGCGCCAGCGCCTCGGCCCCGCTGCCGCTGCGCATCCGGAACTGCAGCGTCCCGCCGCGCTCCACCGCGTCGAACCCGAAGCGCAGCATCAAGGGCTGCAGCACCGCGCGCGCATCGCTCACATCCGGGTTCACATAGCCATGCACCACGCCGTAAAGCCGCGAGACGTCAAAATCCTCCAGCCCCGCGCAGCGGCACACCTCCGCCACCACCGAGGCCAGCGTGCGCTGCCCGGCCCGCCCGTTCAGCCAATGGCCGCGCAGGTAGTTTTCGCCGTCGGTCCAGATGTCCGCCCGGCTGGGAAAGGCCGGAAACGGCCGCGCGTCCCAGGCCCAGACATAGGCGTTGGACATATCCAGCATGCGATCGCCGTATTCCTCGGAAACCGGATTGTTGGCGTCCTCGCCCCAATAGCCAAGGATCGCGCGCAGGTAGTGGATCTGCATCAGATCGTCGCGCAACCCGTTGGAATATTTAGGCAGTTTGGATTCAGAGCTTTTCGGATCCAGGAACTTGTTCGGCTGGTTGGTGCCCTTGTCGATGGCGGCGCAGCCCAGTTCGGTGAACCAGATGGGTTTGCTCTGCGGCACCCAGGCGGTGGGCGCGGCCTGGCGCACCCCTCCGACCCGCTCGTGATGCTCCTGCATCCACCAGTTGCGGATATCCTTGTAGCGCCAGATCCAAGGTTCATCATGCGCGCCGTCAGTGATCGGCGTGCGGATCTGCGCCGCTGCAGCCTCGGGCGAGTGGTAATACCAGTCAAACCCCTCGCCGCCCTCCACATTGCTGCGCAGGTAGCCGAGGTCATAGACCGCGGGCACGCCGGAGCGCGCGTCCAGGTGATCCTCGCCTTCGCGCCAGTCGCTGAGCGGCATGTAGTTGTCGATGCCGATGAAGTCGATGGTGTCATCCGCCCACAGCGGGTCGAGATGGAAATACCGGTCGCCCTCCGGCGACTGATAGCCCCAGTATTCCGACCAGTCGGCGGCATAGCCGATTTTGGTCTCCGCCCCCAGCAGCAGCCGCACCTCTGCCGCCAGGGCGCGCAGGGCTGCCACCGCCGGAAAGCCCGCGGCACCGCGGATCTGCGTCAGCGCCCGCATTTCGGAGCTGATGCAAAAGGCTTCCACCCCGCCCGCCGCTGCGCACAGCGCGGCATTGTGCAGGATGAAGCGGCTGAGGCTCCATTCCTGCGGCCCGTTGTAGGCAACCGTGCCGTCCCCCACGGTGAAATCCGCCGCCGTGACGGTGCCAAAGAACGCCGCCACTTCAGCCTCCGCCGCCGCGGTGCCATCGGGCGAGCCGGGCTGCCCCGGCGCGGCGGACAGTGTGATCCGCCCCCGCCACGGCAGATGCGGCTGGCTGGCGCCGCCGGTCCAGGGATCGGGCAATTCGTTGCCCTCGGCCTGGTCCATCAGGATGAAGGGGTAAAACATCACCCTGAGGCCCCGATCCTGCAGCTCCCGGATCGCCTCGATCACCGAGGCGTCGGCGGGGGTGCCGCCATACACCGGCTTGCCCTCCTGCGTCAGCACCTGCGCCGCCGTCCCGCGGGTCAGGCCGCTGACGCTCCAGGGCAGACTGCCCTCAGCCTCCTTATGCTCCACCTTGGGTGTCAGGGTGCAGCTGCCGCAGCGCAGGTCATCGCCGAACCACGACACGATCAGCGAGGCCGCGCCGCAGGACGGCAGCTCCGCCTCCAGCGCGGTCAGCGAGGTCTTGAGGTCGCTCATCCCCGAGGGCGTATGCTCATTGGCCGCCTTCGCATCGCCCGGCCCGCCGGAATACTGCACCGTCTCGGCGGCCAGCGCGTATTCGCCGGTGCCCGGCATCAGCGCCACGCCTTGCACCAGCTGGCCCAGATCCTGCGCATAGGTGCCGCTGTCCACCTGCTCCGGCCGCAGCACATCAAAGGAAAACTGCGGCACCCGGTTGCCGAAGCGCGACAGCTCCAGGTTCTCGAACACCACATAGGCCGTACCGCGGTAGGCAGGCACCTGGCCCGCGCCCTCGACCGCCTCCATCACCGGGTCGGGCAGCTGGTCTTTTGTGCCCCGGTAGACGGTCATGTTCAGATCCTTGGGCGCCACCTCCTCCCCATCGGCCCAGATGCGGGAGACATGGGCGATTTCCCCCTCGCAGAGCGCAATCGCCAGCGACACCGAATAGCTGTAGCTGGTGACCTGCGGCTGGCTGGGCCGGCCCTTGCCGCCGCCGCCGCTGGTGGTGGAGGTTTCCAGGAACCGCGAGGACCAGATCACCTGCCCGCCCAGCCGCATCCGGCCATAGACCTGCGCGACAGGGCTGCCCTCGCTGGACTGGGTCAGGCGGAAGCGGTCGACCTTGCCGGTCTCCACCGGGGCCGAGCCTGAGCCCAGCAGGCGTTCGTCGATCATGCGGCCCAGTGTGGCGCCCACCGCCCGGCCGACCACCGCGGACGAGAGGCCCGCGACAGTGCCGCCGATTGCGCCGCCAACCGCCGCGCCTGCGGCAGAGAGAAGAATGGTTGCCATCAGTTCAGCTCCTTCGGGAAGTGAAACCGCGCCACGATGCGGCGCTGCCAGGGCGGGCTCAGCGGGCTTTCGACAACCCCGTGGCCGGCGTATGCGTGGATGAAGGCGGGGCCTGAATTGACAACTTCCGCCTGGCCGATAGGCCGGGCAGTGCCCGTCCGCCCCCCCGGGCGGGCACTTCGTTTCCGCCCGCGGCCAGGCATTGCCCTCGTCTCATTGCTGCCAGCCTGAGACTGCACCCCCAGATGCTTGGCCACCGATCCTTCGCGCATGCGGAACAGGATCACGTCGCCGGGGGCAGCGTCTCGCAACGGCTTTGCCGTCAGATGCCGCGCCGCCGCCTGCCACAGCGCCTCGGTGCCCTGCGGCTCGGACCAGTCCATCGTGTAGGCGGGCGGAAGCTCCGGCTCGGCCCCGCACAGCTCGCGCCACAGGCCCCGGATCAGGCCCAGGCAATCGCAGCCCGCCCCCTTGCAGGAGGCCTGATGTACATAGGGCGTGCCGATCCAGCCGCGGGCAGCCTGCACCACCCGGCTCATCGCCTGCTGCCCCCGGTGTTCACGCCCGACTGGCGCGGCACCGCCATCACCCAGTCCTCCCCCGGAATGTCGGGGAAACCCTGAAAGTTCAGCAGGTTGTTGAACTTCAGGCGGCAGCTCTCCAGCCGCTTGTCGCAGCCCGCCTCCAGCCGGACCGTATCACCAGGCTGCACCGCAGCGCGGATGGGTTCCCACAGGCCGATTTTCCGGCCGTCAGCCGTGGACTGGTCGGCCTTGACCGCCGCCCACAGCCCCTCAGCCGTGCCGCTGAGGACCGTCAGCCGCCCGCCGGTGAACCAGTCCGGCTCAAACCCCGGCAAAGCGTCCCAGCGGAACACCTCGTTGCGCTCCACCTCTGCGGCGGCCAGCTCCGCGGCATAGCCGGGCGTCCCGAGGTCAAACCCGCAGGCGGCATCGCCCAGCACCGCGGTGCAGGGTTTCTGATAGATCCGCCCCAGCGGCTGATTCAGCGCCTCCGTCAGCCCGCGCAGTTCCGCCTGAAAGGCGCCGCCGGCCCGGCGGATCTCGCCAATCGAGCTGCGGAACTGCAGCCAGCGCATCGAGACATCCTGCCAGTTCACCAGCCAGCAGCGCACCTCGGCGCCGTCGAAGCGGCCCGCCTCGATGTCCGCCTCGCGCACTGCGGCATCGCTCAGCACCCCCAGCGCCTCGGTGTTGTCGACCGACAGGCCGGTGGCCTGGCTCACCGCCCGCGCCGTCAGGCCGCTGCCGGGCTGAAACGCCAGCCCGTCAAAGCGCAGCACGCAGTCATGGTCGGTAAAGCCCAGCACCGCACCGTCGCGCCGCGCCAGCGCCCAGCAGCGGCACAGGGTGGTGATGCCGGACTGCACATGGGCCCGGAAGACTTCGGACAGCCCGCTCATACCCGCACCTCCACCACCGGCACCGCCGGCGCCTCGCCCGCCTGGAACGAGGCGACGCTGGTCTGGATGCTGCCGGTGTCGAACCGCACCGGCACGTCGAACTCGAACCCCGCCCGGATGCTCAGGCCCTTCTCCGGCGGATGCGCCAGGGTGATCAGGCCGGTGGCGGTGTCCAGCTCGTAATCGACGCTCTCGCGCAGCTCGTCCTGGCCGATCCCGACCCGCACCGTGCCCGCCACCGGTTTGGCAATCGGGCGCTGGTAGGTGAAGGCGCCGGAGCGGTAGGTCTTGGCCAGCTGAAAGGTCACCGTGGCGCCGTCGCCGGTCGCAACCACCTGATCGTCAAAGGCAACGTCCGCGCTGGCACTGGCGGATTTGTAATCGCTCCAGTCTTTCCAGCGGAAGCCGTAGAGCTGGCCCTGGCGGGCCTCGAAAAAGGCGATCAGCGTCTCGATATCCTCCAGCGCGCGCAGGCCCAGCCCCGCGTCATAGCGGCGGCGGGAGTGCGCCCAGGGGGTGTTGCGCTCCTCGAACCCGTTGGCCAGCGTCACCACATCGGTGCGCCGCTCCGGGCCGCCGACGGAGCCGAAGCTGAGCGAGGCGGGAAAGCGGACTTCGTGGAAATTCATTGTGTTACCCTCCATCCTTAACGGTTGCGTCCGCCGCGGCTGAGCGCGCGCGACAGCTGCGCGGCGATCTGGCTGCGGCTGCGTTCAAAGCCTTTGACGTCCGGGGTGGTCACATTCATCACCACGCTGACCGAACCGCCGCCCTGGCTGCGCACGCCCAGCGAGCCGTCAGCGCCGCGGGTGAGCGGCAGGATCGCCTCCGGCCCGGCCTCGCCCATCAGCCCGGTGGCGCCGCGCATCGGGAATGCTGTGGGGCTGGTGACAACACCGCCCTTGGCAAAGGGCATCACCTTGCCCTGGCTGAAGGCCGCACCATTGGCGAAGGGCAGAATGTTTCCGATCAGGGAGGTCAGCCCCTCGGTCATCATGCCGCTGAGATGATTGGTCACCGGCTTCATCGCCGCGTTGTAGGTAGTTCGGATCATTGAGCGCGCGAGGGTGTCCATCGCCTCCGACAGGCTGTCGCCGTCAAAGGCCAGCCCCTCAAAAGCGCGCCGTAAGCCCTTGGAAAGACTTCGGTCCAGGATCTGCGCATCGCGCCCGGTTTCGGAGAACCCCTCCTTGACCCGCCCCAGCACTTCTGCAAAGGCCGCGGCCATTCCAGAGGCACCGTCCAGCGCTTCGCCCAAAGCTTCGCCCTGCAGTTCCAGTTCCGCCATCGACGATGAGTCAGTCATCTTTTGTCTCCTTGTTTGCCGGGCTGGGCGCGTCCGGGAAATCGTGCATCAAGGCCGCCAGCCGGTGGCGGCTGAGCGGCTGCGGTGCCGCAGCCTCGCCCAGCATCAGCCGCAGTTCCGCCGGCGTCAGCTGCCAGAAGTCGCGCGGCAGCAGCTTCAGCCCCGCCATCCCGGCGCGCATCAGCGCGGGCCAGTCCAGTCCGCTCATGGCTCTTCCGGCACGGCAAAGCTGCGCACCAACAGCTCCGCCGCCACCCGCGCCGCCTGCATCGGGCCGCCGGTGATGGTGGCGGCAGCGAGGTCTTCGCGGCTGAGATCATGGCCGCCGCCCTGCAGGCCGGCCGCCAGGAGCGCCAGCACATCGCGGGCAGAAAACCGGCCCTGTTCGAACCGCTGCACCAGATCGACCAGCGTGCCTTCCTCCAGCGCGGCCTCCAGCCCCGCCAGCGCGCCCAGCGTCAGCTTCAGCACGTAAGGGTTTCCATTCACGAGCAATTCCGCCTCGCCAGCGTGGGGGTTCATCATCGCTTAGACCGCCGAGAAGCTGAGCTGGCCGGCGCTGGCGAGCGACAGCTCATAAGTCGCCTCGCCGTTGTGGCTGCCCGCGTATTCAAGTGCTGTGACCTGGAACGGCCCCTGCACGATGCCGAAATCGGGGATGATCACCTGGAACTCCGGCGTGAGGCCTTCGAAGAACAGCTGCCGGGCGCGCTCATCCGTTGCCTCGTCCCGGAAGATGCCGGAGCCGGAGATGCTGGCGGAGCGCACACCGGCGCCTGCCAGCAATTCGCGCCAGCCGCCCTGGCTTTCGAGGCTGGTCACATCTACGCTTTCGGCGTTGAAGCTGATACGGGTGGCGCGCAGGCCGGCGATGGTTTCAAACAGGTCAGCGCCGTTCATGTCCACTTTGACCAACAGGTCCTTGCCGTTTTGAACTGTCATGGGGGTTCTCCATGTATTTCAATTGGTTTCATCAGGTTTCTGAGGTTCAGACGTCATCCACCCGCGCCCTGAAGCGCAGGGTGATCTGCCTGCCGCCGGTGGTCAGCCGCTCGGCCTTGGCGCGGTCGAACCAGAGGCCGGTCAGCTGGCCGCGCGGCAGCGGCACGGAGGCGCCGACCAGCGCGTCGCAGACGGCTGCGGCGGCAGCCTTGGCGCCGGCAAACCCGGCAGTGTCAGTGGTGACGGTGACGAAGAACCGGTGCTCCGCCCCGCCTGCGGTCTTGTCGGAGCGGTCCAGCACCTCCTCCGATCCCAGCGCCACATAGGTCTGCGGCAAGGGGCCTGCGGGGATCGCGTCATAGATCGCATTGCCGACCAGCGCGGAGAGGCCCGCGTCGCCGGTCAGGTGGGTGTAGACGGCGGATTGCAGCCCGCCTGCGATGGCATAGGTCATCCGCTCACCTCCTCAACCGCGAAACAGGTGAGGTAGCGGGCGTCCGGGGCGCTTTCTGCAACCGCATCAATGCGGTAGAGGCGTTCATTGTCGCGGAAGCGCTGGTCCGGGCGCGGACGGGATGCAAAACCCTCCGGCGATGCGCGCAGGGTGATCCGGTATTTCTGCAAAGATACGCTGTCACCGGCCAGGCGGCCCGAGAGGGATTTCACCTCGGCCCAGAGGGTGCCAAGCGCAACCCAAGTCTCGGTGTATCCGCCGGCGCCGTCGGGGGCGCGCTGGGGGTCTTCCAGCACCAGCTTGCGGGTGAGGTTCGGGGGCTGTTTCATGCCAATCCTCCCAATGTCAGCCGCAGGCTGCGGTAGCGTTCGATTAGGCTGGTGACGCCGAAGGGCATGCAGCCGCCATGCAGGCCGGTGTCGGCCCGGTATTCGTAATAATGCGCCGCCAAGAGCATCACCGCCTGGCCCAAATCGGCAGGCAAGCCGCCCCAGTCCGCGGCCATGCCGGCCTGCAGGGTGATCCGCGCCAGACCGCCGGCCGGGATGGCGGGCAGCAGGCTGCCGGCCGGGCACAAACGCAGGCGCTGGCTGTCACGCTCCAGCTGGTAAGCGGAAGGGTTCAGAACCGTCTCAGCTCCTGCGGCGTCACGGATCATCACCTCTGTCACCGCCCGCACCGGGGCGATCGGCAGCACCATCCGGGCGCGGTCGCGCCAGTGGCGGATCTCCAGCTCAAAATCCCGGGTAATCAGTGCCTTGCCGGTCCTTCCTTCCACCGCGGCCAGGGCGGCGCGCAGGAAGCCAAACAGCACCTCGTCCTGCAGGCTGTCCTCGCCAAAGCCGGTGCCCAGACGCAGATGCGCCTTGAAGGGGGCCAGCGGCAGGGCGGCCTCGGGCACGGGGGTCACTTCGCTCAGCATCATCATCTCACTCCTGCGGGCCTCCCCCTGAGCCGGCCCTGATCTGCTGTCCGTTTTTGAAGGTTCGGCCGGCACGCACCGTTCCCTGCCGCTCGGACGGAGGGGGAGCAGCTAGACGGCAAGGAAATATGGGGTGCGTGCCAGCCGGCGGACCGGGCTGCCGGTCCGCCATCAGCGCTGAGCGGTTAGCTCAGGCCGAATTTCATCAGCTTGATCGCGGCAAAGTCGCTGACATCGCCGCCGACGCGCTTGGTCGCGTAGAACAGCACATGCGGCTTAGCGCTGAAGGGGTCGCGCAACACGCGCAGGTCCGGGCGCTCGGCAATGGTATAGCCGGCGCGGAAGTCGCCGAAGGCGATAGAGTAGCTGTTGGAGGCCGGGTCTGGCATGTCCTCGGCGATCAGCACCGGGTAGCCCATGAGGCGCGCAGGCTCGCCTGCGGCCAGGCCGTCAGACCACAGGAAGCGGCCATCAGCGTCCTTCAGTTTCCGCAGCATTCCCGCGGTCTTGGAGTTCAGAATGAAGGTGGCATTGGCGCGGTATTCGGCCCCCAGCGCATAGACCAGGTCGATGATCGCGTCGCCATTGCCGACATCGCCGTCGACGCCGGAAACCCTGTAGCCGATCTCGCCCCAGGTCCAGGTGCCGTTTTCGGTCACCGGGTAGTTGAGGAAGCCGGTGGGCTTGTCGATACCGTCGCCGTTGATAAAGGCGTCGGCCTCGGAGCGCGCGAATTTGTCGGCGATGCGGGTGGCCAGCCAGCCCTCGATATCAAAGGCGCTGTCATCGAGCAGCCGCTGCGACGCCTTGGGCAGCGCGCTGAGTTCATGCAGCGGGATGGTGATGCGGTCGATGGAGCCGGTGGAGGTCTCCGCCGCGGGGCCGGTTTCATTGGCCCAGCCGGCCCCCATTTCGCTGTGGTCGATCAGCACGTCATAAGAGGACGCCTCCACATGCACCACGGAGGCCACGGCGCGGATCGAGGCGGAGGCGTTCAGCACCGATTTCACGGTTTCCGACGTCTGCGGATCGACCAGATAGCCGCCATCGCTGGCCACGGCGGTGGACATCGCCTTGCCTTCCAGCTCAAGCCCGCGCAGGCCGTCGTCGTCGCCGCAGCGCAGGTAGGCGTTGAACGCCTTCTGATGCGGCGCGCCCGCGTCCTGGCTGGCTGCCAGATGGGGGCGGTTCTGAGAGATTGTCTTACGGTCCAGCATGTTCACTCGCTCTTCTGCCTGTTTCAGTCTTGATTGCATGTCGTCCTGAAACCCCTTGAATTCATGAAGAAAGCCGGTCACGGCCTGTTTCACTTCATGCGCCAGGGGCGCTGCGTCCCCGGTGTTTGCCGGGAGGTCTTGGTTGCTCATGTCGGGTGTCCTGTTTTGAGGTCGCGGGTGATCTGGCGCAGGCCATCGGCCAGGGCGCGCAGCGCTTCGGCTTCGGCATCTGCGGCGGCGGATTTGGCCGCCACACGGGCGGCGGGCAGCATCGGGAAGGTGACCAGCGACACCTCCCACAGCTCCACCTGGGTCAGGCGGCGGCTGCCGTCCTGGGCCCGGGTGGCCTTCTGGGTGCGGTAGCCGATGGAGAGGCCATCAATCGCGCCCGCCGCGATCAGCGCGGCGGCCTCGGCGCCCTTGGGGGTGGCGGTCAGGATGCGGCCCTTGACGTAAAGCCCACGCTTGTCCTCGCGCACCTCGTCCCAGACGCCGATTGGCTGGTGCGGGTCGTGCTGCCACAGCATCTTGACCGTGCGGCCCTGATCCCGGAGCGCCTTAAGCGATGCCGCATAGGCGCCGCGCTCGACCACGTCGCCGCCTTGATCGGTCTGGCCGAACAGGCTGGCGTAGCCTTCGATTCCGGTGGCGTCCTTCAGCGAGAGATCCTCGCCGAAGCGTGCGAATTTATGTTCCAGCTGGGGAGTTCCCTGCATCATCTGAGCCTCGCAAGTCATTGGTGTTACGGCAATTGCACCGTCAGGAAGGATTGGAAGGCCTGCGCCAGGATCACCGCGGCGACGCCGTAGACGGTGAGCCAGAGGCGTTTCTCCAGCCGCTCCATCATCTGTTCGATCCGGTCGAGGCGGCGGTTCACCGCCTCATGCTGGATCTGGGCCACCCGCTCATGGGCGGACAGGCGCAATCCCGGTGAACAATCAAATGCGTGCATCGGGTGCTCAGTCATCCTGTCCGCCCTCCGTCTGCGGCGCGGCCGGGGCTTCTGTGGGCAACCCCAGCAGCTGCCGCTTTTCCTCATTGCTGAGGAAATCCGCGGAAGTGATACGCCGCCACTGCGCCTCGCGCTCGGCTGCCAGGGCGGGCAGCTGGTCGAGGTCGGGCTTCAAGCATAGCTCTTCGCCGGTCCAGCCCGCCAGCCAGTCGGCCAATGCGGCAGTGGCCTTGGCCACCAGCGGCAGCACGGTCAGCCGGTAGAAGGCGCGGTTGGCCTCCTGGTAGTTGGCGTAAGTTGCGTCGCCGGGGATGCCGAGCAGCATCGGCGGCACCCCGAAGGCCAGCGCGATTTCGCGGGCGGCGGTGTCCTTGGTCTTCTGGAACTCCATGTCCGACGGCGAGAAGCCCATCGGTTTCCAGTCCAGCCCGCCCTCCAGCACCATCGGGCGGCCGGCATTCTGCGCACCCTGAAAGTTTGATTGAATCTCTTCACTTAGATGGCGGAACTGATCGTCGGACATCTGGCCCTGGCCGTCGGAGCCGGTCCAGACCAGCGCGCCTGAGGGGCGGGCCGCGTTGTCCAGCAGCGCCTTCGACCAGCGGGAGGCGGCATTGTGGACGTCAATCGCCATCGCCGCCGATTGCAGAGGGGACAGGCCGTAGTGGTCGTCCTGCGGGTGAAAGCTCTTGATATGGCAGATCGACGGCTGGCCGGGCTCGTTGGCGAAGCGGTGCTTGCGCCCGCCGGCCACATAGTCAAAGCCCGCGGGCCAGCCATCCGGACCGGGCACGACGTTCATCCGGTCGGAGCGCAGCACATGCAGTTCTGCGGGCGTTGCGTCCTCTGCCGCGACCATCTCGATATAGGCGTTGCCGGACAGCAGCAGGTGGCCATAGAGCGCCTCCAGCAGTTCCGCCTGGGTCTGGGCCGGGTTGGGACGCGCCAGCAGCGCCAGCCAGGGGTGGGTGTCATAGCGCTGGCGGCTGTCCTGCAGCACCAGCGGCACGGCGGCGGCGGCCTCGGCAATCAGGCGGATCACCCGGTGGGCGACCGGATTGCCGGCAAAGCCGCTGCGGGTCAGGGACACGGTGTCGCGCGGGCTCCAGGCGGTGCGGCCGGAACCGTGCCAGGACACCACGCGGGCGGTTTGGCTGGCCTTCTGCTCCAGGCCGGGCTGTGGGGGTTCGGGCTTGTTGCGCCGCAGCAGGTCAAAGACCATGGTCCGCTCCTCAGGTTGTTCATCTCCGGCGCCGGACCCCTTGGGGCTGGTGCGCCTTTGCTGAGGATCATTAGGGACAGAAAGAGCTGAAGATCCGGCAAGCGGAGCGTACGGCGGGTACGCAACACCCTGCGTCAAGACACTGTAATTATTCACTTATGATGAATTTCACCCGGTGTTGCGAAGTGCTTAGGGCGGCGCCCGGCCCGACGGGGAGGAAGCGAAGCGCCCGCTCCGTGGGGGGCGGGACGGGCGCTGCCCGGCCTGGCGGCCGGGCGGTCAGTTTTGAGAAGAGGCTATAAGACCCGCACCTGCGGCCTCCTAAGGTTTGCAGCGGGCTGGATGATCAGCTCATGCAGCGCCCAGACCAGCGCATCGACCCGGTCGGGCGAGCCGCTGCCGCGGTAGCCCTGCGGGGTCATCTGGCACATCTGGTCCTCCAGCTCTCCAAGCCCCGGCAGGTGGCGCACCCGGCCCTGCTCATAAAGCGCCGCGACGGGTTCCGCGCGGGCAGATTTGCCCTTCTTCGCGTGCAGGGCGCGGAAGGGCACCAGCGGGTCGGCCTGGCGCAGCACGGTTTCGACCAGGGCACCGCCCTGGTTCACCTCTGCCACCACCCGTTCGGCGTCAAACCTGTCGCGGGCGGCGATCACCGCTTGCGCCCAGGCCAGGGGACCGACCCCCTGCACCGTGCAATCGGCCAGCACATAGGCCTGCCAGTCCTGCGGCGGGCCGTGGGTGACGGCCCCCGCCACCACGATGCCGCAGGCGTCGGAGTCCTTGCCCGCGCTGACCGCCGGGTCGACGGCGACCACCACCCGGTCGAGCGGCGGCGCGTCGGCCACCTGCGCCGCGGCCAGCGCTGCGGTGGTCCAGAGCGCGCCCTGGATGTCCGACAGCATCACCCCGTCCAGTTCCTGCCGGCCAAGGCGGGTGCCTGCATAGCGCGCCCGCACCTCCTCCAGAAAGGACGGCGCAAGGTTGGCGCGGTTGGCTTCGGTCGCGGCGTGGGTCTGGACGGTGCTGGGTGAGGCCAAGAGCCGCTTCAGCACCGGCGCGTTGCGCGGCGTGGTGGTGACGCAGACGCGGGGGTCCTGGCCCAGCCGCAGGGCAAACTGCAGCATGTCCCAGCTCTCCTGCCCCTTCTTCCACTTGGCCAGTTCATCCGCCCAGGCGGCGTCGAACTGGGGGCCGCGGAGCGCCTCGGGGTCATGGGCGGAGAACGCCTGCGCCTCGGCCCCGTTGGGCCAGATCAGCTTGCGCTCCGAGGCTTTCCACTTGGGCCGCCGGTCGGGCGGCGCGCAGGCCAGGATGCCGCTGTCGCCATGGATCATCACGTCGCGCACCTGGTCATAGGTTTCCGCCACCAGCGCGATGCGGCGGGCGGTGCCGGGGTCGTGCGGGCGCGCACCTTCGGCCAGCGAGCGGACCCATTCGGCCCCTGCCCTTGTTTTCCCTGCGCCACGGCCGCCCAGGATCACCCAGGCGCGCCAATCCCCCGGCGGCGGGCGCTGGTGGTCCAGCGCCCAGATGTCAAAGAGATGCGGCAGCGCGCAGAGGGTTTTCCGGTCCAGCTCATCCAAGAAGCAGTTCAGCAGCCAGGGCGGCACGCAGGCGAGAAAGTCCGCATTCGACAGCAGCGCGCGCCGCGCCGAGATCGAGTTCGTGCTCTGATTTGAGCATGCGGGCGAATTCGGTGCTTTGTTCTGCAATGACTTTCTCCACTTTCTGGCAATCGCGGATCAGGCCCTCGAGCCTGCTGATCTGCGCCCTTGCGCCGGTGGCCTCATCGCCGCCGGTGGTTTCAAGCTGCTCCCGAAGCTCCTCCGCCGCGTTGCGCAGGCGGTGTATGCTCTCCTGCAGCGAGCGCAGGAGATCGGCGGTGTAATGCACCTGCCGCTGCAGGACGGCGGCGCCGTCCTGGTCGTGTGTGTTGTCTGTCATGGGTTGCTCTGCCTCATGCGTTTCTTGTCCGCACGAGAGAAAGACAGGACGGCCGCCGGTGGAGGGAATCCGGGGCCGTCCATGTTTCTTCCAGCTGCCTTACAACCTATACGCGATATTGCTGGAAAAGTCAATAGTTATGGGGGGGGGG